>NZ_JAYESI010000029.1:0-109822 GCF_041903675.1 Corallococcus sp. RDP092CA | reverse complement strand
TACCGGCTCGAACTCTCGAGCTGCCTTCGCCTCCGCCTGCAGCTTCGCCTCCATGGCCTTGAGCAGCGCGGCGACCTCCTCGGGCACTTCCAGCGTCACCTTCACCATGGCCGGGATTTCTCCCACGCCTTGGCCTGCTCCCGCCAACCCGCGCTTTAGCTCAGGCGATGCTCAGGATCAGATCCACACCCCATGAAAGTCGCAGGAACCTGCCGTCCTGGTTCGATACGGCAGCGGCGAAGGGCTCGGACGAAATTTCCATGCCAATGTCTGGTGTTGACAGCGTTTGAGGTGGGCGTGTAATGGCGTGTGAGGTGTCTTGAGTCGAGCATTATGAGGGAGCGTTTGATGCAGGCGGGCCGATGGGTGGTCGTGGTGCTGGTGTTGCTTGGGGCATGGGGGGCAAGGGCAGAAGGCGATGTCTCCGGGTGGCAGAGCCGGGTGTCCTCCTTGGGAAAGACGCTGCTGCATGAGGACTTCAGTCCTTCGAAGCGATCCTGCGAAGTCATCCCTACCGACCAGACGCAAGCCTTCGAGGCTGCCCGCCTCGCATGGGAAGCGAAGCGGGATGCTCCCCAAGAACAACTGGCGCAATCGCTGGAAAGGGCTCGCGCCGAACTCGGCGACGGCCCCGGCTGGTGGGCGCGATTCTGGCACGCTCCGGTCGCGGGCGACGCCGAGAAGATTTCCCTTGAGCGCTCCAGGGATGAGCTACTGCGCGCAAAGCAACTCCTCAGGAAGGTCGAGCTCGCGGGGGAAGCGGACCAGGCACGCAGACAGCGATTGCTGCTGGCGATCGAGCAACAGGTGGATTTGCTCGAGACGCTGAGGGATGGCGTCTTCTCCCGGGCTTGGGAAATGGCCCTGGGGCGCTTCCCCCAGGAGGGAATGGCGCAGTTGCGAGAGGGGCTTTCCCGCTTGGATGCGGACGTTGTCGTGGAGGACGTGACTCAGGTCGCCAATATCGAGAAGGTGGTGATGACCGACCTGCAGGAGGGGCTGGTCGGACAGCCCCTTGCCCAACCCGTGGCGGTGAGAGTGACGACCGTCAACGGGGATCCCGTGTCCGGTGCGGTCGTGACCTTCAAGCGCGCACTCGGTTCCCAACCCGGATTCCTTCCCGTCGGTGGTGCAGGGCAGGCCCAGGCCCAACTGCAGGCGACGACGGATGAGAATGGCCTGGCCGCGGTCCGGGTTGTGCCTGACACAAACATTGCCCGCTCCTCGTTCCTGCGGGAGGGACCGCACTCCCCCCAGCGGCTGGGATACAACGCCGTGACGGCGGAGACCTCCAACGGCACCAAGACCTTCGCGCTGGCTGCGCCCTTTGTCGAGGTGGGGTTGCCGGATGTGCCGGCTCAAATTCAAACCTTCTACGTCCCGCCTACGACGGAAGCGGGATTGCAAATGATTGCTCCCTTTTCGGGAAAGGTGTCGGACCAATACGGAAATGCCCTGGCCAATCAGTTGGTGACATGGAGCCAGTCGCCGGCCACCGGACGGTTCTTCCGCTATCAGGACTCAGCAACCCCCCAGGTGCTGAATGTCAGCAATCCCATGCAGTTGCAGACTCTGCAGGAGTGGACGGATGTCGACGGATGGATGAGCGCGGGGTACATCCCAGGCACGACGGCAGGTTACTACGCTGTGATGGCCTCCGTGGGGGGGCTGTCGCAGCCATTCGGCGTCTCTGCCTTCATTCCCACTGCCCGGTATACGCTGCGGGGGACGTATAACGGTGACTTCAACGGCGTCTACCAGACGACCGGCCCGCAGGTGTTGACCTTGCAGATCCTGCGCTGGCCGGTCGGGGCTCCTGGCTGGGTTCCAGTGCGAGGAGACGAGCCCGGGCTCGTCGATGTGCTGGTGGGGGCTTTTACCTATTCGGATAACGGCATCTTGCTGGATACCTTCGTGGCGGCTCCTGTTTGGACGAGCTCCGAGCCCCTGGACGACGAGTATTCAATGGCGTTCCGGCCGAGATACCTCGTGCGGGAAGGCTATCAACGGGTGTACTTCGCCGCGCAAGGCTACGAGCTTGATGCGAACGGGGAAGACGTGGAGGTGTGCTGCGGCCAAGAGCTTTACATCAGGCACTACTCGACTGTTCCGACGTTGAGTGCCCGCCGGCAATTGTACGGGGGAACGGTGGTCGCCGCAGGAGGACAGGCGGAGACGTCTGACTCAGGTCTGGGCTTCTACGTCATCAACAGGAGCTCTGATAATTTGTATGTCCGAACGACGATCCAGCCCAACGTGCCTGGCGACGATGTCCTGGTCTTCGCCGCCAACGTGCCCCGTGATGTGGACGGCGACATCGTCCTGCCAGCGTCCTCCAATTTTCAGAGGATCCTGCCGCTGGCGGTGGGAACGCAGGGAGGACGGGTTCGCTTCGAGCTGTTCGCGAAGAACTACTCCTCGACGTCCACCGTGAAGGTGTTGCAATCCGCTGAGGAGGTGGAGGTGCTGCCGCCGGAGCCCGGCCTTTTGATCGCGGGGCTTCCGCTGAGGGCCCGCTGGGTTCTGCCAGTGTGGGACTTCGTGTCCGCGCGAAAGGTGACGCCCGGCGAGCCGCCGCCGGATGACGCGCAGGTGCCCATCGCTTACGGCGCGCCGCTGGGTGTGAAGGTCTTCGGGAACGGACGGCTGGAGGTTCGCCGCGGACAGACGGAAATCGCCAGCGCGCAGGTGCTGGCGAATGCAACGGGTATCACCCAGGTCTCCTGGCTTGGAGGTGCCGCCATCGCGTTGGGGCAGGGGGGCATCGCGGTGATGGAGATTCCGCCTGGAACGGTGGGACAGGAGACCGTTCGGGTCACGCTCATTCCGGACAATCCCAATCAAACGTCCCTGAACCAGGAGGTCGTGCTGACGACGAGCGTGGGAACGGTGGGCAGGCTGCCGGTGGGCCATACCTTCGTGAAGGGCGTCAGCGTGGTGGACGGCCACCTGGTGAAACAGGCCGTGGACGTGGAGAGCCCCAGCCGAGGCCTGGGGCTCTCCTGGCAGCGTGCCTATGCCAGCGGTGACTCCGACGAGGGTGTGTTGGGGTTGGGCTGGACGCATGCGTACGAAGGCGCCGTGCAGCCGTTGCTTGGCGGTGGTTTCCGTTACGCGGTCACCAGCGGTGAGGGTGGTGGGCAGGTCTTCACCTGCACGGGAGAGGGTACGGAATGTGTGGCCCAGCGCGGATACCACGGCACGCTGCGCGTGGAGGGCGTGGGAGCCGCACGGGAGTACATCTTCCGAGCGAAGGATGGGACCGAGTACCGCCACGGCCGGCTCGACAGCGCGAGCTTCCCCGTGAAGTACCGCCTCACCTCCGTCGTGGCGCCCACAGGGCATCGTGTGCTGATGCGGTATGGTGATGCCTCCGTCGACGGCGCGCTGACGCGGGTGTTCGATGAGGCGAGCGGGCGGCTGCTGGAGTTGGGCCACGTCCGCGAGTCAGGGCACCTGAGATTGCGCACGGTGGAACTACACCACGCCACCTCGGTGGATGCGATGTCCACGACCTTCCTCAATGTCTGCGTCCAGTACGCCTACGACACCCAGCAACGACTGGTCTCCGTGTCTCGCTACGACGGCGCCTGCAGCAGTGGAACCCCGTTGAGGACCGAGTCGTACGCCTACGAGGATGGCGTATTGGAGGCAGGGCGGACACGGCTGAACCGGTACACGGGGCCTGAGGGGGAGGTGACCCGCTACACCTACTACGGCGCTACGGAGTCGATGCCAGGCGAGGACGACTTCCTGCTGCTGATGAGCAAGGACGAGCGGGTGAAGCAGGTGGTGGAGGTCATGGAGACGGCCCCGGTGCGGGAGGCCATCACCTCGTTCACCTACAGCATCGCCCCTGACACGCGGACGGTGCTGGGGCAGTCGCTCACCACGTACCGCACATCGGTGAAGGGCCCTCGGGCCGGGGTCCCCGAAACCCACTACTGGATGATGGCAACGGGCGCCGTCGTGGAGACAGAGAAGCCGCTGTCCACCGGCGTGGTGGCGCGGACCAGCGCGCTTTGGGACTCGGTTCACCGGGTACGCGAGGCGGAACTGGACGCCCGCGGACGTGTCACTCACCTAGCCTACGACGCGAGAGGCAATCTGGTGGAGCGCCGCATTGGGGGAGCGGCGCTCCCGGCCATGGGGACCGTGGCGGCCACGCTGCCCGTGCTCGACGGGCAAGGGCAGCCTGTCTCGGAGGTGGTGGAGAAGTGGGGCTATGAGGCGAGCTTCAACGCGCAAGTCTGCCACGTGGACGCGGAGGGTTACGCCACGGTCTCGCGGGTGGATTCTTCCGGGGATGCTCCCGAGGACGTGCTGCCGACGGGGACGGGGCGTCAGCTGGAGACCCGGCGCTACGTGAACCGGGTGCCGCGCCCGGTGTTGACCTCCGCCGCGACCTGTGAGGAGGCCGTGGCCTCGTTGCAGGAGTCCCCCCAGGACGTCGTGCTGAGCTGGCGCTACTGCGGGGTTGAAGGAGCGGCCTGCCCGTCGCTGGCTGTCACTGGAGACTGGGTGGAGAGCGTGGGCGCGGATGGTCACCGGGAGAAGGCCACGGCGTACGACGCCTACGGACAGCTGCGGACCAAGACGCTCCAGGTGAGCGGGGCAGCCACTGTGACGGTGCAGACCCTCTATGACGCCCGTGGGCGCCTGGAGGACGAGCAGGATGGGCTGGGGCGCCATCGGATCCAGCAGTGGGATGGGCTGGACCGGGTGAAGCGCGAGGAGTGGGTGAACCCTCACGGCGAGGGACAGGTGCGCACGGCGCTGTACTACCCGGGTGGCGAGCTCCAATACGAGACCCTGGGAGGGGACTTCATCCGCGAGCATTGGCTGGATGCCGCGGGCCGGCGAGCCCGGACGGTCGAGTCCGGAGGCGGGCTCACTGCCTCTTTGGAGACTCGCTATGCGTATGACGATGCCGGCAATCGCACGATGGTCATCGACCGGCGGGGTGTCCTTACGACCACGGTGTATGACTTCGCAGACCGCCCGGTGGAGATGCTGGTGTCCGTGGCGGATGCGTCACGGTTCGTGGCCCAGGGGGGCAACACCGGCGACGTGAGCCGGACCTACACACTGTCTCATGTGACCTACGACGCCGCTGGCAACAAGGTGGCGGAGGAGGACCTGTCCGGGTTCGACAGGCATTACCGGCTGGACTCGCTCTACCGGGCCGTGGAGGAGCAGAGCCCCGAGGTTCGGGGTGCGGACCTTGACGCGCCGCCCGTGCGCTATACGCAGACATTTGCATATGATCTGACCGGCCACCGGGTGCGGCAGGTGGATGGGAATGGCCACGCCCAGACGGCGGAGTACGACCTGTTGGGACGTGCCACCGTCCAGACGGATGCCGTCGGCCGGGTCGAGCGGCGCGAATACGATGGGCGCGGCAATGTGACAGAGGCCCGCTGGGAGGCGGGAGGCGTCCAGCATCGGAAGCAGACCACGACGTATGACGGCTTGAGCCGGGTGCTCTCGGTGACGGAGCGCGTGGCGACGAAGGCTGGGGAGGCGGTCTACACGACGCAGACCGTCCATGACGACATGGCGCATGTCGAGTGGACGCGCGATGCACGGGGCTTCGTCCAGGCTCGGCACCTGGACGGGCTGGGACGCATCTTCAAGGGGCAAGAGGACGCTGCGAATGGACCGCTGTCGCGCCAGCCCGACGACCCGAGGGTCGGGCCCGCGCTCAATCTGGTCTACACCGTGGAGTACGACCGGTACGGCCATGAATCCGCCCGGGTGGATGCGCTGGGCCGGCGGACGGAGACGGTACACGACGCGTTGGGCCGACTGTCGGATGTGTACCGGCCCATGGGCGTCTCCGAAAGTCAGACGCATGACGGGGAAGGCCATGTCATCCGCTCCATCGATGGGCGCGGTGTGGAGCGCGGCTTCACCTACGACGCGTTGGGACGGCTGCGAACCGAGACCCTCGTGGAGAGTCTGTCCAAGGGGGGACAGTCCCTGACGGTGAGTGAGCGCACGTATGTGGATGCTCCGGACACGGAGGCCCTGACGCGCGAGCAGGTGCGGGACGCGCGGGGGCAACTCACCGTGACGTACCGCGACGGACTCAGGCGGGTCGTCCGCCGCACGGACGCGGCGGGGTACGCCTCAGACACCTGGTTTGACGCTCTCTACAAGCGCGTGGAGAAGAATGCGAAGGGGCACCTCACCCGCTTCGCCTACGACGCCGCGGGCCGGGTGCTGAGCCAGTCCGAAGCCGCATCGGTGAGCGGCCCGGCTGCCTATGGCCAGAGCTGGCAGTACGGAGATGCAACCCGCGAGCTGACTCACTGGGACCGGCGCCAGGTTCCCACAGTGCAGCGGGCGGATGGCCTGGGCCGCAAGGTGTACTCCTCGCGGGGGCAGGGCCAGGACGTGGCGGAGGAGTCCTGGACCTATAACGCCGCGGGGCAGGTGGCGAGGGCGGTGGACGCGAATGGCTACGCGACCACCCGGCTCTACGATGGAGCGGCGCGTCTGGTGGAGGAGACCCAGGGCGCTGGATCGCCGGAAGCGGCGACGACTGCGTTCCAGTACGACGCCGCTGGTCAACTGATGCAGAAGAAGGGACCCCGCGCCACGGGCGTTCTCTTCGATGCGCGCTACACCTACGACGACCTGGGACGGCGCGTGCGCGAGGAGGATGCGCTCGGGCACGTCACGGCGTGGGCTTATGACGCTGCGGGCAACCGGGTGTGTATGAAGGAGCCGCTCGGCGCTCCCGCGATTTCCCATGGGGATGCGGCCGGGCTGACGCTGGCGGAGGTGGAGGAGCAGGTCTGCACGGACACGTATGTGACGTGGTACGCCTACGACGAGCAGGGCAAGCTGCTGTCCGTCACGGATGCCGCTGGTGGGCTCACGTCCTATGTCTACGACGCGGCCCGCAACCTGGTGGCGAAACAGGACGCGAACGGGAACCTCACGACCTACGAGTACGACGTGCGCAACCTGCGCACGGCCGAGCATCAGCATCTGGACTCGCATGCGCGGTTGACGGCGGCTCAGCGGAGCCAGGTGCCGCTGTTCGAAGCTGGCGCGACGCCGTCGGGCAGCGTGGGCACGCTGACGTGGCGTCACACGTATGACGCGAACGGGAACCCGAGCTCCATGACCGACCCGAAGGGGCAGGTGACGGTGTCTGGGTATGGGCTCCTCGATCGGCTGGCGAGCCGCACCTATTCGCAGCATGCGCAGCCGCGAGAGTTGCCGTCGGTGGACGCGGAGGGCTTCGCGTATGACGGCAATGGGAACCTGGGGCGTGCGACCCTGCTCAAGCAGACGCTGGGCGGCGTGGTGGAGGAGGCGACGACGTACACGTATGACGCACTTGATCGCGTGAAGACGCGGCTGCGGGAGCAGGACGGAAAGCAGCTCTCCTTCGAGTACGACGCCATGGGGCACCGTACGAGCGTGACGGACGCGGACGGAGTTGTAACGGGGTATGCATACGATGCATTGGGGCGCCTGATGCAGGCGACACTGCCGGCCGGCGTCGTGGAGTACCGGTACTGGCCGGACTCCTTGCTCAAGGGCGTGGTGTGGCCCAACGGCTTGTCGGAAGGGCGCTGCTATGACGCCGCGGGACGATTGGTTGATCTGGTCACGGCTCGGGGCACGGTCAGCGATAGTTGCCAAACGAGCGGACCGGTGATCAGCCGATTCGGCTATACCTACGACGCCAACGGGAATCGGTTGACGCAAGTGGAGACGCGCACCTCCTCCTCGACGCAGGTGCTGGGCGGCAATGAGACGACCCGGTACGGCTATGACGTCTTGAACCGGCTTACGGGAGTGGCTGAACCTGACTTCCTAAACACGTTGTATCGGCTCGATGCCGTCGGTAACCGCACAGGCGAGCGGCAGGCTAGGGTTCGACGGGAGAGGGGCCTTGGTCCCGATGCCTACTCCAGTGTGGAACCCAAGGCGCTCACGCGCGATGTCACCGGAACCTTCAACCGGGTGGACTGGCTGAGAGGGCTTGAGGACGCGAGAGGCGCCAAGCTGAATACGGTGCTGACCTACGACCTCGTGGGCAACCTGGTGGAGAAGGCGACGCAGAATGGCACCCGCACCTTCGCCTGGGACATCCGTAACACTCTCACCGCCGCGTATGATAACGGGCAGGACGTGGGGCGGTACGACTACGATAACGACCTCCAGCGGACGCAAAGGAATACGGCGTCCGAAGACGTCGCGTATGTGCTGGATGACGGTTTCATCCTGCAGGAGCTGGATGGAGCCCAGGCCACACATCCGTCGAAGCGACGCTATCACTATGGCGGGGGCCCGTTGGCAGTCAGCGAAGTGGCTTCCGCGGCAACGAACTTCCTGGGAACGGATGCGCTGGGGAGCGTGACGGACGCGCTGTCCACGAGTGGCACCGTCACTGTGGCCCGGCGGTATGACGCGTGGGGCGGTCCCCGCAGTGGCTCAGCGCCCACTGCCAGTGAGTTCAAGCTGGGCTACACGGGGCACCAGTACGACGTGGAGACGGGGCTCACGTATGCGCGGGCCCGGTACTACGACAGTGAACTGGGGCGGTTCATTTCGAGAGATTCGTATGAGGGGCAGTTGAGCGATGCGCCGAGTCTGCACCGGTATACGTACGCGTACGGGAATCCATTCAGCTACCGCGATGACGACGGCCACTCCGCTACAGCAGTTGGCACTGCTCTGGGCTTCGCGTGGGGTGTAGGCCAAGCCATTGGAGCGGGGGGCAACGACCTGCTCTGGGGACAGCGCAGGAGTTTTGGTGACTACGCTTCCATCGTGGCGCAGAACACCATCGGAGGCGCCGAACTGGGGTTGAGTATCGACGCCACAGTACTTTCAGGTGGAACGGGGTACCTTGTTGGCGGGGCGCTCGGGAACGCGGGATTCGATTCCCTGACCTTTGATGGTTCGGCAAAGAAGTGGCAGCAGCATGCCGACGACCAGGTCATCGAAGGAACCAAGGGCGCCGTTCTTGGCTATGGGCTCGGAAAGGCGCTGCCAGTGGTCGGTGCTGGGGCGGTATGGGTCACCAGCAAGGTGCCTGGAGGCAGGGCAGCAATAGAGCGAGTTGTGACACTGGGCGGGCGGGCCCTGAATGCCGCCGCAAGCAGTCTGCCAAAGGCAGAGTTGGGGATGTTGGGCTCTGCGGCAAACCCGTTCACAAGGTTCGCCAGTTCTGCGGAGACTGCTGTTGTCGAGGGCGCTAGTACGTCAGGGACTCGGTTGGTAGAAATGCCGAGTCATGCAGGTCCTATCGATCCAGTGGTTGATAGTGATGTGTTGGTAAAGGCTTGGAACGCGCAGCGTGGCAGCGTTCGCCCTGCTGATGAGGCCGCTTTGGATCTACTGCGCGATCCTAACTACCAGTGGGTGGTAACTCCTACGACCTATTCGGAGTTCACCACAGTGGCTACTGGCTCGGCGTCGAGGCGCCGCTTCTTGAGTAGCTTCGAGAACTTAGAGGTTCTTGCTGGCGAACGGGCGGCTATCCTTCGCACTGGTGAGAAGTTCGAAGCAGCGTTTGAGTTGCTCCGAGATGCGGCAAACCGGTCAAGGGCCGGCCAAGGTGATCGCGCTGTGACGGGTGGAATGAAGAGCCACTTCAACGACATCGTCAATGCGTCGTACTCCAAGGAACTAGGTATTCCATACGTAACTGCTGACGGAAAATTCATTAGGTTCCTTGGGCAGCACGGACGGAAGGCGGAGATTGATGGTCGGCATTTTCTTGAATTCTTGAAAAAAGGGCCGACGCAATGAGCAGGTATAACGAGTTTGTGGGGTTGGTCAGATGCAGTGTCTGTAATTGTCTGGAGGAAGTGGATTTTCAGGCGGATATCGGCATCTTGGAGCATAGGCGTTTTTCTGTCGGTGATATTGTCTGGGGGCTTGCTCCCACGATGCGTCGGTCCCCCGTAGGGCCCGCTCCAATTGCAGTCGGGCGCGACGTCTGGTCTTACGGACTTGGCCGGTGCCCGAATTGCACCGCCGAATTGTGGGCGGTTATCGAGGTCCGGGGGGGGCGATTTAGCAGGCTTGAGTTGACGCCAGAGCCCGAAAAGCCAGACGACTGGGGGCTGTTCAGGTAGGGCGACTCGAACGGATGTGTGATATTCCTTTCTCGGGTCCAGGGTGAGGGCCGGGTGCCTCAAACGAGCTGGCACTCTCGCCTTCGCCGCGCGGGCCTCCGGCTCCACGGGTAACTTCGGTCGTTGAGCGACGGTCGGGCGGTAAGGGCTGTCCCTGATTAGCGCAGCCAAAGGAGCATTGATGCGACGTGTAGGACGGCGAGGTAGTTGGTCGCCGTCTTTTCATCGCGGGTGGCGACAGCACGAAATCGCTTGAGTGAGCTTGCCCGGGTTTGGTGGCTCTCCCGCAGTTTGTGTGATCCTCGAGCAAGGAGGCAGGCGGTGCTGGCGGGAGGCCATTGCGGCGAGTACTCCTGGGAATGAAAGAGTTGTACTCGACTCCCGGCTGTCGGGTGGAGCGCGTGACACGTAGCAGTTCAGCGGGAGCTGTCCTCGTGGTTTGTGTGATCCTCGAGCAAGGAGGCAGGCGGTGCTGGCGGGAGGCCATTGCGGCGAGTACTCCTGGGAATGAAAGAGTTGTACTCGACTCCCGGCTGTCGGGTGGAGCGCGTGACACGTAGCAGTTCAGCGGGAGCTGTCCTCGTGGTGCGACCGGAGAGCAAAAGCGCGCGATGCCCTTCCTGCAAGGTGCGTAGCGAAACGCCGCACAGCACCTACGTCCGTCGCCCGGCTGACCTGCCTTCTGCTGGGCACGCTGTTCAGCTTCATCTGCGTGTGCGCCGTTTCTCCTGTCGAAACAAGACGTGCACGCGCCGCACCTTCGCGGAGCCCCTTCCTCGTCTGCTCGCCCCCCGTGCCCGGCGCACGCATCGGCTCGCCACGGCGCAGCGCGCGGTGGGCATGACGGCGGGAGCAGAAGCCGGGGCGAGGCTTCTCACGCCACTCGCCATGTCGACGAGTCCCGACACGCTGCTCCGGTTGATGCACAGCGCTCCCCTCCCTCCGAGGACACAGCCTCGGGTCCTCGGAGTGGATGACTGGGCCCTGCGAAAAGGCCGCACCTACGGCACCATCCTTGTCGACTTGGAAGCACACCGCGTCGTCGACCTATTGCCTGACCGCTCGGCACCAACTATTGCTGCATGGCTGCGCGAGCACCCAGTCGTCGAACTCATCGCCAGGGACCGCTCCACCGAGTACGCACGTGCGGCGAGTCTCGGAGCGCCCGGCGCCCAGCAGGTCGCGGACCGCTGGCACCTGCTACTCAATGGTCGGCAGATGGTGGAGCGCTGGCTGACTGGCAACCATGCGCGCCTGCGGGCTCTGCCCGAAGTGACGAGCGCGGAGGACTCTCCCGTGCGTCGTCACGCCAGTTTCCCGCGCACGCGTGCTGAATCGCGCGCCGGAGAGGAAAGCAGGGCCCGCCGAACTGCCGCCTACGAGGCGGTGCGGCGCCTGCACCTGGCTGGAGAGCCCCTGCTGAAAATCAGCCGCACCCTCGGGCTGGCGCGAGCAACGGTGCGCAAGTACGCCCACGCGGAAACCTTTCCAGAGCGTGCGGTTCGACTCCCCGGTCCAAGTATCCTCGACCCCTTCGTGGCGTACCTTGCACAGAGGCAGTCCGCTGGCTGCGAGAGTGCACTCGCCCTCTGGCGTGAGATTCGCGTCAAGGGCTTTGGCGGCACCTCGCGGCAGGTCCATCGCTGGCTCCAGACGCGGCGTACGGCACCGGCGCGCTCGACGCCCCGCACACGTCGTGGCCACGACTCAATCCCGAAGGCTCCGCGCCGCGTCGCAAGCCTCCCCTCGCCCAAGCAACTGGCATGGCTCTGCGTCCAGTCGCGCTCCGCGCTCACCTCCACGGAGGCAGCCACGCTGACCCGCATCGAGCAGGATGAAGAGGCTGCACGCGTCGCTGCACTGACACGTCGCTTCGGTGACCTGGTGCGCGAGCGGGGTGTCTCGCACGGTGCTGAGCCTGTCTCGTCCTGCGCTGCATTCGAGCAGTGGCTGGGCGAGGCACGTACGTGCGGCGTGCGCGCGGTGGAATCCTTCGCACAGGGGCTTGAACAGGACGGCGATGCCGTCCGGGCCGCGCTGACCACCCCCTGGAGCAACGCGCAGTCCGAAGGCCACATCACGAAACTCAAACTCCTGAAGCGACAGATGTATGGGCGAGCCAGCTTCGACCTGCTGCGCCGTCGCGCGCTGCTTGCCTCCTGAGCTTGCGCGTCACACAAACTGCGGGAGAGCCACGAAATCGGGGCAAGCCCATCCCGCTGAGCTGCTACGTGTCACGCGCTCCACCCGACAGCCGGGAGTCGAGTACAACTCTTTCATTCCCAGGAGTACTCGCCGCAATGGCTTCCCGCCAGCACCGCCTGCCTCCTTGCTCGAGGATCACACAAACTGCGGGAGAGCCACGGAATCGGGGCAGGCTCAAAACTCGTTGCGCTCGATGTGAAGGCTGGCCATCGCGGAGTCGGGCACCTCGACGCCGAGTTTGTACTTGCGCCGGTCGAGCCGCGATTTCACGCGAAGGCCCATTGTCGTGCGCGTCGAGCCGATGAGTTTGACGACGGTCTCGAAGTCCTCGAGCGGGCGGCCTCGCCAGTTCATCGTGATGTGCGAGAAGAGGCGGTGCTCCACCTTGTTCCACTTGCTCTGAGGCATCCCCTCATTTGAAGTTTCCCCTCGGAGAATTCGTGAGCGGTCGAGCAGGCGAACTCAGAGGGAGAAATGAGAATGAGGGGATACTTCAGCTCTTCCGGAGCACGCCGGTCCGGGCGGGAGCGCGACCGTTCAGCGAGCGGGGACGACCGTCCAACCCGCGGGGCCTGAAGGGGGCCCGGCCGCGACGGAGATTGCCGCCATGCGACGCAAGCTCGGATTGCTGGTGCTGGCCGTGGCGGTGTGGCTGCCGGCGCTCCATTGGCTGTTCCGGCCCTGGGACCGGGAGGCGCTGGCGGCGGCGCTGGCCTCCCGTCAACGCGCGTTCTCGCTCCAGGAGTCGAGCGCGGAGCGCGACGTGCTCCACCGCACGAACCCGGAGTGGGACCTGATGGTGCGCACCTTCTCCGCGCTGTCCTTCGCGAACCTCGCGCTGTCGGAGCCCGCGCGGAAGACGGAGCACCTGGCCGTGGTGGACGTGCTCATCGACCGGACGCTGCGCGACGAGCGCAAGGTGCACGAGGCCTTCTTCCTGCCGTACGTCCACGCGGCGCCTTTCAAGGACCCGGCCGGGCGCAGCCTCTTCGTGGAGGGAGAGCTGGCGCTGATGATGGCCGCGCGCCAGGCGGTGGAACCTCGCGCGGACTACGCGCCGCTCCTGCGCGAGCGCGTGGACCGCCTCGTCGGACAGCTGGAGCGCGCGCCGGTGCTCGCGGCGGAGAGCTACCCCGATGAAGGCTGGACGTTCTGCAACGCGGTGGCGCTCGCGGCGCTGCGGCTGTCGGACACGGTGGACGGGCGGGACCACGGGGCGCTCCTGCGCCGCTGGGTGGCCTCCGCGCGGGAGCACCTGTCCGACCGTCGGACCGGGCTGCTCGTGTCGAGCTTCACCTACGACGGCGTGACGAAGGACGGGCCGGAGGGCTCCACGCTGTGGCTCGCCGCGCACATGCTCCAGGTGGTGGACGCGGACTTCGCGCGCGACCAGTACCAGCAGGCCCGCGCCGCGCTCCTGGGGCAGGCGCTGGGCTTCGCGTGGGCGGGCGAGTGGCCTCCGGAGGCGGCGGCGGTGCAGGACCTCGACTCCGGGCCCACGATTCCGTGGGTGAACGCGAACGCGGGCTCCAGCGGGCTCGCGCTCGTGGGCGCGGCGGCGTTCGACGACGAGGAGGCCCTGGACGGGCTGCTCACCAGCCTCCACTTCGCGGCCTTCCCGGTGCGCGACGACACCGGCCTGCGCTTCGCGGCGGGCAATCCGCTCGCGGACGCGGTGCTGCTGTACGCGCTCGTCGAAGGACCCCTCTGGCGCCTGGCGCGGGCGCCGCCCCTGGAGGCACGCCGATGATGCGCCACCCGTTCGTCCTCGCCGCGCTGGGCCTGGGCGCGCTCTTCCTGGCGCTGCACCTGGGCGGCGGTCGTGAGTCCGTGGGCGTGCTGTCCGGGACCGCAGTGGGCGGTCCCTGGCGCGTGGGCTTCGGAGTCCTCTACGCGCTGGCCTGGTTCGGCGCGGTGCTGGTGGCGCCGGTGCTGCTGCTGGCGGGGCTGGCGGACGTCCTGCTCGGCCGCCGCCGGGCGAGGCGCTGAGCGCCGCTTCAGCGCCGGTACAGCGTGCCGCCCTTCATCACCAGCCGCACCTGGCGCACGGCGGAGATGTCCTGCGTGGGGTCGCCCTCCACGGCGACCAGGTCCGCGTAGAGCCCGGCCTCGCTCATCGTGTAATCGGACGCCCGGCCGCGAGGGAGCCGGGCGGCCCGCGTTCATGGACGGGCGCCGTAGAAGGCGCGGCACTGGGGCGAGGCTTCTCCCCACAGCGCGTCGACGACCTGCTCCAGGCCCATGCGCTCACGCACCTCCGGCTTCACCTCGCGCAGCAGGTGGATGGGGGAGATGCCGTAGACGAGCGCGTGCAGGGGGGAGTCCAGTCCCCGGCTCCAGTCAATGGCCCGGGCCTCGGCCTCCGTGGCGGGGACGGGGGTGAGGGAGCGGCGTCCCTCGTGGTGCGCGTTGCCCACCAGGCTGGTCTCCGGCTCGCCGTGCTCCACCAGACCCCGCGCGTGCCAGATGGGGCGGCGGTGGGCCATGGCCCAGATGTTGAGGCGCGTGTCGTCCGGCAGGCCCTTCGGCGTGCGCTCCAGCAGGGCGGTGTCCGCCCACGCGAGGAACTCACCCGCCAGGTCCACCGGCAACGCGCACGTCACGCCCACGAGCCCGTCGTCGGACGTCCACCACGCCTCACCCTCGGCGTAGGCCGTGAGGGCCGCCTCGTGGTTGGCGTAGAAGCACACCGGATGCGCGGGGCGGGCGGCGAGCGCCGCGCGCACCGCCTCCACGAAGCCGGGACAGGGCTCCGCGTCGTCGTTGAGCACGACCACGTGGGTGATGCCTTCCGAGGCCCGCGCGATGCCCCACCGCCAGCACGCGCTCGCGACGCTCCACACCCCCCGCCGCACGGTGTCCCGCTCCACGTGCAGCACGTCGCCGGCACCCAACCCGGCACGCAGGGTCTCCTCCAGACGCCGCAGGGCCGGGGCGCGCGCGGCATCGAACGCGGCATGCATCACCGCGAATGCAAGCCGGGGTGCGTCACGGGTGGGCTCCCTCTTCTGCTCCATGGCCATGGAGGCACCTTCCCTGTTCTGGCCAACGCCGGTCAATGCGTTGACCCTTCTCGTTTTTCTCTCCTAGCTTTGCTTCCGCGTCCTAAAGGAGGCGCATTCACATGAGCGACAACAACGAGAAGTTCCAGGGCCGTACCCCGGGCCGGAAGCTGAGCCGCGAGGACCTGTCCAAGACCACGGGCGGTGTGATCCTCATCCCCGGCTGTTGCACGCAGGGCTGCTGCGTGGAGCCCACGACGCCGCCGAAGGACACGACCACGGGTCCGGTCGTCGCCCCCAAGTAGTCCGCCGTCAGGGAATGCCCCCGGGGAGCGGACGCTTTCATGTCTGGCTTTGCCGGGGGTGTTCCCTCCGCCGTGCCCTCGCCCCACGCCGTCCCTTCGCCTCCCCTTTGCCCAGGCCTTCTCCCGTGTCCGACGACAA
The DNA here is from genome assembly GCF_041903675.1 of Corallococcus sp. RDP092CA. Taxonomy (NCBI): domain Bacteria; kingdom Pseudomonadati; phylum Myxococcota; class Myxococcia; order Myxococcales; family Myxococcaceae; genus Corallococcus; species Corallococcus sp. RDP092CA. Next base: position 94,062 of record NZ_JAYESI010000029.1, on the reverse strand, counting down.
TCGCTTCTGGTGGCCCTTCGACCTGTCCCCCGCCGAGGAGGCCGCGACCGGCGCGTTCCGGGAGCGGATGCGCCGCGAGCCCCAGGCGCTGGACGTGGGCGCGGCGACGCTGGCCGCGGACCTGCTCGCGCACATGATGGGCCGGCACGTGCGCGCCATCCTGGAGCGAGACTCGCTGCCGCACACCTGCCACCTGCTCAATGGCTGGGGCAACGCGCGCCTGGACGGGCGGCCCCTGCTGGAGCACCTGGAGCCGTTCGTCCACCGCGACGAGGCAGGCCGCCCCTACATCCTCCAGCGCGACCCGGAAGGCGAGTTCCACCCGTGGCAGGCCATCGCGTACACGGTGATGGCGGGCGTGGATCCGCTGCATCCGCTGCCGGGCGTGCGGGCGTCGTTCAAGGACATCGCGCTCAACAGCCGTCAGCTCAACGTGACGGACGGCATCGAGCTGGGGCACCTGCTCTACGCGCTGGCCGCGCTGGAGCCGGAGCCGCGCGCGGACACCGCGCCGTTCCTCATGGGCGCGGACGTGTGTGACGTGACGGCGCTGATGGAGCGCGCTGTGGACGCGCACCACCATGGCGGCTTCGAGGTCTGCCGCAAGGTGCACCTGACCGAGGGGCTCTGCGCGGCGGCGGCGAACATCCGGGGCATGGAGCGCTTCCGGAAGGACGCGCAAGGCTTCCTGGAGGGGCAGCTGGACATCCTCTTCGTGCTGGGCGCGGCGCTGGAGCAGGTGGACCTGCTGGCGGCCCGGGGGGAGAAGGGCGGCCCGGGGACGCTCCTGCACCAGCTGCGTGAGTCGCTGCTCATCGACTCGCCGCTGGAGAACCACTGCTACTACGTGGGCCACCTCATCGAGCTGGCGACGCTGGCGCACGTGGCGGGCTTCCCCATTCCCCAGGAGACCTGGAGCGCGATGGCGTTCGTGGCCAACCGCCTCAACCACACCTTCCCGCGCTTCCTGCCGCACACGGTGTTCGCGGAGTGCTTCCTGCACTTCGGCCACTACCGCCGCGCCATCACGCTGCTGCTGGAGGTGGACCGGGCCCGCGCCGGGGGCCGCGCGCTCACCCCCGCGGACTTCGCGCGCTACACGGTGGACTTCGACTGCCTGCCCCCGCTGCCCGCGGGCGTGTCGCTGGACGCCGCGGGCCCCGCGCCCACGGGCGAGGGCCTCTACACGCTGGCGCCGCCGCCGGCCGGGGGCCGGCCGGAGTTCGAGGCCATCGTCGCGCGCTACTCCCAGGGCGCGAGCGCGCACCTGAAGGCCCGGGGCGGCTTCCCGCACTTCCGCCGCATGGCGCCGCCGTCCTGGCCGCGCGCCTTCCACTACGAGCTGTTGGACTATGGCGGGGACGTGGGCGCTGAAATCCATCTGGAGAGCGACGCCGTGCGCCCGCTGGGGCCGCGCGTGCAGGCGCTGCGGGAGCGGGTGGCGGGCCGCTTCCCCGGGCTGGAGGTGACGTGGGATGGGGGCTGGTCGCGCGGGCGCGGCCGGCTGCGCGTGCTCTTCCCGGCGGGGACGCCGGTGGAGCGCGTGGCCTCGGGCATCCAGACGCTGGTGGAGGAGACCTTCGCGGACCTGGACGCGGCGGCCAGTGGCCTGTCCGTCCCCGTCGCCCCGTGGGCCCTGCCGCTGGCCACGCCGGCGTCCTCTCCGGTCGTCCCTCCGGCGCGATGAGCATGAAGCAGCTCGTCATCCTCGCCGGGGGCCAGGGCTCCCGCATGGGCGCGCACCTGGGCGGCCTGCCCAAGGTGATGGCGCCGTTCGGGGGCAAGCCGCTGCTCCAGCACCAACTGGAGCTGGGCGCGCGCCACGGGTTCACCGACGCGGTGCTGCTCGTGGGCCACGGGGCGGACGTCATCGAGGCGCACTTCGGCGACGGCGCGTCGCTGGGCCTGCGGCTGCGCTGTCTGCGCGACGTACGGCCGCTGGGCACGGCGGGGGCGCTGCTGCACGCGCTGCCCCAGCTGGCGGAGCGCTTCGCCGTCCTCTACGGCGACACGCTGCTGGACGTGGACCTGGCGCGGCTGTGGACGTGGCACCAGGCGGCGGACGCGGCGCTGACGCTGTTCCTGCACCCCAATGACCACCCCCACGACTCGGACCTGGTGGAGGTGGACGAAGCGGACCAGGTGGTGGCCTTCCACCCGCATCCGCACCCCGCCGGGACGCCCCTGCCCAACCTGGCCAACGCCGCGCTCTACGTCGTGGAGCGCCGGGCGCTGGAGGCGCTCTCTCCCCGGAAGGCGGACCTGGCGCGGGACGTCTTCCCGGAGCTGCTGGCGCGCGGCACGCGGCTCATGGGCTACCGCAGCCCGGAGTACATCAAGGACATGGGCACGCCCGAGCGCCATGCCCGCGTCACCGCGGACTTCGAGTCCGGGCGGCCCGCGCGCAGCTCGCTCGGCGCGCCCCGGCCCGGCGTGCTGCTGGACCGCGACGGCACGCTCAACCGCCACGTGGGCCACCTGAAGCGCGCGGAGGACCTGGAGCTGCTGGACGGCGTGGGCGCGGCGGTGCGCAGGCTCAACCAGGCCGGCCTGCGCACGGCGCTCGTCACCAACCAGCCGGTGGTGGCGCGGGGCGAGTGCTCGGACGCGGAGCTGCGCCGCATCCACGCGCGGCTGGAGTCGCTCCTGGGCCAGCAGGGCGCGTACCTGGACCGGCTCTACGTCTGTCCCCACCACCCGGACGCGGGCTTCCCCGGCGAGCGGCCGGAGCTGAAGGGGCCATGCGCCTGCCGCAAGCCGGGCGTGGCCCTGGTGGAGCGGGCCGCGCGCGAGCTGCACCTGGACCTGCGCGAGTCGTGGCTGGTGGGAGACACCACGGGGGACGTGCGGACCGCGCACGCGGCGGGGCTGCGCTCGGTGCTGGTGCGCACGGGCGAGGCCGGCGGCGACGCGCGCTTCGGCGACCGTCCGGACTACGTCTTCCTGTCGCTGGGCGAGGCGGTGGACTTCATCCTGGAGGGCCACGCGGCGCTGTCCGCGCGCCTGGCCCCGCTGGCCGCCAGGCTGCGCCCCGGGGACTGGGTGGGCGTGGGGGGCCTGGCGCACGCGGGCAAGAGCACCGCGTCCACGGTGCTGCGGGAGCTGCTGCGCGCGCGCGGACAGCCCGCGGCGCTGGTGTCGCTGGACAACTGGATCCGCTCGGTGGGCGCGCGGCGCTCCGGGGGGCTGTCGGACAGCTTTGACTACGAGGCCATCCAGGACGCGCTGGACCGGCTGCGCGCGGGCGAGCGGCTGCGCCTGCCCTGGTATGACCGCGCCACGCGCACGCGCCACGAGAACGGCGACACGCTGGCCCTGTCCCCGGACGAGGTGCTCATCGTGGAGGGCGTGCCCGCGCTGGACGTGCCGGGCCTGCTGCCCCGGCTGGACTTGAAGCTGTACGTGGAGGCGCCCGAGGAGGCGCGGCGCGAGCGCTTCGTGAAGGACCGGCGCTGGCGCGGCCAGGATGAGGCCGCCGCCCGGGCGCTGTACGCGGCGCGGGAGGAGGGCGAGCACCCGCTGGTGCGCTCCACGCGCGCCCGCGCGGACGTGGTGCTGGAGGGCGCGGTATGATCCTGGCCTCCGCGCCCCTGCGGATGAGCTTCGTGGGGGGCGGCAGCGACCTGCCCTCCTATTCCCGCGAGCACGGTGGCGCGGTGGTGTCCGCCACCATCGACAAGTATGTGTACGTCGCGGTGCACGCCACCTTCGACGGGTCGCTGCGGCTGGGCGGCGGCTTCACGGAGGTGGCCGCCAGCACGGACGCGCTGAAGCACCCGCTCACCCGCGAGGTGCTGCGCCTCCTGGAGGTCCGGGGCGGGCTGGACATCGTCTCCATGTCGGACGTGCCGGCGCAGGGCACGGGGCTGGGGTCCTCCAGCAGCTTCACGGTGGCGCTGCTGCACGCGGTGGCGGCGCACCAGGGGCGCGCCGTGGACGCGGCGACGCTGGCCCGGTGGAGCTGCCACGTGGAGCTGGAGCGGCTGGGAGAGCCCATCGGGAAGCAGGACCCGTACGCCGCGGCGTTCGGAGGGCTGAACTTCATCGAGTTCCACCCGGACGACACCGTCAGCGTGCACCCGGTGGCGTGCCCGGACGCCACGCTGGCCACGCTCCAGTCGCGCCTGCTCACCTTCTACACGGGCATCACCCGCCCGGCGGCGTCGGTGCTGCGCGGGCAGGACGCGGCCATCCAGTCCCAGCGCCACACGCGCGAGGCCCTCGGCCGCATGGTGGCGCTGGCGCGGCGGATGCGGGGGGACCTGGAGCGCGGGGACCTGGACGGCTTCGCGGCGCTCCTGGACGAGAACTGGCGCCTCAAGCGCGAGCTGCGCGACGGGGTGAGCTCGCCCACCATCGATGACTGGTACGCGCGCGCCCGCCGGGCCGGAGCCCAGGGCGGCAAGCTGCTGGGCGCGGGCGGCGGGGGCTTCCTGTTGTTCTACGCGCCGGAGGAGCATCACCCGGCCATCGCCGCGGCGCTGCCGGAGCTGCGGCGGGTGGACATGCGGCTCCAGCCCCGGGGCAGCGCCATCACCCCGGTGCGCAGGGGGGAGGGGACATGAGCTTCAGCCGTGGCTATTACGAGCGGATGGTGAAGGCCATCCAGGCGCTGGACCTGGACGAGGTGGAGCGCGCGGTGGACCTGGTGGAGGCCACCTGGCGCGCCGACGGCACCGTCTACACCTGCGGCAACGGGGGCAGCGGCTCCACCGCGTCGCACTACGCCTCCGACTGGAGCAAGAGCATTCGCGCGCGCGACGGCAAGCGGCTGCGCTGCATGTGCCTCAACGACAACCTGCCCCTGCTGATGGCGTACGCGAACGACGTCTCCTATGAGGCCGTCTTCGAGGAGCCCCTGAAGAACCTGCTGCGGCCCGGGGACCTGGTCATCGGCATCTCCGGCAGCGGCAACTCGCCCAACGTGCTCAACGCCATTGCCTATGCGAACGCGAACGGCGCGCGCACGCTGGGCATCTGCGGGTTCGACGGCGGGAAGCTCAAGCCCCTGGCGCAGCACGCGGTGCACGTGCGCGAGCACCACATGCAGCTGGTGGAGGACCTGCACCTGTCCTTCGGCCACGTCGTCATGGGCCGGCTGTGCGGCGACCCGCGCTTCCTCTGACGGGCGCGGGCGCCACCGCCACCTGGCGCGCCTTCCAGGTGGTCGCGTCGTCCACGCGCGTGCCCCAGTAGTGCCCCTGGTGGTAGCTCTCCATGCAGCGGGCCAGGTTGAGATGCTCGCTCTGCGCGCGGGTCTGGCCGGCCAGGTCCCGCCGGTCGTCGCCGTGGGTGAGGTGCAGCACGTCCCCGTGCCTGCGCTGCGTGAGGCCCAGCTCCAGCTGCAGGCGCACCAGCAGGTCCAGGTCCTCCCACCCCCAGCCGGCCAGGTCCGAGTTCATCCCGTTCACGGCCTCGAAGTGCTTGCGGCGCATGAGCACCATGCCGGGGCCGCTGCGGCTGCCGTCGCCCAGGTGCACGCGGTTGGTCTCCACGCGGGCCTCGCGGCCCTGCTCATCCACGAAGTGCACCGCGTACGCCAGCTCCCGCAGCTTCGACTCGCGCCGCTCGCGCGCGGGCTCGGACTCGAAGACGCGGTCCACGGTGACGAAGTGCTTGCGGCCCAGCCGCTCGCGCGCGGCCTCCAGGAAGTCGCTCTTCAGCACGACGTCCGTGTCCAGGAAGAAGAGGCAGTCCGCGCGGGCGTCGGAGGCGCCCACGTTGAGGGCCAGCGACTTGTTGAAGGGCGTGCCGGGCAGCTCCACGCCGCGCAGGCCGGGGAAGCGCGCGGCGTGGAGGCCTTCGCGGAACAGCGCGGGGCTCCCGCCGCAGTTGACGACCACCACCTCGTAGGGGTGCGCGGTGAAGAAGCGGCGGTTGCGCTTCAGCGTGACGCCCAGCTCCGGGCGGTCCTTCCACGGGATGACGATGGACAGCACGGGGCGCGCGGGCATGGACTGGGAGCAGAGCCGCTCGCCGCCCGGGCCGTCAATCACCGGACACGAGCAGCCCCTCGCGCACCCAGTGCGCCGCCCGCGCCGCGTCCCACAGGCCCTCCGCTTTCAGCGTGGCGACGGAGACAGGCTCGCGGCAGCGCGCCACCAGGGCCGCGTCCCGGGGCTCCAGCGCGAAGCGCGCGGGCCAGGCCGGGTCATCCAGCCGCACGGTGCCGGGGAGCTCCTCCACCAGCGGCGCGGCCACCCACAGCCGCGAGGGCTCGCCGGGCACCGGCGCGGACGTGCTCGCGTAGTGGGCCACCTCGCGGGCGTAGTGCTCCCAGGGAAAGCCGGGCGTGGGCGGCAGCAGGCCGGACGGGGGCGGCTCCGGGGGCCGGGGCTTCAGCCGCAGCGGCGCGGAGGGCCCCTGGCGGCGTGCCGCGATGGCGCCTGACACGGCGTCGCACAGGATGCGGGCGCAGGCGGCCTCGCCATGGTGGGTGGCCGCGCGGCGCACGGCCCCTTCCGACAGGCGCTGGCGCAGGCCCGGCTCCGTGAGCACGCGCGCGATGGCCTCCACGCCGCCCAGCACGTCCGAGCGCAGCCCCGTGCGCGTGGTCCACGTGGGCATGAGGAAGCCCGTCTCGCCTGGGCGGACGGTGTCCTTCAGGCCGCCGTAGGCCGCGCCCACCACGGGCGTGCCGCACGCCATGGCCTCCACGGGGGTGTAGCCGAAGTTCTCGTCGATGGAGTGCGTGGGGTGGACCAGGACGTCCAGCGCGCCGTAGGTGGAGGCGAGGTCCTCGTCCGTGAGGTTGGCGGGGAAGTAGAAGAGGTCCTCGCCCAGGCCCAGCGCGGTGATGACGCGGCCCAGCTCCTGCTGGTAGCCGGGCGTGTAGCCCAGCACGGGGTAGTCCACCCAGTAGTTGCCCACCACCACGCCGGCCACGCGGCGCGGGTGCAGGCGCTCGCGCAGCCGGGCCAGCATGCGCAGGAACAGGTGCGCGTTCTTCTGCGGCACCAGCCGCCCCACGAAGCCCACGACGACGTCGTAGCCCTCGACGCCCAGCAGCTCCCGGCACTCCTGGCGCTCGCGCGGGTGGAAGACGCCGGGGTCCACGGGCAGGGGCAGGTGGCACAGGTGCGGGGTGGGGCCGTCGAAGACGTCTCGGAAGATGGCGGCGTCGGACGTGCAGTTGATGAGCAGCGCGTCGGTGCGCTCCAGCCGGTCCAGATGCGCGGCGAGGAAGCCCTGGTCCAGGATGGGGCCGCCGTGCATGGCGAACACATGGGGTAGGTCCACGCGCGGACGCTCCAGCCAGGTGCGCCGGCTGTTGAAGGACAGCACCGCCTCCACGTCACCCGGGAGGGGCGCGTCCTCGTCCACGCACACCAGCGAGAAGCGCGAGGAGAGCGCGCGCTCGTAGAAGTGGCGGGTGCGCTCCACGCTGGGCCACAGGTGCTTGCCGAATCCGAACAGCGCGATGCGTGGCATGGCGGTCGCTCCTCGAGCTCGCGGCGGGGCACCGCGCACGGGGCCGCCATCCTAAGGAGGTCGCCACGCGTTCGTCAGCCCATGTCGCAGCCTGCGGTCCCCCGTGAGGACGCAGGCCCCGGGAGCGCAGAGGCCGCCGCGTCCATGTCGGCCCCGCCTGGTTGGAGGGTGCGGTTGGCCTCGGAGCGGATGCTGGCCCGCCGCGAGGGGGGATGCCGGGGCACGGCGCTTGAGGCCTTGCCCAGGAGGCCCCGCAGGCCCTCCCCTGAAGGGGCGCGCCAACGCCAATGGACCTCTGGCGTAGCCGCCGGGCGGTGCTTTCGCCCCGGACGTGTTCACCTCATGCTGGCGGCCTGCTCGGGACCGAGCCCCCTTTCACGGCGGAACTTCCGCGCGCGGACCGCGGTTCAGGGAATGCTGGACGCGGGGGGCTGGGTCCCCGGCCTTCGAAAGGGCTCACGCACGCATGGACACGCTGGCGCTTCCACCCCTCTCCTGGGAGGCCTTGCAGGCGATGCTGTCCGAGGGCCTGGGCCCGGACGCGGTGCTGGAGGAGGTGCGCGAGCTGACGGGCGGGGTCGTCCACGTGGCGCTCCTGCTCCTCACCTCGGATGGACGGCGCGCGGTGGCCAAGGTGTCGCGCACGGCCTGTGACGCGGACCTCGCCCGCGAGGCCCTGCACCTGGAGGCCCTGCGCCAACGTGGACTGCCCGCGCCCCGCGTCCACGCCGCCCGCGTGGGCACGGCGGACGCCCCCCGAAGCTGGCTGCTCATGGCCTTCCACGAAGGCGTGAACCTGCTGGAGGCCCGCCAGCGCTGCGAGCCGGAGGCGTGGGACGCCCTCATGGCCCACCTGGGCGAGCTGCTCGCCACGCTCCACCGCGTCCAGGGGACCGATTGGGGCCCTGTGTCCGGCGCGGACGGGCCCGGCGGGTTCGCCTCGTGGCCGGCCTTCTTCCGCTCGCTCCACGCGCCCGCCTGGGACGACGTGCGCCGCACCGCGCTGCTGCCTCCGGAGGCGAACGCGCGCATCGCGGCCCTGCACGCGCGGCTGGACGTGCTGCTCGCGGACGCGGGCCCGCCGTGCCTCACGCATGGCGACCCCTTCGGCGCCAACCTGCTCGCGTGTCCGGACGCGGACGGACGCTGGCGCATCAGCGCGGTGTTGGATCCGTACCTGCGCTGGGGCTCGCCGGAGGCGGAGCTCGTCCGCCTGGAGCACGCGGGCATCGCGTCCCCCGCGCTGCGCGAGGCCTACGCGCGCCTGCGCCCGGAGTCGGAAGCGCGCAGGAGGGCCCACGCGCCCCTCTACCGCCTCTACAACGCGCTGGAGCAGCTCGCGTTCCTCGTGGCCCGCCAGCGGCGGGGCGTCCTCGCCGCCCTCGACGTGCTCCCTCCGGTGGAGTCAGGGTAGGCTTGGATTCCATGTTCCAGCCCTCCTCCGTCCTCCCGCGTCTCGCGCGGTGGCTGGCCTCGGCCGCCGCGTTGTCGGTCGCCGCGTGCGCCACCCCCTCTTCGTCTTCGGAAGCCGCCATGCAGACTCCCGCCGCGCCGCCGCCCGCCGCCACGCCCGGGGCCCGGCCGCCCATCGAGGTGGCGGTGACGTTCGATGACCTGCCGGCCCACGGCCCCGCGCTTCCCGGCATGTCGCGCATGGCCATCATCGAGTCGCTCAACGCGACGCTGCGCAAGCACCAGATGCCCCCCGCGGTGGGCTACGTGAACGGCCACCACGTGGAGGCGCGGCCGGACGAGCGCGAGGTGCTGAAGGCGTGGCTCGCGGCGGGCAACCAGCTGGGCAGCCACACCTGGTCGCACGCGAACCTGCGCGAGGTGGGGCTCGACGCGTACCTGAAGGATATCGACCGCAACGAGCCGCTGCTGGCGGAGCTGGCCGGCACCGCGGACAACGGCCGCGCGTGGAAGACGTTCCGCTACCCCTATCTCCAGGAGGGCATGGACCTGCCGTCGCGCGACGCCATCCGCCAGCACCTCTTCGCCAGGGGCTACCGCGTGGCGCAGGTGACCATCGACTTCGGGGACTGGGCCTGGAACGACGCGTACGCCCGCTGCGTGGCCGCGGGCAACACGAAGGCCCAGGAGTCGCTGCGCGAGGGCTTCCGCAAGACGGCGGTGAACTTCCTGCGCTGGGCGGACGCCGCGGGGCAGCAGGCCACCGGCCACCGCATGCGCCACGTGCTGCTGCTGCACGCAGGCGCCTTCCAGGCCCAGACGCTGGACGCGCTCTTGACCGCCTATGAGAAGGCCGGCGTGCGCTTCATCTCCATGGACGAGGCGCTCCAGGACCCCGCCTACGCGGTGGACCCCGGCGTGGGCGACACCTGGGGCTCCAGCTTCCTGGAGCAGCTCATCGAGGGGAAGAAGGCCCCCCACCCGCCGTTCCCGCTCCAGCCGCTGGACGTGCTGGACGCCGTCTGCCGGTAGGCGGCGCCCGCCTCAGCGCAGCTGGGCCGCGACGAGCTGCGCGTAGCGCCCTCCGCTGGCGAGCAGCTCGTCGTGGCGGCCCGCCTCCACCAGCCGGCCGCCGTCCAGCGTGAGGATGAGGTCCGCGTCCATGATGGTGCTCAGCCTGTGGGCGATGACGATGCGCGTGCAGGACAGGTCCGCGAGCGCGCGCTGCACCTGGGCCTCGGTGATGGCGTCGAGCGCGCTCGTGGCCTCGTCCAGCAGCAGGACGGCCGGCTTGCGCACCAGCGCCCGCGCCAGGGCCAGCCGCTGCCGCTGGCCGCCGGACAGGGACGACCCCTGGTCCACCAGCGGGGACTCGTAGGCCATGGGCATGGCCATGATCTCATCGTGCAGCTGCGCCTGCTTCGCCGCCTCCACCACGGCGTCCAGCGGCAGGCTGGGGTCCGTGAGCGCGATGTTGGCGCGCACGCTGTCGCCGAACACGTAGGGGCTCTGCATGACGATGCCCAGCTGGCGGCGCACGTCGCGCAGGTCCAGCTCGAACAGCTCCTGCCCGTCGTAGAGGATGCGGCCGGACTCGGGCCGGTACATGCCCAGGAGCAGCTTCGCCAGCGTGGACTTGCCGGAGCCGGACCTCCCCACCAGCGCCACCAGCTGCCCGGGGCGGATGTCCACGGAGATGTCCTCCAGCGTGGCGGGCCCCTGGCGCGTGTAGCGGAACGACACCTTCTCCAGCGTGATGCCGCCCTTGAGGCGCGGCGTGGGGCGCGCCTGGCGCACGGCCTGCTCGCGCGGCGTGTCCAGCACGTCGTTGATGCGCGCCAGGTACGTGCCCAGCAACTGGAACTGGATGACCGTGGCCACCAGGTTGGACAGGGGGCCCAGGAGGCCCAGCGCCAGCGAGTTGAGGGCCAGCATCGCGCCCAGGCTCAAGGCCCCGTCCAGCACCTGCGCCGCGCCGAAGCAGAGGATGAACAGGGGCGAGCCCAGCCGCAGCACGCCCAGGAGGGACTCGGTGAGCAGCGTCAGCCGGCCGCGCTCCAGCGACACGTTGAGCACGTCCACGAAGAGGCTGGACCAGTGCTCCAGCGCGCGCGGCTCGCAGCCCGTCGCCTTGAGCGTCTCCATGCCCGCCAGCACTTCAATCTGGTACGCCTGCGAGCGCGCCTCCGTCTCCAGGTTGCGCGACATGAGCTCGCGCTGGCGCTTCCTCGCGCCCAGGAAGATGGCCACCTGGAGCAGCCCCAGCACCACCACCAGCGCGCACAGGGTGGGGCTCGCGACGAGCAGCACCGCCAGGTACGCCAGCACCATGGAGCCGTCCAGCAGGCCGGACAGCGCGCCGGACGTCAGCAGCTCGCGCACGATGGAGTTGCTGTTGAGGCGGTTGCTCAGGTCTCCCGCGGTGCGCTGCTGGAAGAAGACGTAGGGCAGCTCCATCAGGTGCTCCAGGAAGCCCAGCGTCACCCGCACGTCGAACTCCGTGCGCAGGTGCAGCAGCAGGTGCGAGCGCACGAGCGACGTGAGGAACTGGAAGAGCAGGAGCCCCACGGAGCCCGCGCCCATCACCCACAGCAGCGGCCGGTCCCCCCGGGGGATGACGCGGTCGGTGACGAGCCCGACGAGCAGGGGCGGCCCCAGCGCGAACACCTGCACCATCACGGACGTGGCGAGGATGCGGAAGAGCAGCGCGCGCTGGCCCAGCAGGTGGTGCGCGTAGCGCCAGACGGTGCGCGGCGGGCGCTTCGCGGGCTCGAAGGTGTCGGACGGCTCCAGCAGCACCGCCACGCCGGTGAAGTGCCGCCGGAACTGCTCCAGGGGCAGCGAGCGCCGGCCCATGGCCGGATCCACGATGTCCACCCAGCCCGCGCGCAGCCGCTCGAAGACGACGAAGTGGCGGAAGTCCCAGTGCAGGATGCTGCCGGTGGGCAGGAACTCCAGGTCCTCCAGCTCCAGGCGCGTGCCCCGGCCCCTGAGGCCGTAGCGGTGCGCGGTGTCCAGGATGTCCAGGGCGCTGACGCCGCTGATGCTCACGCCCATCACGTCGCGCACCTCCTCCAGCGGCACCTCGCGGCCGTACCAGGCCAGCACCATGGAGAGGCAGGCGGCGCCGCACTCCGACACGCTCACCTGCTGCACGAAGGGCATCCGGCGCGCGGCGGGCCGGGGGCCCAGCCGGCGCAGCACCGGGAAGCGGTCCAGGAGAGAGGGCTCCCGGGACGGCTCCGGCGGCGGATTCCGGGGCGGCTCGGACGACGGCTGGGGAGCGGTGGGCTCGGGGGCGGACATGGGAGGGTTCAGGGCCAGAGCGCGCGCAGGCCGGGGACGAGCAGCAGGAGGATGGGCCGCGAGCGCACGCGCGCATCCGCCTGGCCGAGCATCCCGTCGAAGTACTGGATGCTCGCGCCATCCGCTTCGAAGGCGCGTGAGGCCAGCCGCGCGCGCACCATCACCACCGCGCCGCTCACCTCCACGCTGGAGGACAGGGTGGGGCCCAGGGCGCGCTGCACCTCCTGCGGGCCCACCACCTCGCCGCCCACCTCGTCGATGGTGAGCTCCTGGTACTGGTGGGGGAAACCGCGCAGCTCCAGGCGCAGGGGGCCGCCGGGGACGAGCAGGGGCCGGTATTCGCCGGGCAGCAGGGCCGTCACCAGCGTGGCGGCGTCCTCGCGGACGAGCGACGCGACGACCTCGCCTTCCGCCAGGTGCTGCCCGCGGTGGATGCGCACGTCGTTGACGACGCCCGCCTCGGGGGCGCGCACGGTCCACTGCTCCAGCCGGACGCGGGCCAGCTCCAGCTGCGCGCGCAGGGACGCGAGCGACTGGCGGGCGCTCTCATCGGACGGGTCGCGCAGGCGGCGGCGCAGCAGCAGCTCGAACTCGCGCTCGTAGCGCTCCAGCTCCGCCAGCTCCTGCGGCGCGCCCAGCCGCGCCAGCACCTGGCCCGCGGCGACGCGCTGGCCGCTTCGGACCTCCACGGCGGCCACGGTGCCGCGCACGGGCGAGGGCAGGTCGATGCGGCCCTCCAGGCGGATGACGGCGGGGCCCTCCGCGTACTCGGACACGTGGACGACCGCGCTGAAGAGCAGGGCGAAGACGCACGCGCCCAGGAGCACCCAGAAGACGGGCGTCGTCCACGCGGGCGCCAGGCGCAGCAGGCCGCCGCGCTCCCAGCCTTGCGTGTAGTGCTCGAGGGCCTCCGTGCGGAAGAGTCTGGCCCGGTCGTCCTCTGCCACGGCGGTCGCGTCTCCTGTGGGCCAGCGTAGTCCGCCCCCCGGGGGGGCGCCAGCTAGCGGGCCTGCACGGGGCGGGGGACGACGCGCGCGGCCGTGCCCACGACGACGGAGGCCGTGTCGCCCGGGGCATCGAAGGTGGCCAGCGCGAACACCATCCGCGAGGCGGCGTCCACCTCCGGGGCGATGCGCTCCACGTGACCCGGCAGGGTGCGCCCGGACGAGGACAGCTCCAGCCCCACCGGAGCGCCCGCGCGCACCTCGCCCAGCTGCTCCTCCGGGATGGCGAAGCGCACCTGCACCGGCCCCGTGCGCAACAGCCGCACCAGGGGGGCGCCGCCCGCGACGCGGCCGCCCGCGTCCACCCAGCGCTCCACCACGCGGCCCGCGAAGGGGGCGCGCAGGGTGGTGTCCGCCAGCCGCTTCCGGGCCTGGGCGAGCGCCGCCTGCCGCTCGCGGACGCCAGCCAGCGCGGCGGCGTGGCGGACCTGGGCGGCCTTCACCTGGTAGCGCGTCTGGGAGAGCTCCGTCTCGGAGAAGGTCTCCGTGGGCGAGCGCAGGTAGCGCTCCAGCAGCTCGCTGGCGGCGCGGGCCTCCAGCGCGGCGCGGTCCGCTTCCGCCTGGGCCGCCGCCAGCCGGGCCTCGGCCATGGCGACCTCCTGCTGGAGGGGCGTCGGATCCAACCGCCCCAGCTCCGTGCCCGCCTCCACCGCGTCGTCCAGGCGCACCGTGAGCCGTTCCAGCACGCCGTCGAACGGGGCGCTGACGTCCGCGCTCTCGCTGATGACGACGCCCACGAAGCCCAGGCGGCCGGAGGGCAGGGGGGCGGTCACGGCTTCCGGCGCCTGCCGCTCCCGGGGCAGCGGCGCGGGGCGGGAGGCGCGGGAGCCCGCCCAGACGGCCACGGCGAGCACGCTGGCGAGCGCGAGGCCTCCCAGGATGCGTGTGCGCGCGCTGCTCTTCACCGGACGGGGGCTCCTGATGGGGACGTCGCGGATGATAGCGCGAGGACACGATGGAGGCATGAAGCGTCACGTCCCCGCCGTCGAACGCAACGACGGAGTGCTCCTCGACGTCATCCGGGAGGGCTGCCCACCTCGGGCACGCTGCTGGAGGTGGACAGCGTCCTCGGCCCGCGCTCGGCCTTCCTCGTCCTCGGCCATGCCCGTCCGGGGCTGGCCTTGCAGGTCACGCGTGGGGACCCGGAGATGCTGGCGGACGTCGAGCTGATGCGAGCGCGGTCGGGGCAGGCCAACACCCTGCCCGCCCTCCTGTTGGACCCGAGCTTGGACACGGGGCCGGTGGCGCCCGGGGCCGCCATGCGCTGCTTGCTCATCTCGACTCCGCGCGCCACGGGCTCCAGTGCGAGCGCGTGATGAAGCTGGCCGGCGACAACTTCGCGGTGGTGTTCAGGGCGTGAAGCCGCGCGAGGTGCCGGGGCCTGGAACAACGTGACGATTGGCTCTCCGTCGAGGATGGATGCCCGTGACGAACAGATACGGTGGGGGTATGAAACGTCATGCGCCCGCCACCGAACGCAACCGCGAACCGCTCCTCGCCGTGCTCCGGGAGGTGCTGCCCCCGGAGGGCACGCTGCTGGAGGTGGCGAGCGGCACCGGCCAGCACGCGGCCTTCTTCGCGCGGGCCTTCCCGGGGCTGACCTGGCAGCCGACGGACGGCGACCCGACGGCGCTGGAGAGCATCGACGCGTGGCGCGCGGAGGAGGGACTGTCCCACGTCCTGCCCGCGCGCGTGCTGGATGCGAGCTCGGACACGTGGCCGGTGGCGCACGCGGACGCGGTGCTCTGCGTGAACATGATCCACATCGCACCCTGGGCGGCGTGCCAGGGCTTGATGCGGGGCGCGGCGCGGGTGCTGCGTCCAGGTGGCAGGCTGGTGCTGTACGGGCCCTACTTCGTGGAGGGCCAGGAGCCCGCGCCGAGCAACCTCGCCTTCGACGAATCGCTCCGCGCGCGCGACCCGTCCTGGGGCGTGCGCGAGCTGGGCGCCGTGACGGCCGAGGCCGCGCGCCACGGCCTCCAGCGCGAGCGCGTGGTGGCGATGCCGAGCAACAACCTCACGGTGGTGTTCCGCCGGTAGGGCCGCCCCGGGACGGCGTGCACCCCGCCGCCCCGGGACGCCCGGGCCTACATGCCGGGGCAGTGGCCGCCCTGGAGCTGGCGGGCGGTCTCGTGGACCTCGTCGATGAGCTGGCGCTTCTGCATCTCATCCTGGGCGGAGTAGGTGATGGTGACGCCGTTCGGCATGTCCTGCGCCACGGCCGTGGAGGGGACGGTGGGCGCCCCGGCCATGCCCTTGCTGCCGCCGCCGCCGGTGCCGCTGTCGTCGCGTCCGCTCTGGAGCTCCGTGGAGCTGTCGCCCAGGTCCTCTTCATTCGCCAGGTCCGTGGCGGACTCGGCGTTGGTGCGCTTGGACTGCTCGTCCAGCATCCGCCGGGCCCGCGTCTGGAGATCCGACACCTGTGAGGGGTCGGACGTGGTGAACATGAGCGCCACGCCGTCGGACGTGTCCTGCGTGTGGACCTGCGTGCCCGGCACCGACATGGGGCAGCGCTGGTCCCTCGCGGACGGCATCGCGGTGGACGGGGCGGCGGCGGACATCGGCTGCGTCGACTCCTCCTTGTGCATCCCCTTCTTGGAGCAACCCGCGGAGAAACAAAGCGCCGCGGCCGCGGCAAGTGTCAGCGAAAGTCGGGACATGGGCATGGTGTGCCTCCTCCGTCATGGGTTCGTCGTGCGGCAAGGTGGAGAGGCAACCTGACCCTTGCAACACGTCCCCCACGCCGCCGTGCTTGAAGGCCCCACCCCGTGGATGGGCGCCTCCATCGCGGAGCCGACACCCCCGCGCCTGACTCACCAGGCGGCTTCGAGCTGGAGCGTCAGCCCGTGCTTCTCGTAGTTGCCGTTCGTGGCGT
Organism: Corallococcus sp. RDP092CA; assembly: GCF_041903675.1. Classification (NCBI taxonomy): domain Bacteria; kingdom Pseudomonadati; phylum Myxococcota; class Myxococcia; order Myxococcales; family Myxococcaceae; genus Corallococcus; species Corallococcus sp. RDP092CA. The sequence continues at coordinate 78,033 of NZ_JAYESI010000029.1, read as the reverse complement.
CATACGCGTGGCACAGGCGCGCCGAGCCCTCGCACGCGGCCGGGTCGTCGTCCGTCCGCCGCGTGTCGATGTTGGAGCGGTTCACCAGCAGCTCATAGCGCGCGACGAGCTGCAGATGGCCAGACAGCCGGGCGCTCACGGTGGGGATGAGCACGAGGCGCGTGTCCTGGCGGCGGCGGGCATTCCACGTCTCGGCGTCGCCGCCGGCTGTCACGACGCGCAGGGAGTTGTCCTCCCGGTAGCGGCGCCACTCCACGTCCGCGTCCAGGCTGGCGGTGAGCCAGGGCAGGGGTTGCCATCGGCCGGAGGCGCCCACGAAGGGCACGCGGCCCCACGCCTCCCCCCCCCCCCCCCCGGGCGGGAAATGAATGATGTGGATGGTGGAACGGCCGGGGAGACAAAGCCTGACGGAGCGCAGGCCGGAGCGACAAAGACAGACGGCGCCGCGTTCATCGCATCCCGGCCCCTGGCTCGTCACCCCTCCCTCCCTTGGACAGGGGATGACAGGGGTTGCCGGGAGACCGGGCTCCGCTGGGGCCACGGCCTTCCGGGTACGATGCGCGCCATGGCTCTTCCTCTCCGCACCGTGCTGCCCCTGCTGGCCTGCGCGCTCGGCGTCTCCTCCTGCTACTGGCTGGACGACCTGCCCCGGGCCACGGGGGAGTGCCGGGGCACGTACCAGGGGCGGCGCGTGCGCTGGCCGCTCCAGGAGTTCTCCGCGCTGGTGCACCGCTCCGGACAGGGCGAGCTGCCGGACACCTTCATCGACCTGGACTACACGCCGGAGGACGAGCCGGTCCTGGAGGGCTTCGGCGTGGACATCCACCTGGTGGAGGGCGTCCGGGTGGAGAAGGCCCGGACCGTGAGCCTCATCCCCCGGGAGACGCAGCTGGTGCCCACGGAGTCGTCGCTGGTGACGCGGTGGGTGGGGAACATCGGCGCGGGGGCCGGCTACCTCTCCCCGCCCGGCGTCCCGGTGGATGGCTCGGTGACGCTGGAGGACGTGACGGCGTCCGCCGCGCAAGGCCGCTTCGTCTACCGCTACGCGGACGGGGACACGCTGACGTGCACCTTCGACGTGCTGGAGGACGTCGAGGAATGAGCGGGCGGAGCCTGCTAGCCTCCCGGCCATGGGCGTCCACGACTACCGATGCAGTGTCTGCGGTCCCCCCGCGTCGTTTGCCTGCGGGGAGAAGACCGGCGAGGAGTGCGAGGAGGACGGCATTGGCGACGACGAGGCCGTGCTGGAGCTGTTCTTCTTCGCCGCGGACGAGGCGCCGGAGGATGCCGACGCCTTCGAGGAGGCCCGGGGCCGCGCCCGGCGCACGCGGACGCAGGCCTTCGGCTACGACTGGGGGGAGTGGGAGTTCGTCCCCAGCCTCAACTACCGGCGGCTGCTCATGGACGACGATGACGCCACGGGCGTCTGGCGCATCGAGCCGTTCGACGAGGACACGAGCGACGGCAGTCCGGTCTCCTTGGAGATTCCCGAGGACGAGCGCGTCTGGGTGGTCAATTACTGCTCCAGCTGCCACCCGCTGTTCGTGGAAGGCAAGGCGCCCGCGGACGAGCCCTGTCTGGAATACCTCCGGGCCATCGCCGAGAACCTGGGCCTGGACTTCGACGGCGTGAAGGGGAGCGCGGACAAGCCGGCCTTCATCGCCACCGTGCGGGAGCGGGTGGCCCGCAGGCGGCCCGTGTCCCGCTGAGCGCTGTTCAGCTGGCGGAGGCGCGCGGGTCCTCGGCGCTCGCGTCGTCCGGGAGGTTGGCGACCCAGGTCGTCACCTCTTCCAGGTGGAGCGTCTCCTCGCGGAGGACCTCGCGGAAGGCGCCCACCAGGTCGGACGGCCCCAGCTCCTCGGCCAGGTCCATGAGCATCGCCCAGCCCGCGTTGTTGAGGATCTCGGCGATGAGGACCGCGCGCAGCGCGTCCGGCAGCGTGGCGCACGGGTCGTCCACGGCCCGGAGGAGCCCATGGGGGCGGGGATCCGCGCCGTCCCCGAGCCCGGCCACCTGGGGCGCGTCCGCGCCGTATCGGTAGATGCACTCGCGGACGAGGTTCAGGTGGTCCAGCTCCTGGTTGTGCAGCTCCACCAGCCGCTCGGCGGTGGGGCCTCCCGGGTAGCTGCCCAGGGCCTGGGTCTTCACCAGCAGGCCCGCGTAGAGCCGCGAGCTGGTCCGCTCGAAGGCGAGCCGCTCCCGCAGCTGGGCGACGAAGAGCAGGGACGTGGCGCCGTCCACGACCTGGAGCACGCTGCCCACCACCTCCTTGAAGTCCGGCAGGTTCAGCCCTCCCAGCTGCCCCGCGATGCGCGCGAGCTGCGACCGCAGGAACCGCACGGCGCTGCCCGAGGGGCGCCGCGCGGTGTCATGGCGCGGCTCCTCGCGCGCCAGCTGCTCCAGCTCCTCGACGGTGAGTTGTTCCGCCGAGTGCTTCAGGCCCCAGTCTCCACCTTCAGCAGCTGACATCGCGCCCCTCCCGCCGGAGATGTCTCCCGGTGCGATGGCGAGCGCCAGGGGCCGGAAGAGAGGCACAACGTGGAACCGCGACGCCGCATCCGCCATTCGCCCTGGGGGGCAGGCGCACCGACGCGGGAGAGGAGTCCAGGGGCCTTGGTCGCCCGGCGAGCCCGCGGGAAGGTGGCGCACAGGACATCCGACGGTCCTCGCGGGTGAGCTGGGGCGGGCGCTCGTGGCCCGCGGAGTGGCGGGCCAGCGCCGCGTCCATGGCGCGGGCCCGCGTCAGCCGGCGGGGCCTCCCTCATCGGGCGGTCCAGCCGCCCGGGCTCGCTCCAGGGCTGGCCGCGGGCAGCGGTGGGGCGTGCCGCATGCCCGCATGTCAGGGGCCCGGTGCGGACGCGGTGCCCGTGCGGGACCAGGCATGAGGTCCGCGAGCATCCGGATGCCGCCGTCTCCACGCTCCTTGAGAGGGTTCTGCCACAGCCCCGGCGCCCCTTTCGCGCCGGGCCTTCGAGCGGGGAGCGAGCCATGACGACGGGCATCCAGGGCAAGGTGGTGGCCATCACCGGGGCGAGCAGCGGCATCGGCGAAGCGACGGCCCGCCTGCTCGCCGGTCAGGGGGCGAAGGTGGTGCTGGGCGCGCGCCGGGCGGACCGGCTGGCGGCGCTGACGGGCGAGCTGCGGGGCGAGGGCGGCGAGGCGCGCTACCGGCCGCTGGACGTGACGAGGCGCGAGGACGTGGAGGGCTTCGTGGCCTTCACGTTGAAGGAGTTCGGGCGGCTGGACGTGCTCATCAACAACGCGGGGGTGATGCCGCTGTCGAGGCTGGAGGAGCTGAAGCTGGACGAGTGGAACTGGATGATCGACGTGAACCTCCGGGGCGTGCTGCACGGCATCGCGGCGGGGCTGCCGGTGATGAAGCGCCAGAAGGCGGGGCAGTTCATCAACCTGGCTTCCATCGCCGGGCACGCGGTGAGCCCGACGGCGTCGGTGTACTGCGCCACCAAGTCCGCGGTGATCGCCCTCTCGGAGGGGCTGCGCCAGGAGGTGGGCGCGGACATCCGCGTCACGGTGATCTCGCCAGGAGTCACCACGTCGGATTTGGCGGAGAGCATCAGCGACCCGGCCACGCGCGACGCCACCCGCGAGTTCCGCAAGGAGGCGATTCCGGCGGACGCCGTCGCTCGCGCCATCCGCTACGCCATCCGCCAGCCGGCGGAGGTGGACGTGAGTGAAATCATCATCCGCCCCACGTCGAGCCCATACTGAGAGGGGCTGGGCGGGACGTCAGCCTTCGCAGGGGGTGGGCGCCTTGCGCGGTCGCGCAGGGGGCCTCCACCTGCCAGCTCGACGCCCTGGCTCCCTGATGAACCCACGCCGTGGTCCCGGGACACCTGCCCGGGACCGCGGCGCTCGCGTCACATGTTGCGCCGGTACTGGCCGCCCACCTCGTACAGCGCGCGGGACAGCTGGCCCAGCGTGCACACCTTGCAGGCGTCCATCAGCGCGCCGAACACGTTGCCGTTGTCCAGGGCCGCGCGGCGCACCGCCTCCAGCGCGGCGGGCGCCGTCTTCGCGTTGCGCTTCCAGAAGGCGTCGCGCGAGGTGATGGCGTAGTCCTTCTCCTCCTTCGTCGCGCGGATCACCTCCGGCGGCGTCACCGTGGGCGAGCCCTTCGGGTCCAGGAAGGTGTTCACGCCGATGATGGGCAGCGTCCCGTCGTGCTTGAGCGTCTCGTAGTAGAGCGACTCCTCCTGGATCTTGGAGCGCTGGTACATGCGCTCCATCGCGCCCAGCACGCCGCCGCGCTCGGAGATGGCCCGGAACTCGTTGAGCACCGCCGCCTCCACCAGGTCCGTCAGCTCCTCGATGATGAAGGCGCCCTGGTTGGGGTTCTCGTTCTTCGACAGGCCGAATTCCTTGTTGATGATCAGCTGGATGGCCAGCGCCCGCCGCACGCTCTCCTCCGTGGGCGTGGTGATGGCCTCGTCGTAGGCGTTGGTGTGCAACGAGTTGCAGTTGTCGTTGAGCGCCAGCAACGCCTGCAGCGTGGTGCGGATGTCGTTGAACGCGATCTCCTGCGCGTGCAGCGAACGGCCAGACGTCTGGATGTGATACTTCAGCTTCTGCGACCGGTCGTTGCCGCCGTACTTGTCCCGGATGGCCTTGGCCCAGATGCGGCGGGCCACGCGCCCCAGCACCGCGTACTCCGGGTCCATGCCGTTGGAGAAGAAGAACGACAGGTTGGGCGCGAAGTCGTCGATGTGCATCCCGCGCGACAGGTAGTACTCGACGAAGGTGAAGCCGTTGGCCAGCGTGAAGGCCAGCTGGGAGATGGGGTTCGCCCCGGCCTCCGCGATGTGGTACCCGGAGATGGACACCGAGTAGAAGTTCCGCACCTTCTGGTCGATGAAGTACTGCTGGATGTCGCCCATCACGCGCAGGGCGAACTCCGTGGAGAAGATGCAGGTGTTCTGCGCCTGGTCCTCCTTGAGGATGTCCGCCTGCACCGTGCCGCGCACCGCCTGGAGCGTGGACGCGCGGATCTTCGCGTAGACCTCCGGCGGCAGCACCTCATCCCCGGACACGCCCAGCAGGAGCAGGCCCAGCCCGTCGTTGCCCTGGGGCAGCTCGCCCTGGTAGCGCGGGCGCGGCAGGCCGCGCTCCTGGTAGAGCGCGTCGATCTTCTTCTCGACCTCCTCCACCTTGCCGTTGGCGCGGATCCACTTCTCGCACTGCTGGTCCACCGCGGCGTTGAGGAAGAAGCCCAGCAGCATGGGCGCCGGGCCGTTGATGGTCATGGACACGGACGTGGACGGGTCCGCCAGGTCGAAGCCGGAGTAGAGCTTCTTCGCGTCGTCCACGTTCGCGATGGACACCCCCGAGTTGCCCACCTTGCCGTAGATGTCCGGCCGGTGGTCCGGGTCCTCGCCGTACAGCGTCACCGAGTCGAACGCCGTGGACAGGCGCTTCGCCGGCAGGCCGCGCGACACGTAGTGGAAGCGCTTGTTGGTGCGCTCCGGGCCGCCCTCGCCCGCGAACATGCGCGCGGGGTCCTCGCCCTCGCGCTTGAGCGGGAAGACGCCCGCGGTGAACGGGAAGGCGCCCGGCGCGTTCTCCCGCAGGAGCCACGTCAGGATGTCGCCCCAGTCCTCGTACCGGGGCAGCGCGATCTTCGGCACGCGCAGGTGCGACAGCGTCTCCGAGATGAGGTCCAGCTCGATGACCTTGTCGCGCACCTGGAACTGGTACTTGGACGCGGCGTAGCGCTTCTTCGTCGCGGGCCACTCGGCCAGCAGGCGCCGGCAGTCCGCGTGCAGGCGGCTCTCCAGGTCCTGGTACAGCGCCACCAGGTCGCCCAGGTACGCGGGCTCCCCCTCCACGCGCTCCGTCACCTGCACCACGTCGGCCGCGTCCTTCGGCTCGACGATCTCCAGCTTCTTCTTCCCCACGTTCTGGCGCAGGGCCTGGATGGTGCCGTGCAACTGGTACATGCGCCGGGCGATGGCGGCCTGGGCGCGCACGAAGCCGTCGTAGCCCTCGCAGGCCTCGACGATCTCCGCCAGGTAGCGCGTGCGCTCCGGGGGGATGATCCACTTCTTCTCGCTCATGCCGGGGGAGAGCGCGAAGCGGCTGTCCAGCTTCGCGCCCGTCTTCCTCACCAGCGCGTCGATGAGGGCCCGGTACAGCGTGTTCATGCCCGGGTCGTTGAACTGCGACGCGATGGTGCCGTACACGGGCACCGCGTCGTCGCCGAGCGTGAAGGCGTTGTGGTTGCGCTTCCACTGCTTGCGCACGTCGCGCAGCGCGTCCAGCGACCCGCGCTTGTCGAACTTGTTGATGGCGATGACGTCCGCGAAGTCGAGCATGTCGATCTTCTCGAGCTGCGTCGCCGCGCCGTACTCGGCCGTCATCACGTAGAGCGCCACGTCCGAGTGCTCGGTGATCTCCGTGTCCGACTGCCCGATGCCGGAGGTCTCCACCACGATGAGGTCGAAGCCCGCCGCCTTGCAGACCTCGATGGAGTGGGCGACGTGCCGGGACAGGGCCAGGTTGCTCTGGCGGGTGGCCATCGAGCGCATGTAGACGCGCGGGTTGTCGATGGCGTTCATGCGGATGCGGTCGCCCAGGAGCGCGCCGCCGGACTTGCGCTTGGACGGATCCACGGAGAGCACCGCCAGCGTCTTGTCCGGGAAGTCCGCGAGGAAGCGGCGCACCAGCTCGTCCACCAGGCTGGACTTGCCGGCGCCGCCCGTGCCGGTGATGCCCAGCACGGGCACCCGGGGCGCGCTGGCGACGGCCGCCTTCAGCGCGGCGCGCAGGTCCTCGCCCGCGTCCGCGAAGTTCTCCGCGATGGTGATGAGGGACGCGATGCGCTCCGGCTCGCGGGGCAGCGGGTCCTGGAGCAGCCCCTGGAAGTCCTGGGAGCGCTTCTCGAAGTCACACTGGGAGATGAGGTCGTCGATCATCCCCTGGAGGCCCATGGCGCGGCCGTCGTCCGGGGAATAGATGCGCGCGACGCCGTACCGGTGCAGCTCCTCGATCTCCGCGGGGAGGATGGTGCCGCCGCCACCGCCGAACACCTTGATGTTCGCGCCGCGCTCGCGCAGCAGGTCAATCATGTACTTGAAGTACTCGACGTGGCCGCCCTGGTAGGACGTGAGGGCGATGCCCTGGGCGTCCTCCTGGATGGCGCAGTCGACGATCTCCGCCACGGACCGGTTGTGGCCCAGGTGGATGATCTCCGCGCCGGAGGACTGCATCAGGCGGCGCATCACGTTGATGGCCGCGTCGTGTCCGTCGAAGAGGCTGGCGGCCGTGACGATGCGGACGTGGTGGCGGGGCCGGTACGGCTGGGGAGCGGTGTTCGGTTGGGGGTGTCGCACGGGCGTACACTAGGAGTGCGGTGCAGGCCCGGCAAGCGATTGAGGCAGGCGTTGCGCGCTGGACGACGCGGCTTGTCAGGGCTGCGATTGCGGCAGGAACGCGCCCAGCACACGCAGTGCGGCGGAGGTGGGCGTCGCGCGCCCTTCGCGTACGGCCTGCTCCAACTCCGGCACCAGGGCGGCCACCGCGGGGTGCGCCCGCAGGGCCGCTCGCAGGCCGTCGTTCACCATGGCCCACATCCAGCCCACCTGCTGCTGGGTGCGCCGGTGGGACAGCTCGCCGGAGGCCTGGCGCTTCGCGAGGACGTCCTCCACGGCGCTCCACAGCGCGCCGATGCCGCTGCCCTCCAGGGCGCTGCACGTGGTGACCACCGGCTCCGCGCCGGGGCGCATCAGGTGCAGGGCGGCGCGGTACTCCGCGCGGGCCCGCGTGGCGCGCGGCAGGTTGTCGCCGTCCGCCTTGTTGATGGCCACCATGTCCGCCACTTCGAGGATGCCGCGCTTGATGCCCTGCAGCTCGTCGCCGGCGCCCGCGAGCATCAGCACCAGGTAGAAGTCCACCAGGTCCGCGACCACCGTCTCGGACTGGCCCACGCCCACCGTCTCCACCAGCACCACGTCGAAGCCGGCGGCCTCGCAGAGCAGCAGCGTCTCCCGCGTCTTGCGCGCGACGCCGCCCAGCGTGCCGCTGGAGGGGCTGGGGCGGATGTACGCGGCCTGCTCGCGCGCCAGCCGGTACATGCGCGTCTTGTCGCCCAGGATGCTGCCGCCCGTGATGCTGCTGGACGGGTCGATGGCGAGCACTGCCACCTTCTGGCCGCCCCCCACCAGGTGCATGCCCAGCGCGTCGATGAACGTGCTCTTGCCCACGCCCGGCACGCCGCTGATGCCCACGCGGCGGCTCCGGCCGGTGCGGGGCAGGAGCCGGGTGAGGACCTCCTGCGCGAGCGCGGCGTGGCGCGGGAGCTCGCTCTCCACCAGCGTGATGGCGCGCGCGAGCACCGCCCGGTCGCCCGCGCGCACGCCCTCCACGTAGGTGTCCACGGGCAGCGGCTTCACGCCGCCTCCTGCTCGGCGGCCAGCTTGTCGAGCAGCTCGATGGCCGCCTTCGCGATGACGGTGCCCGGGCCGAAGATGGCGGCGGCGCCGGCGGCGCGGAGCGCGTCGTAGTCCTGCGGCGGGATGACGCCGCCCACCACGACCATGATGTCCTCGCGGCCCAGGGCCTTGAGGGCGTGCTTGAGCTGCGGCACCAGCGTGAGGTGGCCCGCGGCCAGCGACGACGCGCCCACCACGTGCACGTCGTTCTCCACCGCCTGGCGCGCGGACTCCTCCGGCGTCTGGAACAGCGGGCCGATGTCCACGTCGAAGCCCAGGTCCGCGAACGCGGTGGCGATGACCTTCTGCCCGCGGTCGTGGCCGTCCTGGCCCATCTTCGCGATGAGGATGCGCGGCCGGCGGCCGAAGCGCTGGAGGAAGTCATCCGCCTTCGCCCGCGCCTCCGCGATGCCCCGCGCCTGCCCCGCTTCCGCTGAATACACGCCCGTCACCCCGCGCACGGTGGCCTCGTAGCGCCCGAAGACCTTCTCCAGGGCGTCGCTGATCTCCCCCACGGTGGCCTTCGCCCGCGCCGCGTCGATGGCCAGCGCCAGCAGGTTGCCCTCGCCGCGCCGGCCCGCCTCCGTGAGCGCGTCCAGGCGGCGGCGGACCTCTTCGCCGTCGCGCTCCGCGCGCAGCTCGCGCAGGCGGGCGATCTGCGCCTCGCGCACGGCGGAGTTGTCCACCTTGAGGATCTCCAGGGTGTCCGCGCGCTCCGGCGGGTACTTGTTCACGCCGATGATGGCCTGGCGCCCGGAGTCGATGCGCGCCTGCGTGCGCGCGGCGGCCTCCTCGATGCGCAGCTTGGGCAGGCCCGCCTCGATGGCCTTCGTCATGCCGCCCAGCGCCTCCACCTCCTGGATGTGGCCCCAGGCCTTCTGGGCCAGCTCGTGGGTGAGGCGCTCCACGTAGTAGCTGCCGCCCCACGGGTCGATGACGCGCGTGGTGCCGCTCTCCAGCTGGAGGTACAGCTGGGTGTTGCGGGCGATGCGCGCGCTGAAGTCGGTGGGCAGCGCGATGGCCTCGTCCAGCGAGTTGGTGTGCAGGCTCTGGGTGTGGCCCTGCGTCGCGGCCATGGCCTCCACGCAGGTGCGCACGACGTTGTTGTAGACGTCCTGCGCGGTGAGGCTCCAGCCGGACGTCTGGCAGTGGGTGCGCAGCGCCAGGCTCTTGTCGCTCCTGGGCTGGAAGCCCTTGATGAGGCGGGCCCAGAGGAGGCGGGCCGCGCGCATCTTGGCCACCTCCATGAAGAAGTTCATCCCGATGGCCCAGAAGAACGACAGGCGCGGGGCGAACGCGTCCACGCCCAGGCCGGCGGCGAGGCCCGCGCGCACGTACTCCACGCCGTCCGCGAGCGTGTAGCCCAGCTCCAGGTCCTGCGTCGCGCCGGCCTCCTGCATGTGGTAGCCGCTGATGCTGATGCTGTTGAAGCGCGGCATCCGCTCCGCCGTGAACTTGAAGATGTCCCCGATGATGCGCATCGAAGGCGCTGGCGGATAGATGTACGTGTTGCGGACCATGAACTCCTTGAGGATGTCGTTCTGGATGGTCCCGCTGAGCTGCTCGGGCTTCACGCCCTGCTCCTCGGCCGCGACCACGTAGAGCGCGAGCACGGGGAGGACGGCGCCGTTCATCGTCATCGACACGCTCATCTGGTCGAGCGGGATGCGGTCGAACAGGATGCGCATGTCCTTGATGGAGTCGATGGCGACGCCCGCCATGCCCACGTCACCCGCGACGCGCGGGTGGTCGCTGTCGTAGCCCCGGTGCGTGGCCAGGTCGAACGCGATGGACAGGCCCTTCTGCCCGGCCGCGAGGTTGCGGCGGTAGAAGGCGTTGGACGCCTCCGCCGTGGAGAAGCCCGCGTACTGGCGCACCGTCCACGGCTGCTGCACGTACATGGTGGAGTAGGGGCCGCGCACGAACGGCGGCAGGCCCGGCAGCGAGCCCAGGTGCGCCACGCCCTCCAGGTCCTCGGGGGTGTAGAGCGGCTTCACCGGGATGCCCTCGGGCGTGTCCCAGCGCTCGGCGGCGGCCGTGGCCTGGCCCGCGTGCGCGCGCTGCTGCTCCAGCACGGCCGCGGGCGGCTGGGTTTCGGGGGCGTCGAAGGCGACGCGGGAGAAGTCCGGAACGGTGGGGCGCATCAGGCCACTCCGAGCTGCTGGTGCAGCGTCTTCAGGAGCTGGAACAGGTCCGCTCCCGCGTAGAGGAAGAGGTCCACGCCGGCCGCGCGGAAGGCGGCCTCGTGGTCACCGGGGCGGCCCGCGACGGCGACCGTGCGGGCGCCCTTCGCCTTGAGGGCCGCGACATAGGCGGGCACGGCCTCCGGGTAGAGCGCGTCCGGGCCGGAGATGACCGCGAGCGGCGTGTCCGCCTTCGCGAACAGCTCCGCGGCGGCGCTCGCGTCCGCGAAGCCGTGGTGCTCGTCCGCCTCGATGCCGCCCACGGCGAGCACGTTGGTCACCCACGTGGAGCGCGCGGTGTGCTCCGCCACGGTGCCCAGGCTCGCCATGAAGGCGCGAGGCCGGACGCCGTGCGCCGCGTGGTAGCGGTCGCTCGCGTCGCGCAGGGCCTCGAAGGCCTCCGCCACGCGGACGGGCTGGAGCGGCGCGACGGCGCCCTCCTCGCGCGCGGCCGCGGCCGGGCGGGCCTCGCGCCGCACGGGGGCCTCGTGGAGGTGGGGGAACTCGCTGACGCCCACGATGGGGAGCTTGCGCGTGCGCACGGCCTTGTCGCGCGCGGCGCGCGTCTCCGTGAGGACGCGGGCCACGTCCCCCCGCGCGATGGCGCGGGAGAGGCCGCCCAGCGCCTCGATGCGCTGGAGCTCCGCCCAGGCCGCGCGGGCGAGCTCGCCGGTGAGCTGCTCCAGGTAGTAGCTGCCGCCCGCGGGATCCGCGACGCGGTTGAGGCTGGACTCGTCGCGCAGGATGAGCTGCGTGTTGCGCGCGAGGCGCCGGCCCTGTTCGTCGGGCGTGCCCAGGGGCTCGTCGAAGGGGGCGGTGCTCACGCTGTCCGCGCCCGCGACGACGGCGGCGAAGGACTCCGCGGTGCCGCGCAGGATGTTCACCCACGGGTCGCGCCGCGTCTTGGTGGCGCTGGCCGTGCGCGCGTGCAGCGCCATGGCCTGCGACTCCGGCGCGCCGCCGGAAGCGGCGACGACCTTGGACCACAGCAGCCGCGCCGCGCGCAGCTTCGCGATCTCCGGGAAGAACTGCCCGCCCACGGACAGGGCGAACTGCATGGACCGGGCGGCCTCACCCGGGGACACGCCCGCGCGCTCCAGCTCGCGCAGGTACTCCACGCCGGTGGCGAGGGTCCACGCCAGCTCGTGCACGGACGTGGCGCCCGCGTCCGCCCAGGGGCGCGAGGACACCAGCAGCGCGCGCAGGCCCGGCGCGTCCTTGAGCAGCGAGCTGACGATGGGCGCGGCCTCCGCCAGCGTGCGGGCCACGTCCACCTTCGCGGCGCCGTGGCGCGCGAGCGCCGCGATGGGGTCGATGCCCAGGCCGCCGCGCAGGGCCTGCTTCGCGGCGCCGGCCTTCCGCGCCAGCACCTCCAGCAGCAGGGACGCGGGCCGGAGCACGTCCGAGGTCGGCTCCAGGTGCACCGGCGTGCGCTCCAGCGGCACGTGCTGGAGCAGCCGCTCCAGCGTGGCCTCGTCCCCCACCTCCAGGCCCAGGGGCGCGTCCAGCAGCAGCCACACGCCCTGCGTGCCGCGCTCCAGGTCCTCGCGGAGCGCCTCGGCGGTCGCGCCCACGTCCGGGCCCGCGTACTCCTGGCACAGGAGCCAGCCACCCTCGGTGTGGCCCAGCGCGTGGGTGCCGCGCACGTAGGGCGCGACGCCCGGAGGCTCCGCGGGCGCCGGGGCGTCCTGGGAGGTGTAGAGGGGCTGGAGGGACAGGCCGCCCTCCAGGGGCGACTGGAGCACCGTGAAGGGCTTGCCCTTGAGGTCCTTGTCCACCAGCCGGCGCCACTCCTCGACGGAAGGGGGCGGGAACTCCGCTGCGGTAAGAGGCACGTCAGCCATGCCCCTCCCATAGGCGCATTGCCCGCCCGGGGGCAATGGAAGGCTGGAGGGGCCTCCGCGCGTGCGTCCGGCCGGTGACCCCGAGCGGACGCGCCGTGTCATGTGGCGAGGGCCTACGGCCGTGGCCGCCCGGGGGGCTCCGGCCGCCGGGAGGGAGGCGGGGGCGCGTCCCAGCCGCCGCCCAGGGCCTTGATGAGCCCCACCGCGGACACCATGCGCTGCCCGGCGATGCCCGCCAGCTTCTGCTCGGCGGAGTAGAGCGTGGCCTGCGCGGTGACGACCTCCAGGTACGTCACGGTGCCGGCCTTGTACTGGTTGGTCACCACCTCCAGCGCCTGGCGCGCGTAGCCCACGGCTTCCTGTTGAAGCCCCGCCTCCTGCTCCAGCACCCGCAGCGCCACGAGCTGGTCCTCCACGTCCTGGAACGCGGCGAGCACCGTCTGCCGGTACTCCGCGATGCCCTGGGCGTAGGAGGCGCGCGCCTCCTCCGTCCGCGCCGCGCGGAGCCCGCCGTCGAAGAGGGTGGCCACGAGCTGCGGCCCCAGGGCCCACACCAGGTGGGGCGCCGTGAGCCACTGCGCCAGGGTGGCGCTGGTGAAGCCGCCGGACGCGGACAGGTCCAGGGATGGGAACCACGCGGAGATGGCGATGCCGATCTGCGCGTTGGCGGCGGCGGCCCGGCGCTCCGCCGCGGCGATGTCCGGCCGGCGCTCCAGGAGCGAGGAGGGGAGCGCCGCGGGCAGCGGCGGCGGCGTGGCGGCCAGGGGCACGCGGGGCAGGGCGAAGCTGGACGCGGGCTCGCCCACGAGGACCGCGATGGCGTGCTCGTAGGTCGCGCGGGCGATCTCGTTCTCCGTCGCGGCGGCCTGCGCCAGCGCGAGCTGCGTCTGCGCCTGGAGCACGTCCGGCCGCGCCGCCACGCCCTGCGCGTAGCGGTTCCGGGTGAGCTGGAGCGACCGCTGGTAGCCCACGACGGCGTCGTCCAGCAGCCGCTGCGTGGCGTCCAGCGCGCGGAGCTGGAAGTAGCTCTGCGCGAGCATGGCCTGGGCGGACAGCTTCGCGTTGTCCAGGTCGGAGCCGGCGGCCTGGGCGTTGGCCCTCGCGCCCGCCACCTGCCGGCGCACGCGGCCCCAGAGGTCCGGCTCCCAGGTGGCCTCCAGGGACAGGTCGTGGACGTTGCCCACGGTGGGCACGCCGGCGTTGGTGCCGGTGGGGGTGTTGGCGGTCCGCCCCGCGCCGCGCGCCCGCGTCAGGGAGGCGGAGCCCCCCAGGGTGGGAAGCAGCGACGCGCGGGCCTCGGCCACCAGCGCGCGGGCGCGGCGGTACGCGGCCTCGTAGCCCGCCACGGTCTGGTTGGCGCGGGCGACGCGCTCCTCCAGCGCGTCCAGCTCCGGGTCCTCGAAGCGCTTCCACCACGCGCCCCGGTCGTGTCTGTCATTGGGCTCCGCGGGCTTCCAGCCGTCGGCGGCCTCCTTGAAGTGTTGGGGCACCGCGACGCGGGGGCGGTGGTAGTCCGGGCCCACGGCGCACGCGGTCAGCAGGCCGCAGAGGAGCCACGGGGCGGCGTGGAGGTGGAGGCGCATCGTCGGCTCCTCAGGCGCCCTCGGGGCGGCCGTGCGCGAGGCGGCGCTCCCGCCACTGGCGCACCCGCCGGCCCAGGCGGTCCAGGGTCATGTAGATGACCGGGGTGGTGTAGAGCGTGAGCAGCTGGCTCACGCACAGCCCTCCGGCGATGGCGATGCCCAGGGGCTTGCGGAGCTCGGAGCCCACGCCCGTGCCCAGCGCCAGGGGCAGCGCGCCCAGGAGCGCCGCCATCGTCGTCATCAGGATGGGGCGCAGGCGCAGCTGCGCGGCGCGGAAGATGGCCTCCTTCGAGCCGAGCCGCTCCTGGCGCTCCGTCACCAGCGCGAAGTCGATCATCATGATGGCGTTCTTCTTCACGATGCCGATGAGCAGGATGATGCCGATGAGCGCGATGATGGACAGGTCCAGCCGGAACAGCAGCAGCGCGAGCAGCGCGCCGACCCCCGCCGACGGCAGCGTGGACAGGATGGTCAGCGGGTGGATGAGGCTCTCGTAGAGGATGCCCAGCACGATGTAGACGGCGAACAGCGCGGCGGCGATGAGCAGCGGCTCCGACGCGAGCGACGCCTGGAACGCCTGGGCCGTGCCGCTGAAGCTGCCCTGCACGCCCGCGGGCAGGCCCAGCTCGCGCACGGCGGCTTCAACCTCCGTCACCACGGTGCCCAGGGACGTCCCCGGCTTCAGGTTGAAGGACAGGGTCGCGGAGGGGAACTGGCCCTGGTGGTTGACGGACAGGAGCGTGCTCGCGGGCGCGAAGGTCGCGAACGCGGCCAGCGGCACCTGGGCCCCGGAGGCGCCCGCCACGTAGAGGTCATTCAGGCTCTCCGGCCGTTGCCAGAAGGGCCCCTGGACCACCATCACCACGTGGTACTGGTTGCGCCCGGTGTACAGGGTGGACACCTGCCGCTGGCCGAAGGCGTCGTAGAGCACGTCGTCGATCTGCGCCGCCGTGAGCCCGAAGCGCGCCGCCGTGTCGTGGTCCACCACCACGTTCGTCTCCAGGCCGTGGCTGCGCTGGTCGCTGTTGACGTCCAGCACGCCCGGCACCTGCTTCAGCCGCTCCAGCACGCGCGGGGCCCACCGGTCGAGCACGGCGAGGGAGTCCGCGGACAGGGTGTACTGGTACTGCGCGTTGCCCATCCGCCCGCCGATGACCAGGTCCTGCGCGGACTGGAGGTACACGGTCGCGCCGGGCACGGCCTGGAGCTTCCCCCGCAGGCGCCCGATGACGGCGTCGGCGTTGAGCTGGCGCTCCTCCAGGGGCTTGAGCGTGACGTAGAGCGTGCCCGCGTTCGTGGAGCCGCCGCCCGGCCCGCCTCCGCCCACGGAGCCCGCCACCGACTGCACGGCCGGGTCCTGGCCGATGAGCCGCACGTAGGCGGTGAACTTCTCGCGCATGGCCGCGAAGGAGATGTCCTGCTCCGCCTGGATGCTGGCGCTGAGCCGGCCGGTGTCCTGCTGCGGGAAGAAGCCCTTGGGCACGACGACGAACAGGTACGCGCTGAGCGCGACCGCCGCGACGGTGAGCAGGAGCAGCAGCACGGGGTGCTCCAGCGACCACGCGAGGCTGCGCGCGTAGCCCCGGCGCAGGGCCTCGAAGGGCTGGAGGGACGCGCGGGCCCGCTTCGGCTCTTGGGCGCGCAGGAGCCGCGCGCACATGACCGGGGTCACCGTCAGCGACACGACCAGCGACATGAGGATGGCCACCGACAGCGTGATGGCGAACTCGCGGAACAGCCGCCCCACGATGCCCTGCATCAGCAGCAGCGGGATGAAGACGGCGATGAGGGAGAGGCTCATCGACAGCACGGTGAAGCCGACCTCGCGCGCGCCGCGCAGCGCGGCCTCCAGCGGGGCGAGGCCGTCCTCGATGTGCCGCTCGATGTCCTCCAGCACGACGATGGCGTCGTCCACCACGAAGCCGGTGGAGATGGTGAGCGCCATCATGGACAGGTTGTCCAGGCTGAAGCCCAGCAGCGACATCACCGCGAAGGTGCCCAGCAGGGACAGGGGCACGGCGACGCTGGGGATGAGCGTGGCGCGCGCGTTGCCCAGGAACGCGAACACCACCAGGATGACCAGGCCAATGGACGTGAGCAGCGTCGCCTCCACGTCCCGCAGCGAGGCGCGGATGGTGGTGGTGCGGTCCATCATCACCGTGAGGTCCACGTCCGCGGGGAGCATGGCCTGGAAGGCAGGCAGCTGGTCCCGGAGCGCGTCCACGGTGTCGATGACGTTCGCCCCGGGCTGCTTGAAGATGACCAGGATGACGGCCTGCTTGCCATTGGCGAGCCCCAGGCTGTGCACGTCCTCCACGTCGTCGTCCGTCACCCGGGCCACGTCCTCGAGCCGCACCGGCGCGCCGTTCGCGTACGCGATGATGAGCGGCCGGTACTGCTCCGCGCGCAGCAGCTGGTCCGTGGCGGTGAGGGTGTACGCGCGGGGGCCGTCCTCCAGCTGGCCCTTGGGGCGGTTGGCGTTCTGCGCGCCCAGCGCGGTGCGGACCGCCTCCAGCCCCAGGCCGTACTTGTTGAGCGCGGTGGGGTTCACCTCCGCGCGCACGGCGGGCAGCGCGCCGCCGCCCACGAAGACCTGGCCCACGCCCTTCACCTGGGCCACCTTCTGCTGGAGGACGGTGGACGCGACGTCGTAGAGCTGCGCGCGGCCCTTGTGCTCGGACGTCAGCGCCAGGAGCATGATGGGCGCGTCCGCGGGGTTCACCTTCCGGTAGGTGGGGTTGTTGGGCAGGTTCGTGGGCAGGTTGCCCCGGGCGGCGTTGATGGCGGCCTGGACGTCGCGCGCCGCCCCGTCGATGTCCCGCGACAGGTCGAACTGCACGACGATGCTGGTGGAGCCCAGGTTGCTGGACGACGTCATCTGCGTGATGCCCGCGATGCGGCCCAGCTGCCGCTCCAGCGGCGTCGCGACGGAGGCGGCCATCGTCTGGGGGCTGGCGCCCGGGAGCTGCGCCTGCACGCTGATGGTGGGGAACTCCACCTGCGGCAGCGGCGCCACGGGCAGCAGCTTGAACGCGAGCCCCCCCAGGAGCGCCAGGCCGATGGCCAGCAGGGACGTGGTGACGGGGCGCCGGATGAAGAGCGCGGACGGGTTCATGGCCGCCGCCACCGGCGCCCCAGCGCGTCGAAGCCCAGGTAGATGACGGGCGTGGTGAACAGGGTCAGCAGCTGGCTGACCATCAGCCCGCCGATGATGGCGATGCCCAGCGGGCGGCGCAGCTCCGAGCCGATGCCGCCGCCCAGCGCCAGCGGCACGGCGCCCAGCATGGACGCCATCGTCGTCATCAGGATGGGGCGGAAGCGCAGGAGGCACGCCTCGTGGATGGCGGCGAGGGGGCGCTTCTTCTCCACGCGCTCGGCCTCCAGCGCGAAGTCGATCATCATGATGGCGTTCTTCATCACGATGCCGATGAGCAGGATGATGCCGATGAGGGCGATCATCCCCAGCTCCAGCCCGCACAGCCGCAGCGCGAGCAGCGCGCCCAGGGTCGCCGAAGGCAGCGTGGACAGGATGGTGAGCGGGTGGATGTACGATTCGTACAGGACGCCCAGCACGATGTAGACGACCACCACCGCCGCGAGCACGAGGAAGCCCTCGTGGGCGAGCGAGTCCTGGAACGTGCGCGCGGTGCCCTCGAAGGCCGTCTGGACGGAGGCCGGGATCCGGAGCCGGTCGCGCGCGTCATCGAAGGCGGCCACCGCCTGGGACAGCGACACGCCCGGGGCGGGGTTGAAGGACACGAGGGCCACGGGGAACTGGCCCTGGCGGTTGATGGTGAGCGGGCCCAGGCCCTGGCCCACGGTGGCGAGCGTCCCCAGGGGCACCGCTCCTCCCGTGGAGGACCGCAGGTAGAGGGAGTCCAGGGCGGTGTCCGCGCGCTGGAGCGCCGGGGGCACCTCCAGCACCACGCGGTACTGGTTGAGCTGGGTGAAGATGGTGGACACTTGGCGCTGGCCGAAGGCGTCGTAGAGCGCGTCGTCCATCTGCTGGGGCGTGATGCCCAGCCGCGCGGCGGTGTCCCGGTCCAGGGTGACGTTCATCCGCAGGCCGCCGTTCTGGAGGTCGCTGGAGACGTCCGTCAGCTCCGGCCTCCCGCGCAGGTGCTCCACCAGCCGCCCCGTCCAGGTGTCCAGCTCCGCGGCGTCGGGGGAGCTCAGGCTGTACTGGTACTGGGTGCGGCTCACGCGGCTGTCCAGCGTCAGGTCCTGCACGGGCGACAGCGCCAGGGAGATGCCCGGCACGTCCGCCAGCGCGGCCTGGAGCCGGCGGATGACCTCCGTGGCGGAGGCGTCCCGGTCTCCCAGCGGCTTGAGGGTGATGAGCATCCGCCCGCTGTTCTGCGTGAGGTTGGTGCCGTCCACGCCGATGAAGGACGACAGGTTCTCCACGGCGGGGTCCTCCAGCACGGCGCGCGCCAGCGCCTGCTGCCGCTCGGCCATGGCGGGGAAGGAGATGGACTGCGGCGCCTGGGAGATGCCCTGGATGACGCCGGTGTCCTGCACGGGGAAGAAGCCCTTGGGGATGGTGACGAGCAGGAGCGCGGTGAGCGCCAGCGTGCCCCCCGCGATGAGGAGCGTGAGCGCGCGGTGGCGGAGCACCCAGGTGAGCGCGGTGTCGTAGCGCCGGACCAGGGCGTTGAAGGCGCCGCCCATGACGCGCTCGAAGCGGCTGTCCTCCCCGGGGGGATGGCGGCGCAGCAGGCGCGAGCACAGCATGGGGGTGAGCGTCAGCGACACGACGGCGGACAGGAGGATGGTCACCGCGAGGGTGATGGCGAACTCGCGGAACAGCCGGCCCACGACGTCGCCCATGAAGAACAGCGGGATGAGCACGGCGATGAGCGACACCGTCAGCGACAGGATGGTGAAGCCGATCTGCTTGGAGCCCCGGAGCGCCGCGTCCAGGGGGCGCGTGCCGCCTTCGATGTAGCGGCTGATGTTCTCGATCATCACGATGGCGTCGTCGACGACGAAGCCGGTGGCGATGGTGAGCGCCATCAGGGTGAGGTTGTTGAGGGAGAAGCCCAACAGCGACATGGCCGCGAAGGTGCCCACGAGCGACAGGGGCACGGCGACGCTGGGGATGAAGGTGGCGGAGGCGTTGCGCAGGAACACGAAGATGACGCCCACCACCAGCGCGATGGAGAACAGCAGGTCGCGCTGCACGTCGCTCACGGAGGCGCGGATGGTGGTGGTGCGGTCGCTCAGGACGGTGACCTTCACCTGCGCGGGCAGGGTGGCCCGGAGCTGGGGCAGCAGCTTGCGCACGCTGTCCACGACGGCGATGACGTTGGCGCCCGGCTGTCGCTGCACGTTGAGGATGACGGCGGGCGTGGCGCCGGCCCACGCGGCCTGCCGGACGTTCTCCGCGCCGTCGAAGACGTGGGCCACGTCGGACAGGCGCAAGGGGGCGCCGTCGCGGTACGCGAGGATGAGCGGGGCGTAGTCGGCGCTGGACAGCCGCTGGTCGTTGGCGTTGAGCGTGTACGCCTGGCGGGGCCCGTCGAAGCTGCCCTTGGGGCGGTTGACGTTGGCGGCGGCGATGGCGGTGCGCACGTCCTCCAGCGTCAGCCCGTGCGCGGCGAGCGCGGGGCCGTTCGCCTGGACGCGGACGGCGGGGCGCTGGCCGCCGCTGATGCTCACCAGGCCCACGCCGGGAAGCTGCGACAGCTTCTGCGCGAGCCGCGTGTCGGCCAGGTCCTCCACCTGCGGCAGCGGCACGGTGTCGGAGGTGAGGGCGAGCGTGATGACCGGCGTGTCCGCCGGGTTGACCTTGTTGTAGATGGGCGGGTTCGGCAGGTCCGTGGGCAGCAGGTTCGCGGCGGCGTTGATGGCGGCCTGGACCTGCTGCTCCGCGATGTCCAGGCTCATCTGGAGCGTGAACTGGAGCGTGATGACAGACGCGCCGCTGGAGCTGGACGACGTCATCTGGTTGAGGCCGGGCATCTGCCCGAACTGCCGCTCCAGGGGGGCGGTGACGCCGGAGGCCACCACCTCCGGGCTCGCGCCGGGCTGGAAGGTGAGGACCTGGATGGTGGGGTAGTTCACCTCCGGCAGCGCGGAGACGGGCAGCAGCCGGTACGACAGCACCCCGGCCAGCAGCAGGGCCAGCATCAGCAGCGACGTGGCGATGGGCCGCAGGATGAAGGGCTCGGACATTCAGTGCCCGCCGTCCGGGGTGCCCTGGCCGCTGCCGCCGACGCCCGGCGCCTGGGGGCCGCGTGAAGCCGGATGCCGGCGGATGGGGGCGCCGTTGGTCAATTGATCCGCGCCCTCCACCACCACCTGCTCGCCGGGGCGCAGGCCCCGGGTGATGACGGTGTCGTCGCCGTCCGCGGGGCCGGTCGTCACGGCGCGCACGTCGACGGTGTCGTTCTCCTGGACGACGTAGACGAACGTGCCCTGGACGCCGTGCTGGAGCGCGGCGGTGGGCACGACGGTGGCGCCGCGCAGGGTGTCCAGCCGCAGGCGCGCGTTGACGAACTGCTGGGGGAACAGCCGCGACTGGCGGTTGGGGAAGAGGGCCTTGAGGCGGATGGTGCCGGTGTTGGGGTCCACCTGGTTGTCCGTCGTGGACAGCGTGCCGGTGTCCAGCAGCCGCTGCCGGGTGCGGTCGAACGCCTGGACCTCCAGGCGCTGGCCGGCGGCCAGCTTCTCCAGGACCTCCGGCAGGTGGTCCTCTGGCACGGAGAAGGTGACGTCGATGGGTTGCAGGGTGTTGATGACGACGAGCCCGGACGCGTCCGCGGCGTGGATGATGTTGCCGGCGTCCACGAGCCGCAGGCCGGCGCGGCCGGCCACGGGCGACGTGATGCGCGTATAGGTCAGGTTGAGCTCGGCGGCGGCGACCGCGCCCCTGTCCGCCTTCACGATGCCCTGGTACTGGCGCACCAGGGCCCGCTGGGTGTCCAGCGTCTGCCGGGCGACGGAGTCCTGCTCCAGCAGCGCGGTGTAGCGGCGCAGGTCCACGCGAGCGTTCTCCAGCACGGCCTCGTCGCGCGCGAGCTGGCCCCGGGCCTGCTCCAGCTGACTGAGGAAGGGGCGCGGATCGAGCTCCGCCAGCAGGTCGCCCGCGTCGACCTGCTGGCCCTCCTGGAAGGCCACGCGCATCAGCTGCCCGTCCACCCGGGAGTGCACGGCGACCGAGGCGGTGGGCGTCACCGCGCCCAGTCCGTTGAGGAACACGGGGACATCGCGAGCGCTCGCCGGGGCCGTGACCACGGATTGGGGCCCCCGCGCGCCGCGGCCTTGAGCGCCCGCGCCGCCGCCAGCGGCCATGTGGCCGGAGCCCCGGGGATGCTGGAGCCGCCGCGCGACGACGATGGACAGCGCGACGAGCCCCGCGAGCAGCAGCAGCCATCCCCAGCGCGGGCTCCGGCGACGGGGCGGTGCCCGCCCCGCTGGCGCGGCCTCGCCCGCGTCGGGCCGCGACGGCGCCTCGGGAGAGGAGTCCGTGTCGGGAGGAGAGCGCGTGGGCATGCGAAGAGCCACCAGGGGACCCACCGTGGAGGAACCGGTGGTTCGGGGGCTCCCAACGTGCGTCCGGCCGCGCGGGCCCTCAAGGCTCCCGAAGGGAGGGGCGCTGCCCTCCAGCGGACATCCCCGCGTGGGGAAGGGGGCGCACGCGCGAAGGGGGCGTCAAACCTGGAAAGGCAATGGGCCCGGAGGGTGACGAGGCGAAGGCCGGGCCGTTGCTTCCGGCCCGGGCTGGAGGAGGTCGCCTGGCTTGATGCGGTTGAATCAAGCCAGGGGGGCGCCGTCCCCGGCGCCGGCAACGCTCACGCGTTGAATGGCCCTGGGCAATCAACGGCGATGAGGGGGCTGGACGGCGATGCCGACGCGCGTGGGGCGTTCGTCAGGAAGTCCAGGCCGCCGCGCCGTTGTGGATCGAGGGCGGTCACCGTGAGGATTCGCTCAACGCAGCGACTGCCCACGGGGCCTCAATGCACGCACTTGCCGCTCTTGCACATCCCCTTGTCGCCAAACTTGTTGTGCTCGAAGCACAGACACTCTGATTGGTTCGCGATGTTCTCGAAAGAGATGTTTCCTTTCGTGTCCACGCATTTGGCAGCGCTCTCAAGGTGTTCTCGCGATCCTGCTGGGCCAACGCGGGTGGACGGTCCCATGGGTGGAGTCCCGTCCAGGGGCCAGGGATGTCCCCCTTCGCGTCCGCACGGCAGCAATCGGGATGCCAACTCGATTCCAGGGAGGGCGCTCGAGGGACGCTCCCCGGTTGCAGGTGGCGCGGTGTGGGGTGCCATGCTGCTTGACGCGTCAAGGCGTCAGGTTGACACGTTGTCGGCGCGTTTGTGTCACTGGAGCCTGTTCCGGCGGGGAAGACGTCAGCCCGGCTGTTGCGTCCCCCCTGTTTCTGGAGCTTCCCGAGACACCTCCCTGGGGACGGCTTCCCCACGTGAGGTGGACGTGACGAAGCCGCGGGGGCAGGACAGAACCGCGGAGCACCGTCGGTGCCTGTCGGAGATCGTCACGCGCGCAGGGGACCCGCTGAGGTCGCCGCGTGAACGCAGGCCCAGGACCTGCCGCGGCTGGCGCAGAACGCGCGGTTGCAGCGGGTGACTCCCTGGGCGGCGCGGCCAGCTCGAACCGCGTCGCGCCGTGGTGGCAGCGTCCTCTCAAGGCCCCGGCTTCGCTCGTCCCTCCGTTCTCCGGAGCGCCGTGTTTCCCGGAGCCGCGGTGAGTGCACGGTGTTCGTGCGCCAGCGCTCGCACCGTGAGCGCGGGTGCCCTCCGCCTGCCTTGACAGCCCTGGGGGGAATCATGAGGATGCAAATCATTATCAACTTGAGACCAAGAGACGGGGTCGCGTGGTGGACGCGATGTTGAGCCTCGCCGCGCTGTGCTTCTGCGTGTCGGCGGTGGCGTGGATGGGGGTGGGTGGTCGTGCGCGGTGGCTCGCGGCGGCGCCGGGGCTCGCGTCGCTGGGGTGCTGCGTGGGCGGCTTCGGGTGGGTGGCGGGGCTGCTGGTGCTGCTGGTGCTGGCGATGACGGCGGCCTCGGTGCTGGTGCTGGTGCTCTCGCCCCGGCCCTCGCGTGCGCGCGCGTTCGCGTGGGTGAGTGGCGTGGTGGGTCTGGTGCCGGTGGCGCTGATGGGCCTGGGGCGATGAGCGCGGGGCGCGGTGACAAGGCGGCGAACCACTCCGTCGCGCGGACGCTGGCGGCCGTGCTGGGGGCTCCGCTCGCGGCGTTCGCGGTGGGCGCGGCGGTGATGGCGTTCCTTCCTGTGTCCGGGACGTGGGCCTTCGCGCTGGGCTTCCACGTGGTGCTGCCCGTGTGGGTGGGGCTCGCGTGCGCGCTGCCGCTGGCACGGAATGGCCGGGTGGCGTGGGGCGTGTGCCTGGCGGTGGCGGTGGCGGTGGCCGTCGCGCTGGTCGTGCGAGGGCCGCGATGAAGCTGTCGCCCCGGACGTTCCGCATCCAGTTCGACCTGCACGCGTGGGCGGGTGTTGTCGCCAGCCTCTTCCTGTTCGTCATCTTCTTCTGCGGCGTCTTCGCCATGTTCCGCGAGGAGCTGGAGGTGTGGCAGGAGCCCGCGCTCCACGTCGCGCCGCCCTCGGAGTCACCGCCGTCGTTCGACATGATGCTGGAGCGGGTGCGGGAGCAGGGGCCGCTGCCGCGAGGCGCTCATGTGGGCCTGCTCACGCACGAGGAGACGCGGTTCATCACCGCGTACCTCTTCGAGCCCACGGGGATGCGCGTGCTGTGGCTGGACCCGCTCACTGGCGCCGCGCTGCCGGAGCGCAGCCGGCTGGCGAGCGAGCTGTACTGGATGCACTTCTTCTACCGGGTGCCCTGGGGCATGGAGCTGACGGGCCTGGTGGCGGTGGCGCTCCTGGTGGCGCTGGTCAGCGGCCTGTGGATCCACCTGAAAGACCTCCGCGCGCAGTGGTGGCGCTTCCGCCCCACCGCCAGGCTGCGCTTCTCCGCGTCGGATGCGCACAAGGTGCTGGGCGTCTTCGGGCTGCCGTTCACCGCGATGATGGCGTGGACGGGGGCGGTGCTGTGCCTGGCGGGGCTCGCGGCGCAGGGCTTCGGGAGCACGGTGTACCGGGGACAGGCGGACCGGGTGACGCAGCTGCGAGGCTACAGCACGCCCGTGCGCGAAGCGGCGAAGCAGGACGCGCGCATGCTGTCGCTGGACACGGTGGTGGACCGCGCGCGCGCGTCGGTGCCCGGCGCGGAGGGCACGCCTCGCTACGTGGAGCTTCACGAGTACGGCGACGCGAAAGCCTGGGCGGGCGTGTACTTCCAGCTGTCCCCGCTGGGGCCGGACCACTTCGCGCATGTGGATACGGTGACGGGGGAGACGTTCGGATCGAGCGTGGAGTCGCGCACGCCGGACTTCACGGTGGAGCGGGTGCTCTTCGACCTGCACGCGGGCCGGTTCGCGGAGGAGCTGATGAAGCCTCTCTACGCGCTGCTGGCGCTGGCGATGTGCACGGTGCTCATCACCGGAAACCTCATCTGGCTGGAGCGTCGTGACCCCCAGCGCACGCGCTGGGGCAACCGTTTGCTGGAGCGGCTGACGGTGGGCGTCCCCGCCGGGCTCGCGTTCGGCACCGCGGTGTACTGCGCCGTGAACCGAGTCCTGCCGTGGGCGTTGGCACGCCGGGGGGATTGGGAGTTCGGCCTCTTCCTGGGCGCGTGGGCGCTCGGGGTCGTCATCGCGCTCGTGCCGCGCGGATCATCGCGCAGGGTGGGTAGCATGCTGAGCGCCGCGGCCGCGGTGCTGTATGGCGCGGTGGTGGTGGGGGACGTCCTGACGCAGGACGTGAACCTGTTCACGGCGCTGTCGCGCGGCCTGCCCCCGGTGTTCGTGGCGGAGGCATTCCTCGTCTCCATGGCACTGGGCTGCGGTGGCCTTGCATGGGGCCTGCGCAGGCGGAAGACGGCGGAGCCCGTCTCCGGTGGCGCCGCACCCGAAGGGCCGCTCGTCAAGGCGTGAGGCCCGAGAGGCCGCGAAGCACGGCGGTGCGCCAGAGGGACTTCCCATCAGCGCGCGGCCGTGATGCTCGAAATGCACGACGCGCGCCAGGTCCCCAGAGGCCCATGGGGGCCACCTCGCATCCAAGGCGGCCCCCCGGGCGCGGTCTCCCAAAACCTGTCCGACAGTCGGACAGGTTCGTTCTGTCCGGATGAGACGGCAGCCCCACGCCGGCGGCCCCCAAGCCTGTCCGGTGGTCGGGCCGCTTCCCGTTGCCCGGTCGGGGCTACGTGCCCGCACCACGGACTTCCAAGACCTGTCCGACAGTCGGACAGGTTCCGGCGGCTCGGGTGGACCGGCGGCCCTTCTTGGCACGGACTCCCAAGACCTGTCGGACAGTCGGACAGGTTTGGACGGACCGGTGGGCCTCCTGGGCACGGGCTCCCAAGGCCTGTCGGACAGTCGGACGGGTTTTGGCGGCCCGCCGCCGCCGGGGCATCCCGGCGGAGTTCTCACCTCCTCACCCAGAGGGCGGCCTTCGTGTCCGCGGGCCTGGTGCTCGGTGAGGAGTCCCGTCCATGCGTGACCGTGGTGCTTCCAGCATCTGGGGGCACGGCATCCGGGAACGACATGAGGCCCTCGCTGGCGGAGACGTGCCAGACGAGGGCCCCATGGATACCTCGGTGTGCGCTGACTTCAGACCCGCGCGATGCCTACCAGGTGTAGCCGACCGTGGCGGACGCGCGGCGGCGCTCGCCGTAGAAGCAGGCCGTCGCGGAGCTGCACGAGGACACGTAGGTCTTGTCCCCCAGGTTGGAGGCGTTGATGGCCGCGCGCCAGGGGCCGCGCTCGTAGTGCACGCTCGCGTCCACCAGCGTGAAGCCCGGCACGTCCAGCGTGTTGTCGCGGTCCGCGTAGGAGCTGCCCACGCCGCGCACGCCCGCCGCCACGCCGAAGCCTCGCAGCGCGCCGTTCTGGAAGGTGTAGTCCAGCCACAGCGACGCCATCACCTCCGGCACGCCCACCGGACGCTTGCCCAGCTCGAAGTCCGCGCCCTCGGTGATCTCCAACGAGTACACCGACGCGGAGCCAATCAGGCTCAGCCCGTGGAGCAGCGTGGCGTTGGCCTCCACCTCGAAGCCGCGCGAGCGGACCTCGCCAATCTGCAGCTGGTTGAAGGCGCCGTCCGTGGTCACGAAGTTCTCGCGCTTCAGCTCGAACACCGACAG
This sequence comes from Corallococcus sp. RDP092CA, assembly GCF_041903675.1. NCBI lineage: Bacteria > Pseudomonadati > Myxococcota > Myxococcia > Myxococcales > Myxococcaceae > Corallococcus > Corallococcus sp. RDP092CA. The sequence goes on along the minus strand of NZ_JAYESI010000029.1, from coordinate 51,792 downwards.
GCCCACCAGCACCGGGAACGCATCCGGCTGGTACTTCACGCCCGCTTCAAGCTGCTGGCCCTTCTCCGGCTCGAACAGCGAGCCGTCCGCCTTCGTCCCGGCCACCGGGTTGAACGACTTCGAGTAGCTGACATACGGCGCGAGGCCGAAGTCGAAGCGGTAGAGCAGGCCCGCGCGGCCGCTGAAGGCGCTCTCGCTGCCGTCGTAGCTGGCCGTGGGCGCCAGCTTGTTGTCCACGTCCATGCCCACCCAGTCATGGCGCCCGCTCAGCACCAGGCTCAGCCGGTCGTCGAAGCGCAGCTGGTCCTGGAGGTAGACGCCCAGCTGGTCCTGCGTGGAGCGGTTCAGCGTGTAGCGCGTCTCCGTGGGCGCGTAGTCGCCGCGCACGGGGTGGAGCAGGTCCAGCGGCGCGCCCGCCTCGTAGCCCTGCTCGTCGTCCAGGCGGTAGTTCTTGAAGTCCACGCCCGCCAGCACCAGGTGGCGCACGGGGCCGGTGGAGAAGCGCGCCTCGCCCTGCGTGTCCACCGTGAAGAGGTTCGCGCGCGGCCGGGTGACGAAGTTGCCGCGCGCCAGCTGCGCCTCCGCCGGCTCACCCTGGTAGCCCACGCCGTAGAGCGTCTGGAAGTCCAGGTCCAGGTGCGCGAAGCGCAGGTTCTGCCGCAGCGTGAAGGTGTCGTTGAAGCGGTGGGAGAACTCGTAGCCCGCCCAGGACTGGTTGCGCTGGAAGTGGTCCAGGCTCTTGTCGCTGGTGAAGAGGTCGGTGGGGATGCGGCCATAGGGCGCGTCCACCACGGTGCCCTCGTAGGGCAGGAAGTTCTGCCCCTGCGTGCGGTCCGCCAGGAAGCTGCCGTGCAGCGTCAGCGAGGTGCGCTCCGACGGCGCCCAGGTGAGGGCCGGCGCGATGAAGAGCCGGTTGTTGTCCGTCTCCTCCACCTGCGTGCCGCCGCCGCGCGCCAGCGCCGCCACCCGGTAGCGCCAGTGGTTGCCCGAGTCGATGGCGCCGCCGAAGTCCACGGCCGCGTAGCCGTTGCCGAACTCGTTGGCGCCCACCTCCACGTGCCGCACGGGGGCCTCCACCGGCGGACGCTTGCCCGTCATGTTCAGCAGGCCGCCCGGAGACGTGCCGCCGTACAGCACGGAGGCCGGGCCGCGCACGGCCTCCACGCGCTCCAGGCCGAAGGGCTCGATGCGCCAGGTGGCGAAGCTGCTGGAGTACAGCTGGAGCCCGTCCAGGAAGTAGCCGGCCTCCTGCGACGTGAAGCCGCGGATGAGGAACCAGTCGTTGCGCGGGTCCGCGCCGAACGTGTCCGAGCGCACGCCCGGCGTGTAGCGCGTGGCCTCCGTCACGCTCTGCGCCTGCTGCGCGTCCATCTGCGCCCGGCCCACCACCGACACCGACTGCGGCGTGTCGATGAGCGCCGCGTCCGTCTTCGTCCCACTGGCGCTGCGGCGCGCGGTGTAGCCCTGCACCGGGCCCCCGGCGCGCTCGCTGTCCACCGTCACCGTGGGCAGGACGTAGAGCTCGTCGTCCTTCGCGTCTTGCGCGGGCGCGGGGGACGGCTCGGGCGCGGGGGACGGCTCGGGCGCGGGAGACGGAGGCGGCTGGGGCTCAACGGGCTCCTGCGCCAGGGCAGGGGAGGCGAGGACGGAGAGGGAGGCGCCAAGCAGCGCCCCAGGGACGAGGCGGCGCGAACGGCCGCGGAACAGAGTGGGCATATTGAGAATGATTTGCGAAATCAGGGGGGACCCCTTTCGCGTAACACGCGCCCCCTGACGCGGCAAGCCGGGAGTCGCTCGGGAGGCGCCCACGCCCTCCCGGTCCTCGCGCCGACACACCGGATGTCTGCCTTCAGCGCCCCGGGTGTGTGATCACCCGGAGCTGACTTTTTCCGTGTTCTCCCGGAGGTCCGGGGATTCAGGCGCGCTCGACGCGAAGCTTCGCGGGGAGGCCGTTGAGGCTGGCCTCCTCCTCCGTTCCGGTGAGGCCCTGGGGGCCCACGTGGATTTCAGCGGCCAGCGTCTCGCGGGCGAGCTCGTCGCGGGCGGCGTCGACGACGCGCTTCACGCGGTCATCGCCGTCCACCCACAGGCGGATGCGGTCGGTGTAGCCCAGGTCCAGGTCCTTGCGGGCCCCCTGCACGCGCGCCAGCAGCTCGCGCACCAGGCCTTCGTCCACCAGGGCCTCGGTGAGCTGCGTGTGCAGCACCACCACGCCCACGCCCGCGCCCGCGGCGGCGTAGCCGGGCTGCGCCTCCACCAGCGTCTCCAGCTCCTCGGCGGGGAAGACCATGTCCTCGCCGCCCACGTTCAGGGCCACCTTGCCCGTGGTGAGCAGCTCGTGGTGCAGCGCGCGGCCGTCGCCCGCGTCGAACGCCTTGCGCACCGGCGCGAGCTTGGGACCCAGGCGGCTGCCCATGGCGCGCAGGTTGGGGCGCACGCGGTAGCGCACCACATCCGCCTCCGGGCTGCCCGGCTCCACCAGCTTCACGGTGTGGACGTTGAGCTCGTCGGAGATGAGCGCCTGGTACACCGCCACGCGCTCCGTCAGCTCGCGGCGCGACAGGATGACGTCCGCCTGGGACAGCGGCTGGCGCACCTTGAGCCGGTTGTCCGTGCGGACCTTGAGGCCCAGCGACACCAGCTCGCGCACCGCGCCCATCTCCGCGGCCAGGCCCTCGTCGATGAGGCTCGTGTCCACGTCCGGGAAGCGCGCCAGGTGCACGCTCTCCGGCTGCGCCGCGCCCCACGGCCTGCCCACCAGGTTGCCCCACATCTCGTCCGCGAAGAACGGGATGAAGGGCGCGGACAGCGCGGTGAGGGTCGTCAGCGCTTCGTAGAGCGTGAAGTACGCGTCCTGCTTGTCCTGCTCGAAGCCCGGCGCCCAGAAGCGCTCGCGGCTGCGGCGCAGGTACCAGTTGGACAGCGCGTCCACCAGCGCCACCATCCGCTGGGCCGCGTCGTACACCTGATACGTGTCCAGCGCCTTCGCCACGTCGCGCAGGGTGAGCTGCACCTCGGAGAGGATCCACCGGTCCAGCACCGGCCGGGCCTTCACCTCGCGCCAGCCCTGGCTCTTGCGGATGGCCAGCCACGGGGCCTCCGTGCTGCCCGCGTTGCCCTTCGCCGGGTTGAAGCCGTCGATGTTCGCGTAGATGGTGAAGAACGAGTAGACGTTGCGCAGCTTGACCTGGAAGTCCTTCTGCAACAGCCGCACGTTCGCCAGCGAGTGGCGCGTGTTGGACCAGGTGGGGCTGGCCGCGTAGAAGAACCACCGGAACGCGTCCGCGCCCGGCGCCTTGGTGGCGGGGTCCTTGAGCACCACGCGCTCGGTGGGCGCCAGCCGGGGCACCTCCACCGGCATCACGTCCACGCCGCGCGCGGAGGGCTTCACGTCCAGCTGCTGGAGCTCCTGCGGGGCCAGCAGCACCACGCGGCGCTTGAGCTTCTTGTGCACCTTCAGCGTCACCGTGACGGGCGCATCCGGCCGGTCCGGGCGGAAGAGCTGCACCTTCGCGCCCTCCTGCGTGTCCAGGCCCTCCAGGTCCTCGCGCGCGATGAGCGCCACGCCGGGCTCCGCGGGGACGCCGGCCTCCGTGGCGGTGAGCACCGCGAAGTCCATGCGCACCTCGTCCAGGATGATCTCCGGCGGGGTGTAGTTGCCCTTGGACTTGGACTCCTTCTTGCCCTCCTTGTCGGAGACGTGGCCCAGCACGATGCAGCTCTTGTACGGCATGGGCCACCCGCGCTTCGGCGTCAGGCCCATGCGCCGCTGCGTCTCCTCGTCGAAGAGGAGCGTGCTGACCATCAGGAGCGAGTAGAACCAGCCGCGCGTCTGGTCGATGGCCTCCGAGATGAAGTCCGCGGGGAAGGCGCGGTTGAAGACCTCGCGGCTGCCCTCCGCGTGCGGGAAGCCCCACTGCGCGAAGGGCATGCAGCCGGAGTCGAACCACACGTCCACCACCTCGGGGACGCGCTGGAACCTCCCGCCGGTGCCGGGCTTCTCATACGTCACCTTGTCGATCCACGGCTTGTGGACCAGCAGGTGCTCCGCGTTGGACTCGTGCGGCTTGCCGGCGAGGAACGCCTTCAGCTCCGCCTCCACGGCGGCCACGTTGTTGCCCGGCTTCTGGCGCAGCTCCGCGATGGAGGCCACGGCCTCCGTCTCCCCCGTCTCCGAGTGGATCCACAGGGGCAGCGGCGTGCCCCAGTAGCGCTCGCGCGACAGGGCCCAGTCCACGTTGTTGGCCAGGAAGTCGCCGAAGCGGCCGTCCTTGATGTTCTCCGGGATCCAGTTGACCTGCTGGTTGTTCGCCTGGGCCTGCTCGATGACGGAGGTGGTGCGGATGTACCAGGCGGGGCGGGCGTACTGGATGAGCGGGTCCTCGTCCGCGCGCCAGCAGAAGGGGTACTCGTGGCGGTACTGCTCCGTGTGGATGAGCAGCCCGCGCTCCTTCAGGTTGCGCTGCAGGTCCTTGTCCGCGTCCTTCACGAAGCGGCCGGCGACGAGCGGCACCTCGTCGGAGAAGGTGCCGTCCGGCTTCACCGCGCAGCGCAGGCCCAGCGCGTCCGGGTCCTGGAAGCGCGCGGCGTCCTTGCGGTAGGCCTTGTAGTCGTCCTCGCCGAAGGCGGGCGCCGTGTGGACGATGCCCGTGCCGCTGTCCAGCGTGACGAAGTCCGCCGGAATCACGCGCCAGCCCACCGTGTCCGAGCCGCCGTCCTTCAGGGGCAGCGCGGCGTCCGCGTCCTTCGCGAAGTACGTGTCGAAGGGCGGCGTGTAGCGCCGGCCCACGAGGTCGCTGCCCTTCTGCGTGGCCAGCACGGGCAGGTCCTTCTTCAGCTTCCTGGCCAGCTCCTCGCGCAGCGCGGCGGCGAGGATGAGCTTGCGGTCCCCCGCGTCCACGGTGACGTAGTCCACGGACGGGTTGACGGCCGCGTACATGTTGGACGGCAGCGTCCAGGGCGTCGTCGTCCAGATGAGCAGCGCCGTGTCCGGCGCGTCGCGCAGCGGGAAGGCCACGTAGACGCTGGGGTCGTCCACCGTCTTGTAGCCCAGGCCCACCTCGGCCGCGGACAGCGCGGTGCCGCCGCGCGGCCACCACCACACGACCTTGTGGCCCTGGTACAGCAGGCCCTTCTTGTAGAGCTCGGAGAGCGCCCACCACACGCTCTGCACGAAGCCGCGGTGGTAGGTGACGTAGGCCTCGTTGAGGTCCACCCAGAAGCCGATGCGCTGGGTCAGCCGCTCCCACTCGGACGTGTAGCGGAACACGGACTCGATGCAGCGCTCCGTGAAGGGCTCCACGCCGTACTTCTCGATCTCCGCCTTGCCGTGGATGCGGAGCTCCTTCTCCACCTCCACCTCCACCGGCAGGCCGTGCGTGTCCCAGCCCGCCTTGCGCGGCACGGAGCGGCCTCGCATGGTCTGGTAGCGGGGGAACAGGTCCTTGATGACGCGCGTGAGGACGTGGCCGTTGTGGGGCAGGCCGTTGGCCGTGGGCGGGCCCTCGTAGAAGACGAAGGGGGGCTTGCCTTCGTTCGCCTGGAGCGACTTTTCGAAGATGCGGCGCTCCTTCCAGAAGGCCAGGATGCGGCGCTCCTCGGCCGGGAAGTCCATCTCCACGGGGACCGCGTTGAACAGGGGCGAAGGCGTTTCAGGCATGGTGGCGTGCTTGATACCACCGGCCCGGCGCTTTGGCAGTGAATCCAGGCCCTTGCGCACCCGCCCGCGCGCCGGTGGACAGATTCGCCCAGTCTGTAATCCGAGCAATCCGTCCCGGCTGGAGGGCCTCCGGGCCGCTCTCCGGGCCGCCGCTGGAGGCCGCCGCCCGGGTCACCAGTCCGTGGGGCGGTAGTCCTTGAAGAAGTTGCCCCAGACGCACTCGCCGGTGTTCACGGCGGTCATGACGGGGTCCACGACGCGCGCGGCCCCGTCCACGATGTCCAGCGGGGGCTGGAAGTCCAGCTCCTGCGTCTTGCGCTCGGCGAGGCGGGCGGGGTCTTCATCCGTCACCCAGCCGGTGTCCACCGCGTTCATGAAGATGCGGTCCTTCGCGTAGTCCGGCGCGGAGGTGAGCGTCATCATGTTCAGCGCGGCCTTGGCCATGTTGGTGTGCGGGTGCCGGTCCGTCTTCGTCCACCGGGAGAAGCTGCCCTCCATGGCGGACACGTTGACGATGTGGCCCGGCCGCGAGCGGTCCCTCAGCATCAGCGGCTTCAGCTTCCCGCACAGGATGAAGGGCGCCACCGCGTTCACCAGGTGCACCTCCAGCATCTCCGCGGTGCGCACCTCCGACAGCTTGAGGCGCCACGAGTTCGTGGCCCGCAGGTCCACCTGCTGGAGGTCCGCGTCCAGCCGGCCCTCCGGGAAGAGGGCGCGCGTGTCGCCCTCCTGCTCCATGGCGTAGGGCAGCAGCGACAGCGCCGCGGAGGAGTGGATGCCCAGCGCCGGGTCGCTGCTGCGCCAGGTCGCGACGGGCAGCGGGGCGTGGCCCGGGTCGCCCGGGCCCAGCGCGGGGCGGAGCGCGGCGACGCAGGCCTCGTGGCCCGCGAGCAGCGGGCGCAGGTGGGGGGGCAGGGTGCCCACGTCGCGCAGCTCTCCCTCCAGCAGGTGCTGGTAGAAGCCCGGCGGCCGGCGCACGGTCTGCGCGGCGTTGTTGATGAGGATGTCCAGCCGCTCGTGGGTCTGTTCGAGGTGGCGCGCGAACAGCTCCACGCTGGGGGCGTGCCGCAGGTCCAGGCCGTGCACCCGGAGCCGGTGGGCCCAGTCCGCGAAGTCCGGCTCGCGCGCGTAGCGGTGCGCCGCGTCCTGGGGGAAGCGCGTGGTGGCGATGACCGTCGCGCCCGAGCGCAGGAGCATCAGCGACGCCTGGAAGCCGATCTTCACCCGCGCGCCGGTGATGAGCGCCACCTGGCCGGTGAGGTCCGCGCGCTGCGTGCGCCGGGCGTAGTTCAGGTCCCCGCACGGGATGCACAGGGCGTCGTAGAAGAAGTGGACCTTGCGGAACTCCTCCTTGCACACGTAGCACTTGCGCGGCACCTCCAGCAGGCGCTCGGGGGCGGCCTCCGGCGGCGGCGGGGGCAGCGCGGGCAGGGTGAGCACCGGCGCCTTGCGCAGCACGCGGATCTCCGTGCGGGAGCGCACGGCGCGGTCGTTGGCGCGCAGGGCGTCCTTCTTCTCCTTGCGGAGCGCGTTCACCATCCGCGACCGGGTGGCCTTGTCGGGGTGGATGAGCCGGCCCGCGGCGGCCATCAGCGCGTGGTGGTCCTCCTGGGGGAGGTGGTGCAGGAGCACGCGGTGCTCGGCGAGCGTGCCCAGGAGCGCCGTGGCGCGGCGCACGTCCTCCACGGAGACGTCGGCCGGCGGAGCCGGGTCGGTGTCGGAGGGGGGCGGGAGGTTCTCGGCGGCCGGGGTCTTCACGCCCTGGTGCTTATCCTCCCGGGCGGCCCGGGAAAAGGCGCGGCTCACGCGGGCCTGGTGGGCGGGCGGGGAGGCGCTCAGCCCAGGCCCAGGCGGGGGAGCGTCACCTCGCGCACCTTGGGGATGCGGAAGCGGTAGAGGAACGCGTCCGCGAAGTAGTGCGCCAGCACCACCCCGTTGATGGCGATGACGCCGAGCGACCACAGCGGCTGCTGCCCCAGGAGGAAGGCCGTGGCCGCGCCGCGCGTCACGCCGTCCACCAGCGTGATGAAGGGGCTGTTGGCCACGCCCACCACGATGATGGGCGCCATGAGGGCCACCATCGCCGCCCACACGCGCGGGCCCCGCAGGCGGGCCGCGGGCTCCGAGGGCGTGGGCTGGAGCATCCGGCCGGTGAGGAAGAAGTACTCCAGGCCGTGGATGCCCGCGCTCAGGACCGCGCCCCACATGGGCCACACCAAGTACACCGCCACCACCGCCACGTGCGACAGGACGTACACGCACCGGGGCCCGCTCTGCCCCGGAGGCCCGCGCAGCGCGAGCGCCAGCCTGATGGCGAAGACGCCCCAGGCGGCGAGCAGCACCCAGGTGAGGCCGTGCGGCAGGGCGCCGGCCTCCGCCTGGCCGATGTTGACCATGGGCCGCGAGCCCAGGGCGCTGGTGACGGGCACGGCCAGCGAGCGGAGCATCATCAGCGTCAGCGCGACGGGGACGAACTGGCGCTGGAGCGCGCGCTCGGCCTCGGACAGGGGCGGCGCGCCCGCGGCGCGGGCCCTGAGGCCGTGCAGCGCCCACAGCCCCTTCACCTGCGACAGCGTGTGGTGCGCGGCGAGGACGTGGATGCCCGCGCCCAGGAGCAGCGCGAGGAGCGGGGCGCGGGCGTCCCCGTACCAGAGCAGCCCGGTGGTGAGCGCGAACACCGCCGCCGAGCCGCCCAGGAGCAGCCGGGACTGGGAGGGCGTGGTGTGCAGCAGCTCGCGCCGGGTGCCCACCAGCAGGAAGGTCAGGATGACGTGGGCGCCGTTGAGGAAGACGTACTGCGACGTCCACCGGCCGATGCGCTGCGCGAACCCCTGCGAGCCCTCGCCGGTGAGGCCCGCGAGCCACACGCAGGCGAGGAGCAGCAGCGCGGGCAGGAGCAGGAGGCTCAGGTCCGCCCGGGGCGAGAACAGCCACAGCCCCTGGAAGCGCAGGGGCGCCGGGGCGGCGGAGGCTTCGAGCGCGGGGGCGGGCAGGGTGGCCATGCGCGCCGCAGTATAGACGCGGGCGGGGAGGCTCGCGCGAGCCGGCGCGCGCCCCCGGGCTTCAGCTCGACCGGGCCATCTCCACGGCGTCCGCGCCGGCGGGCTGGCGGAGCGGGAGCGAGGGGTCGTTCACCGCGCGCCAGATGACCTCCGCCACGTCGAGCGAGCGGGTGAACGGCTCCGACTGCTGCGCCGTCCTTCGCTCGAAGACGCCCCGCACGAAGTCGGCGTACGGCTCGGGGACGGTGACGCCCTGGTCCTGCATCCGGGCCTGCGCGTTCCGCGCGAAGGCCGTCTCCGGCGAGCGCCCCGGAATCACCAGGCTCACCCGCACATGGAAGGGCTGGAGCTCCAGCGCGAGCGACTCGGTGAACGCGTTGAGCGCCGCCTTGCTCGCGGTGTAGACGGCGAGCAGCGGGAGCGGCCTCAGCGTCGTGCCAGACGAGACGTTCACGATGACCCCCGCCCTCCGCTGCCTGAAGCCGGGCAGGAGCGCCTGGGTCACGGCCATCGCCCCGAACGTGTTCGTCTCGAAGGTGGCGCGGATCGTCTCCATCGACGTGCCCTCGAAGATGCTCATCAGGCCGACGCCCGCGTTGTTGACGAGCGCGTCGATGGGGCCGGCGGCCTCCACCAGCGCCTGGATGCTCCGCGGGTCGGTGACGTCGAGCGGGAGCACCCGCAGGTGCTCCGAGCGGGGCAGCACGTCCTCGCGCGGCTTGCGCATCGTGGCGATGACCTTCCAGCCGCGCTCGAGGAAGGCGCGGGCGGTGTCGAGGCCGAAGCCGGATGAGCAGCCGGTGATCAAGAGGGTCTTCATGGGGGTTCCTGTCCGTGCGGGGTCCGGTGACAGGTATAGGGAGCAGGGGGCGGACGTGCTACAACAGGGAGTCCAGATTTCATTCGCAGGAGTCCGGTCATGGTCGATCCCCTCGCGGAAGTGGTCTCGCTGCTCCAGCCGGGCGCCCCGTTCTCGAAGCTCGTCAGCGGCGCGGGCCGGTGGAGGGTCCGGCGCGCGGAGGCGGGGCGGCCCTTCTACTGCGCGGTCCTCATGGGGCGCAGCCGCATCGCGGTCGACGGGCGCGAGCCGGTGCTCCTCGAGAAGGGGGACTTCGTCTTGATCCCCGCGGCGTTCGACTTCACGACGACGAGCGTCGAGCCGCCGAGGGGACGGCACGAGACCCCGCGCATCGTGTTGCCCGATGGGGAGATCCGGAACGGCGTCCACCACGGCCCGCCGGATGTCCGGATGATGGTGGGGTACTGCACCTTCGCCTCGCCGGACGCGAGCCTGCTCGTCTCGCTGCTCCCCCAGTTCGTGCACGTCCGCGGCGAGCCGCGGCTCACCTCCCTCGTGGAGCTCCTGCGGGACGAGCTGCGCGAGCGGCGGCCCGCGCGGGAGGTCATCCTCGCGCGCCTCATGGAGGTGCTGCTCATCGAGGCGCTCCGCTCCACCGCGGGGCTCGCTGCGTCGCCGGGCCTCCTGCGCGGGCTCTCCGACGAGCGCCTGGCCGTCGCGCTCCGCCGGATGCACGAGCGCCCGACCCACGCGTGGACCGTGGCGCGGCTGGCGAAGGAGGCCGCGCTGTCCCGCTCGGCGTTCTTCGAGCGCTTCCACCGCGCGGTGGGCGTGGCCCCGATGGAGTACCTGCTCGGCTGGCGCATGGCCCTGGCGAAGGACCTGCTGCGGCGCAAGGAGGAGGTCACCGTCGCCGAGGTGGCCGAGCAGGTCGGCTACAGCTCCGCGAGCACCTTCAGCGTGGCCTTCACCCGCCACGTCGGCCTGCCGCCCACGCACTGGGCGCGGGCGCGGCGCCAGGCCGCGGACACCGGGGGCGCGCCCTCGGCGCCGCAGGCCGCCGGGCAGCCGGGCCCCGGGCGGGCCCCCCGGAGGGGCGGCGGACGCGCCCCCGAGGGTCGGACCCGGGTGGTAGAGCTGTCCCGCCATGGATGACCCCACCGACAGGGACCCGGAGCGCCGCCGGGAGGCTCGCAGGCCGAAGCCGCCCCGGCAGGTGTCGCCGCGCTACCTGGAGAACGCGGCGCTGCACTACCTCAAGCGGTACGCGGCCACGGTGAGCCAGCTCAAGCGCGTGCTGCTGCGCCGGGTGGACCGCTCCGTGAAGTTCCATGGCGGAGACCGGGCGGAGGCCGTGGGCTGGGTGGACGCGCTGGCGGAGAAGCTCATCCGCAACGGCCTCATCAACGACCGGACCTACGCGGAGACGCGCGTACACTCGCTGCGCGCGTCCGGGCGCAGCGCGCGGGTCATCACCCAGAAGCTGCGCATGAAGGGCGTGGCGCCGGAGCTGGTGCGGGAGAAGCTGGCGGAGGCCACCCAGGACGTGCCCGAGGACGCCGCCGCCCGCATCTGGGCGCGCAAGAAGCGGCTGGGCCCCTTCCGGCGCGACCCGCGCACGCGCGAGGCGCACCGCAAGAAGGACCTGGCGGCGCTCGCCCGCGCGGGCTTCTCCTTCGCCATCGCGAAGCGCGTCATCGACGGGACGGCGGAAGACCCGCCGCCCCGCGACTGAAGGCCCTGGGGCTCAGTACATCTTCAGGTCGTACTTCGGGGTGGGCAGGTAGTCGTCGCCCGCGGGCCGGTTGCGCTTGTCGGTGATCTTCACCGCGTAGACGCCCCCCGCCACGACGTTGACCGTCACGCGGTACATCTGGCACGCCGGGAGGAGCAGCGAGCAGACGGTGGACTGCGTGCTGCCCAGGAGCGCGCCCAGCGTGCGGGTGGCGTAGTTGTACGCGTAGACCTCGACGCGCATCGTGGGGGCGTTGCGCAGGTTGTAGGTCTCCACCGTCATCACCTGGTTCACCGGCGTGGCCACCAGCACCCAGTCCACGTCGTTCTGGCGGTGGAAGGAGTGGTTGAGCTGCGGCGTGCCCGGGTACGACGAGGCGGTGGTGTGCGTGTTGTCGCCCTCGTAGGCGTCCGGGGGCGCCAGCAGGCAGTTGGGGGGCGGGCTGAAGCCGCTCTCGACGCAGACGTTGTCCACGCAGTTGCAGCCAGATGCGCAGTCCGCCCCGGTGGAGCAGGCGCGCTCGGGCGGCACGTCGCAGTAGCCCTCGCCCGGCGGTGGGCCGAACGCGCTCGGCACACAGTATCCGGCCTCGCACTCACAGGCCTGCCGGCAGCCGAGGTCGTTCACACAGGTCCGCCCCGTCAGCGCCGCCTCCTGCGTCTCCACCGCTTCGGCCTCGGGCGCCTGCTGCTCCTCCACGGGGCCGCAGGCCGCCGCGAACAGCGCCAGCGCCGCCACTCCCCAACGCAACATCTTCATGGCTCCAGCTCCAGGTGGGACTCCCAGGGGACGCGGGATTGCGTCTCTTGATGGAAATCCTTTGTTCACCCGGGGTGAATCCTGCCTTCCTGGGATTGGCCTGACAATCCCTATCAACTTCATCAAGTGGCGAGACTCGGGACCTTGGAAACTCCGCTTCCCAGAGGGGGATTCCGGGGCGTGCGGGGTGTCTGGCCTTGGAGCCGCGGCTGCATATTTGTGATGGCATTGCTATCTTTCGGCGCGAGCATCCTCCTCGTTCCCCCGCGAGCCCCCCTCATGTCACTTTCATCGTGGAACATCGATCCGGCGCACTCGACCGTGCTCTTCATTGCGCGGCACATGGTGGTCGCGCGCGTGCACGGCCGCTTCGAGCGGGTGTCCGGCACCCTGCGGGTGGATCCCCAGGCCCCCATGCAGGGCGAGGTGGACGTGCAGGTGGAGGCCGCGAGCATCTACACGGGCTCGCCGGAGCGGGACGCGCACCTGCGCTCGCCGGAGTTCCTGGACGTGGAGGCGGCCCCGTACCTCACCTTCCGCGCCAGCCAGGCGCACGCCGTGGGCACCACCTCCTTCCAACTGCTGGGCGAGCTGACGATGCGCAAGGTGACGCGCCCGGTGCTGCTGGAGGTGCGGCACCTGGCCACCACGAAGGACCCGTGGGGCCAGCCGCGGCTCCTGTACTCGGCCCGCACGTCGCTGCAGCGCTCCGAGTTCGGCATCCAGTGGAACCGGGCGCTCGACAACGGCGGCTGGCTCGTTGGTGAGAAGGTGGACGTGGAGCTGGACATCCAGGCCACCCCCGCGAAGGGCTGACGTCCCCCGCGCCGAGAAGCACGGCGGCCCGGCGCCCCTCCTCGCGAGGGACACCGGGCCGCCTTCGCCTGCGGGCCCGCCTCGGCTACTCCTGGAGGTGCGTGACGGTCAGCGCCGGGTCGCCGGCGATCTCCGCCTCCGTGTAGCGCCGGTCCACCCACTGCTTCTGGGAGAACAGGGCCGTCTGGTCCGCGAACCAGGGCGAGGCCGGGTCCGAGGACTGCGAGTAGGTGAGCACGGACCTCGCCACGGGCCCCGCGTCCGTGAAGGACACGGCCATGACGAAGCTGGAGCCCAGGACGGGCTCGTAGGTGTTGTCCGGCAGGAGCTGGTTGGCGATCTGGTTGAAGCAGCCTTCCTCGTGGCTGCAGCCGTGCACCGGGTAGAAGACGCCGTTCTTGCGCTTGCCCTGCACGGAGCCCGTCGTCGCGTCCAGGGCGATGCCGCGCGCGCGCAGCGTGCGGATGGCGGTGCCCAGCGCCTGGGCCACCTGCGGGTTCAGGGTGTTGAGCGTGCGCGGCGTGTTGACGGGGTCGTTCGCGTTGAAGGGCACCAGGTACGGGCCGCCGGTGACGCCCACCGCGTTGAAGATGAACACGCGCCAGAGCAGCTCGCCCCGGCTGTCCAGGTCGCCCTTCAGGTCCCACGCGGCCAGCACGGGGCAGGCGGGGCGCAGGTCCTCGAAGGTGAGGTCCGGCATCAGCACGAAGGGCGTGCGGCGGCACAGCGAGACGGCGGCGTCGCGCAGCAACTCGCCGGAGTAGACGCGGTTGTTGAACGTCACCGCCTGGAGTTGCTCCAGCGTGAAGCCCTGGCCCTCCAGGCCGTCCGTGCCGGCGAGGCGGCCCTGCACCATCTTCAGGCCCAGGCGGGTGCGCAGGCTGCGCTGGTTCTTCTCACCGCCCAGGATGCGCGGGAAGCCGGTGAGCGGCTGGGCGGGGTTGGGCAGCCAGTAGCTGTCGTTGGAGTTGGTGACGTAGTCGGCGCGGGTGAGGTGCGGCAGGCTGCCCGGGCCGAAGATGCCCGGCTCCACCGCGTCCGGGTCGCTGCCCAGCGCGCAGTCGGAGCGCGAGCCGTCCAGCACCGGCAGCCCCGCGCTCGCGAGCACGAAGAGCGGGATGGGGGACAGCACGCAGCGCAGGAGCTTCGCGTCGGTGACGTGCGGCACCACGCTCATGTCCGCGTAGTACGCGCGGCCCTGCGCGTCCGCGGCGACGGTGTTCACCCAGGGGATGCCCTGCCAGGTGTTCTGGGCCGTGCGCAGCTCGTCCACGTTCGCCGCGCGGTCCATGGCGAAGAAGGTGTCCAGCAGGCGCAGGTTGGACGCGTTGGCGTCATGGAACGCGTAGGCGGTGAGGACGTTCCACGTCATCAGGCCGGACGGGTACTCGATGATGGGGCCCAGGTGCGAGCGGTAGAAGGTGTGCTGGCGCGGCGTGAGCGAGCCGTCCGCCTCCTTCGCCTGCACCGTGACGGTGCGGGTGGTCATCTCGCGGATCTGCCCGTCGTACAGGTACTTCGTGGGCAGGCCCGGGATGAGCTTCAGCTCGAAGGGGGTGAAGCGGTACGCGGTGGAGACGGTGTGGCTCCAGGCCAGCGTCTCGTTGTGCCCGATGAGGATGGCGGGCACGCCCAGGAGGCTCACGCCGGAGACGTTCAGCTTGCCCGGCACCGTGAGGTGGGCCTCGTAGAAGCGCTCCGAGCCCTCCCAGGGGAAGTGCGGGTTGGCCAGCAGCATGCCCTTGCCGTTGCGCGTGGCCTGGCTGCCCAGGCCGAAGGCGTTGCTGCCCAGGCCCAGGGTCTCGGAGCTGGGGAAGACCTTGCGGTCCAGGGACGCGGGCACGGCCAGCGGCTGGGGCAGCGTGCCGTCCGGCAGGAGGGACGGGGGCTTCGCGTCCACCAGCGCGTCCAGGAAGTAGAGCGAGCTGGAGAAGAGGCTGAGCTGGTAGTAGCGCCGGTACAGGTCGCGCTCGGTGATGGGGCGCACCCAGGCGGCGCCCCGGCAGCGCGGATCCGGCAGCCCGTCCACGCCGACCTCATCCAGGTAGCGGTTGAGGCCCGCCGCGTAGCCGCGCACCAGCTCGCGCGCGTCCTGGGAGGGGCCCAGGGGCGGCGGCTTCGCGAGCAGCGCGTCCACCGTGCCGTCGTCGATGATAGCCTGGTAGAGGAAGTCGCTCTTCAGGTTGTTGTACTGGCTGCCCAGGGCGGCCAGGTACACGCCGTCCGGCCCGAAGTAGCGCGAGCGCTCGGCGTTCACCGTCACCAGCGCGTCCATCAGCTCGCAGAAGTTGTCCTGCGCGAACGCGTAGCCGTAGCCGTAGCCCACGCCGGCGAAGTCATCCGCCAGCACGTGGGGGATGCCATGCGCCGTCCTGCGCACGGTGGCGGAGAGGCTGCCCGCGCCCTGCTTCACCGACGCGGTGGGGCCTTCCTGCGCCGGGGGCGCCGCGGGGCGCGGCTCGCAGGCGGCGGCCAGCAGCAGCGCCGTCAGCGGCAGCAGCCGGCCGCCGCCGGTCCTTCTGTTACGTCCATCCATTCGGGGGAGTCCTTTTCGCGGTGGGGGAGGCAATTCCCTTGTAGTTGTAGAAACGCATCATTCCTGGATCGCACCGGCTTGCCAGGATGCGTCAGGGCGGCAGACCCCGGAGGATGTTTCAGTCGACATCCGCCGCGGGCGTTCCGGACGGGGAGTGCGGGAGCCGCAGGACGAGGGGCGGGCGGCGGGGCGTTTTTGCGTGTATGGCTGGGGGCCGGGAGCCCGGGGTGCCGGCCATGGCGCGCGGGCCCGGTGGCTCACGAAAGGAAACCAGCACATGAAACGGATGTTCGCGGGCGCGCTCGTCGTCGCGGCGTTGGGGACCCTGGGGTGTGGTGGGGCGAAGGGCTCCGGGCCGGGGGCGGAGGCCGCCACGGGCACGGCGCGGCAGTCGTTGGAGGAGCTGCGCGCGGGCTTGAGGGCGGCGGAGCAGGCCATGTCGGACGCGGCGGAGCGGTCCGGTTCGGCGCAGGCGTTCGCGGACTTCGTCGCGGACGACGCGGTGCTGATGGTGGAGGGCGCGTACGCGCAGAAGGGCAGGGAGGCCATCCGCGCGTGGCTGGCCGAGCACCCGCTGGAGGCGGAGGGCAAGGTGCGCTGGGCGCCCGTGCGCTGGGACGTCAGCGCGGACGGGACGCTGGGGTACTCGGTGGGCAACGCGTCCGTGGAGTCGGGCGGCACGTCGCTGCGGCCGGCCGGGCGCTACATCACCGCGTGGAAGCGCCAGCCGGACGGGCAGTGGCGCGTGGCGGTGGCGGTGCGCAACGCGGCCAAGACGGGGATGACGCCGCCCGCGGGCTTCGCGTCGTCGTCCACGCTGCCGGCCCCGGCGCCGCGCGCGCTCGCGCCCGCGCAGGTGCTGGAGGAGGCGAAGGCCGCGGACCGCGCGTTCTCCGAGCGGTCCACGACGGAGGGCATGGGCAAGGCCTTCACCGCCTACGCGGCGGAGGACGCAATGCTGCCGCTCGGGTCCGCCGGCATCTTCGGCCGGGAGGCCATCGCGAAGGCGTATGCGCCGTTCACGCTGGAGGCCATCGACCTGCGCTGGGAGCCGGTGCTGGGGGACGCGGCGGGCTCCGGTGACCTCGCGTACACGGTGGGCCGCGCCGTCGCCACGAGCAAGAACGACCAGGGCCAGCCGGAGGTGGACCACGTGAAGTACCTCACCGTCTGGCGCCGGCAGGCCGACGGCGAGTGGCGCTACGTCACCGATGGCGGCAACTCCAGCCCCGGCCCCCAGGGGCCGTGACCCACGCGCCACGAGGGACCCGCTCCGTCAGGGCGGGCCCCCCGCCGTGAACGTCTCAGTAATATTCCGGTAATAGTTGAAAAACTTGTTTAGTCTTGTATTCCGGATTGGTGCGCCGCAAGAAGGGGCTCCCCCGTGGTGAGGAGCTCCCCTTCATGTGTACTCCCCGTTTCGTGCGTCGGTTGTCGTTCGTTCCGCTGCTCGCGCTCGTGGCCTGTGGCCCCTCCGCGCCTGTCTCCGCTGAGCCGGCCGCGGCCGGGGCTCCGGCGCTGACGGCGCAGGAGGCCGCGCTCACGGAGCTGCTCACCAACGGCACCTTCAACTCCGGCGCGGTGGCGCCGTGGTGGAGCAACGCCAGCACGCAGTCGTCTGTGGAGAGCGGCAGGTGGCGCGTGGACGTGGCGGCGAACACGGCCAACCCGTGGGACGCCATCGTCGGGCAGAGCGGCCTGACGCTCACCGCCGGGAAGACGTACACGCTGGCGTTCACCGCCACCGCCACGGCCACCATCACCGCGCGCGCGACCGTGCAGCAGGAGGTGGCGCCGTACACGGCCACGCTCACCCAGGCCTTCACCCTGGACGGCACGTCGCGCCGGTTCTCCTTCCCGTTCACGTCCTCGTTCTCGTCGGGGCAGGGGCAGGTGACGTTCCAGCTGGGCGGCCGCGCCAGCGCCGTCACCGTGCGGCTGGATGACATCTCGCTCACCACGGAGAGCGGCACCGGCTCCGGCCCGGTGGCGATGACGAGCGGGTTCTACGTGGACCCCAACTCCAACCCGGCGGTGTGGGCGCGCAACAACAGCGGTGACGGCCGCGCGGCGCGCATCAATGCGTCCATCGCGTCGAAGCCGATGGCGCGCTGGTTCGGCAACTGGAACAGCGACATCACCCAGGCGGTGTCCAGCTTCGTGGCCGCGGCGGACGCGGCGGACAAGCTGCCCGTGCTGGTGGCCTACAACATCCCCGGTCGCGACTGCGGGAGCCACTCCAGCGGTGGCGCGGGGAGCGCGGAGGCGTACCGCGCGTGGATTGGCGCCTTCGCGGCGGCGATTGGCGACCGGCCGGCGGTGGTCATCGTGGAGCCGGACGGCGTCGCGCAGCTGGACTGCCTCCCCAACGACACCGAGCGCGCCACGCGGCTGAGCCTGATCCGCTACGCCTCCGAGCAGCTGCGCGACCGCGCGCCCAACACCTGGACGTACCTGGACGGCGGCAACGCGCGCTGGATTGGCGCCGACACCATGGCGCAGCGCCTGGAGTCCGCGGGCGTGCGCAACGTGCGCGGCTTCTCCCTCAATGTCTCTAACTTCTATCCCACCGCGGAGACCCACACGTATGGCGACGCGGTGAACGCCGCGCTGAGCAGCCGCTACGGCTACACGCGGCAGTTCGTCGTGGACACCAGCCGCAACGGCAACGGCTCCAACGGCGAGTGGTGCAACCCCGCCGGCCGCAAGCTGGGCGTCCCGTCGCAGACGGGCGGCGGCGCGGAGCTGCTCCTGTGGGTGAAGACGCCGGGGGACTCGGATGGTTCGTGCGGCATCGCCCCGGGGACGCCGGCCGGACAGTTCAGCCCGGACCTGGCGAACCGCCTCATCGACGGCACCTGAGCCCCGCGCACGGGAGGACGGGCGGCTCGTGACGCGCGTCCCCGTGGGGGCTTCAGGTCGCGGGGCTGGCCCTGGCGCCTGCACGTATGAACGCCCTCCCCAGGCACGGGGCTGGGGAAGGCGTCGGGTGCAGCCGGGCCGCGCGTGGAGGCCTAGCTGGACTCGCCCACGCTGAGGCGCCGGCTGGCGCCGCCGTTGCCCTTGCCCAGGGGCTGGGTCCGCTCCAGGTTGGCTTGGGCCAGGGCCTCGCGCTGCGCGTCCGTCTTCGCGGTGCCGTCCTTCTGGACCGTCATCACGCCGCCGCTGCCGTGCTGCTCCTGGGCCTGGGCGATGCTCTTCTTCAGGTCGCTGGCCTTCACCCAGTAGGCGCCGTTGACGGGGTCGCGCACGCGGTAGAGGTCGTCGTCCGTGCCCTTGCTCTTGCCCGGGTTCACGCCGTCGATGGTGAGCCAGTGCAGCTCGCCGCTGTCCGGGCCCTTCTCGCCCTCCGCCAGCGTCGTGTTGAGCAGCGCGTTGGAGTCCACCAGCGCCAGGGCCATCTGCCCGTTCTTCAGCGCGCCGCTCAGCGCGTCCGTGTCGCACTCGTCGAAGCCGTTGGTGACCTTGATGCCCATGCTGCCCAGCATCGCGCCCATCTCGTCCGGGGTCGCGCCGTCATCCAGGTTCACGTCCACGCGGTCCTTCACGGACGTGCTCAGCGTGTCCGCCTTGTTGCGGACCTGCTCCCGCGCCTCCTGCTGCGTCAGCGGGGCCGACTCCTCCGCGCTGGACTGCTCCAGGTAGGTGAGGGTGGCCTCGGCGCAGCCCTTCTTGCTCGTCTGCGCGACGGTCGTCTCGGGCGCGTTCCAGCCCTGCTCCTTCTGGGCCTGCGTCGCCTCGTTGGTGGGGACGGCGCTGGCCGCGGGCTCCGTGCCCGGCGGCGGGGGCGCGGCCAGCGCCGGCAGGCCCATCTTCCTGGCGCGCTCCTCCTCGAAGGAGTCCAGGTAGCGGCCTTCCGCGGCGTTGAGCGGCTTGGCATCCGGCGCGTCCGGCAGCGGCTCCTGCACGGACTGGGCGGCCGCCGCCATCTCGGCGCGGGCCTGCTCCGTGGCCTGGCGGATGCGGGCCATGACCGAATCGAGCTTGGAGCCAATACCGAGGGCCATGAGGCGTCTCCTGTCGCGTCTGGGTCTTTTTCCTCCCCCATTATCCGCGCAGGACTTTGGAGGTTGCTTCTGGATCACGGCTTTTGACGGAAGTGCATGATTTCCGAAGCAACCGGGCCGGCGGCCGGCCCGAAGAACCATGGAATCCTGGAATGAGGGGTACACTGGACCCATGGCGAACCGGCATGACAGGGACGACGGGCCTTCCGCGCCTGGCTCCGCGCCGCGCGTTTCGACGTCGCGAGAATCCTACGGTACGGGCCGAGGCGGCGCGCCCGCGACGGGGCGGGGTGGGGCGGAGGCGTCGGCGCCCTCGCGGGGGGCGGGGGGCGAGGCGCAGCGGCTCGCCTCGCGACAGGTGGGCCGGTTCGTCCCGCTGAAGGTGCTGGGGCAGGGGGGCATGGGCGTGGTGTACGCCGCCTATGATCCGGACCTGGACCGCAAGGTGGCGCTGAAGCTCCTGCGCGTGAAGGGCGGCCACGAGGACCTGGAGCAGGGGAGGGCGCGGCTGCTGCGCGAGGCGCAGGCGATGGCGCGCATCTCCCACCCCAACGTCATCCCCGTCTTCGAGGTGGGGCCGTGGGAGCAGCAGATCTACGTGGCGATGGCGCTGGTGGACGGCGGCACGCTGCGGGACTGGACGAAGGCGAGGCCGCGGACGTGGCAGGAGCTGTTGGACAAGTACCTGGCGGCGGGCCGGGGCCTGGAGGCGGCGCACGCGGCGGGGCTGGTGCACCGGGACTTCAAGCCAGCCAACGTGCTGGTGGGCAAGGACGGGCGCGTCTACGTCACGGACTTCGGGCTGGCGCGGCCCATGGGCGAGGTGGCGGACGACGACGAGGACGGCGAGCGCACGCGGCCGGTGGGGGACGACTCGCCGCTGGGCTCGCAGCTCACGCAGGCGGGGCTGGTGATGGGCACGCCCGCGTACATGTCTCCGGAGCAGTTCCGGGGCGAGCTGCTGGACTCGCGGTCGGACCAGTTCAGCTTCTGCGCGGCGCTGTACCGCGCGCTGTACGGCATCCGCCCGTTCGATCCGGACGAGCTGTCGCGGGTGGCCTCCCAGCTGCGGCCCCGGGGCGCGGAGGATGACGGGCCGGGCGTGACGGGCGCGGCGGCGGCGCAGGTGCTGCCGCCGTCGCCCATCCTGGAGCCCCCTCGCGACTCGAAGGTCCCGGCGTGGGTGCGCCGCGCGCTGATGAAGGGGCTGTCGCTGGAGCCGCGCGACCGGTTCCGCTCCATGGCGGAGCTCCTGACGGTGCTGGGGCAGCGGGAGCGGCGGGCCCTGCTCCAGCGGCGCGCGGGCGCCGCGGTGGCGGCCACGGTGGTGCTGGGCGTGGCGGGCGGGCTGGCGTGGTCGCGCTCCCATGTCTGCGACGGGGCCGCGGACCTGGTGGCGGAGCGCTGGGGCGCGGACGCGCGCGAGCAGGTGACCCAGGCGTTCCTCGCGACGAGGAGCCCGGTGGCGCGGGACATGGCGCTCCGGGTGGGCGAGGTGCTGGACGGCTACGGCGCGGCGTGGGCGAAGCAGCACACGGCGGCGTGCGAGGACACGCGCGTGCGCGAGGTGCAGACGGAGGCGCTGCTGTCCCAGCGCTTCGTGTGCCTGGAGCGGCGGCGCAAGGACCTGGGCGCGCTGGTGGCCACGCTCCAGACGGCGGACGCGGCGCTGGTGGACAGGTCGCTGGACGCGGCCTACGCGCTGCCCTCGCCGGACGACTGCGCGGACGTGGCGTCGCTGACGGAGCTCCAGCCCCGGCCGGCGGACCCCGTGAAGCGCGCGGAGCTGGAGGCGCTGGAGGGCACGCTGGCGGAGGTGAAGGCCCGCGTGGACCTGAGCCGGATGCCCAAGGCGCTGGAGCTGGCGAAGGCCGCGGAGGCGCGCGTGCTGGCCACGGGCTACCTGCCGCTGATGGCGGAGCTGCGCTTCCACCTGGGCTGGGCGCAGGCGGTGCTGGGCGACAAGGCCGCGGGCGGCGCGGTGCTGGAGCAGGCCGTGTACGACGCGGAGGCGGGGCGGGCGGACCGGCTCGCGGTGGCGGTGATGAACAAGCTGCTCTACGTGGACGGCGAGCAGGAGCAGTTCGCGCTCGCACGGCGCTGGGGCCGGCTGGGCGAGGCGACGCTGAGGCGCGTGGGCGGCGACGCGGTGCTGGAGAGCGACCTGAAGGTGAACGGGGCCAACCTCGCGCTGATGCAGGACCACCCGGACGAGGCGCTGAAGCTGCTGGAGCAGGCGTCGGGCCTCCTGGCGAAGGCGCTGCCGGAGGGGCACCCCAAGCGGGCGCGGGTGGCGTTCACGTTGGGGCGCACGCTGCTGGAGCTGGGCAAGAGCGCGCAGGCGGTGACGGTGCTGCGGGACGCGCTCGCCCAGACGGAGAAGGCGCTGGGGCCCGTGCACCTGGACACGGCGCGCCGGCACCAGGCGCTGTCCATGGCGCTGCGCGAGCAGCGGGACTTCACCGGGGCGCTGGAGCACGCGCGGGTGTCGGTGTCGCTGCACCGCACGCTCCTGGGGAACCAGAGCGTGAAGCTGGCGGAGGCGCTGGACGAGGAGGGGATGAGCCTGCTCGCGCTCAAGCGCTACCCGGACGCGCTGCGGGACTACGAGGAGGCGCTGAAGGTGAAGCAGGACCAGCTGGGGCCGGACGACGAGCGGGTCTACTACTCGCTGGACGGCGTGGGGCAGGCGCTGCTGGGCCTGGGCCGCACGCGCGAGGCGGTGGCCTCGCTGAGGCAGGCGCTGACCTTCAAGGACGCGCAGGAGGACTCGCTGGGCGAGTCCGGCTTCGGGCTGGCGCAGGCGCTGTGGAAGGAGGGCGAGGAGGCGGAGGCGCGCGACGCGGCGTCGCAGGCGCTCGCGCGCTTCAGGTCCTCGGGCCGCACCGCGCAGGCGAAGGAGGTGGAGGCGTGGCTCTCCGCGCGGCCCGCCCCGGTGGTGAAGGCGGTGCCCGCGTCCGCGGCGCGCGGTGGCAAGCGCAGGCGGTAGGGCCTGGACGCGTGGTGTGGCGGGCTGCTGCCTGCGTCCGCAACGCGCGCCCCGCGGATGGGGGCGCGCCGCACGCCGCCGGAGGACTCAGCACTCCGGCAGGCCGACGCTGAGGTTCGCGACCTCCAGGACGTTGACCGCGAGGCCGCCGCGCGCGGTCTCCTTGTACTTGTCCTTCATGTCGCGGCCGGTGTCGCGCATCGTCTTGATGACCTTGTCCAGGCTGACGAAGTGCTTCCCGTCGCCGGACAGCGCCATGCGCACCGCGTTGATGGCCTTCACGGACGCCATCGCGTTGCGCTCGATGCAGGGCACCTGCACCAGGCCGCCAATCGGGTCGCAGGTGAGCCCCAGGTTGTGCTCCATGGCGATCTCCGCCGCGTTCTCCACCTGGAGCGGCGTGCCGCCCAGCACCTCCGCGAGCGCCCCCGCCGCCATCGAGCACGCGCTGCCCACCTCGCCCTGGCAGCCCACCTCCGCGCCGCTGATGGACGCGTTCTCCTTGTAGAGCGCGCCAATGGCCCCCGCCGTGAGGAGGAAGCGCACCACGCCGTCCGCGTTCGCCCCCGGCACGAAGCGCCAGTAGTAGTGCAGCACCGCCGGGATGATGCCCGCCGCGCCGTTGGTGGGCGCGGTGACGACGCGCCCGCCCGCCGCGTTCTCCTCGTTCACCGCGAGCGCGTACAGGTTCACCCAGTCCAGCACCGTCAGCGGGTTGACGAGCCCCGCCTCCGGACGGCTGACGAGCCGCTGGTACATCGCCGCCGCGCGCCGCTCCACCTTCAGGCCGCCGGGCAGGATGCCGGACGTGGTGCATCCGCGCGTCACGCACGCCTGCATCACCGCCCAGATGCGCAAGAGGCCCGCGCGGAGGTCCTCCTCGCTCCGCCACGTCAGCTCGTTGCGCAGCATCACCGCGCTGACGGGCAGCCGCTCCCGCTCGCAGTGCCCGAGCAGCTCCGCCGCGGACTTGAAGGGCAGGGGCACCGCGGCGCTCTCCGCGCGCAGCGGATCCGCGCCCGCCGCCGCGTGCTCGTCCACCACGAAGCCGCCGCCCACCGAGTAGTAGATGCGGCAGGCCAGCACGTCCCCGCCCTCGCCGAACGCGGTGAAGCGCATGCCGTTGGGGTGGTAGGGCAGCACCTTGCGCTTGTGCATCACCAGGTGCTCGCCGTCGCGGAAGGGGAGCACCCGCCGCTGGAGCAGCGACACGCGCCCCTCCGCGCGCCAGTGCTCGACGAGGGAGGGGATCCGCTCCACGTCCACGTCCTCGGGCGTGTCGCCGCGCAGGCCCAGCAGCACCGCCTTGTCGCTGCCGTGCCCCTTGCCCGTCGCGCCCAGCGAGCCGAACAGCTCCACCTTGAGCCGCGTCACGCGCTCCATCAGCCCCGCGTCCGACAGCCCCACCGCGAACGTGCGGGCCGCGCGCATGGGCCCCACCGTGTGCGAGCTGGAGGGGCCAATCCCAATCTTGAAGAGGTCGAAGACGCTGACAGGCATGGCGCTTCCCACCATGCCACGTTCATCGCGCGCCGCCTGTGGACCCCCGCTCACGACGCGCTGCGTGCATCCACTTCAGGTCATGCCGGCTGGAAGACAACACGCCGCGCATGCGCCCGCTCCTCCGGACGTGGAGGAGGTTGGCACGCCAAGCATGACGCGCGCGGGCTAACCGGCGGCGGGCTGCGGGCCCGTGGCGGGCTGGGGCGGCGTGGCGGGCGCCTTCGGCTGGAAGGCGAGCAGGCGCAGGCCGTTGAAGACGACGAGCAGCGTGCTGCCCTCGTGCAGCACCACGGCCTGGCTGATGCGCGTGAGGCCCAGCACGGCGGCCACGACGAGCACCGCGCTCACGCCCAGCGCGATGACCAGGTTCTGCTTCATCACGGCCGAGGCGCGCCTGGACAGCTCCAGCGCGAAGGGCAGCTTCGCCAGGTCGTCGCTCATCAGCACCACGTCCGCTGTCTCCAGCGCCGCGTCGCTGCCGGCGCCGCCCATGGCCACGCCCACGGCGGCGGCGGCGAGCGCGGGCGCGTCGTTGACGCCGTCGCCCACCATGGCCACCGCGTGCGTGCGGTCCAGCTCCTTCACCGCCGCCACCTTGTCCACGGGCATCAGCGGCGCCTTCGCCTCGTCCAGGCCCACCTGCTGCGCGATGGCGCGGGCCACGAGCGCGTTGTCGCCGGACAGCATCACCGCGCGCTCGATGCCGCCCGCCTTCAGCGCCTGCACCACCTGCCGGGCGCCGCCGCGCAGCGTGTCCGCCACGCCCAGCACGCCCAGGTAGCGGCCCGCGCGCCGCACCACCATCGTTGTCTGCCCCGCCTCCTCCAGCCGCGCCACCTCGGCGGTGACCTCCGGGGGGAGGGCCTCGCCCGCGAAGAGGGCCAGGCTGCCCACCGCCACCGCGTCGTCGCCCACCTTCGCGCGGATGCCCTGGCCGTGGATGGCCTCCAGGTCGCGGCCCTCGGGCGCGGCGATGCGCGCCTCCGCGGCGCCGTCCACCACCGCCCTGGCCAGCGGGTGCGCGGACAGCGCCTCCACGCCCGCGGCGGTGCCCAGCAGCTCCTCGCGCGTCACGCCCGGCGCGGCCCAGGTGGTGAGCAGCCGGGGGCGGCCCACGGTGAGCGTGCCCGTCTTGTCGAAGGCGATGGCGCGGATGCCGCTCAGCAGCTCCAGGTAGATGCCGCCCTTGATGAGCACGCCCCCGCGCGCGGCCGCCGCCACCGCGGACAGCACGGCGGACGGCGTGGAGATGGCGAGCGCGCACGGCGACGCGGCCACCAGCAGCCCCACCGCGCGCAGCACCGCCTCCTGGAGCGGCGTGCCCAGCAGCAGCAGCACCCCCGGGAACACCACCGCGGCCGCCATGACGAGCGGCGCCACCGTGCGCTCCAGGCGCTGGGCGAAGCGCTGCCGCTTGCCCTTCTGCGCCTCCGCCTGCGCCACCATGTCCACCACGCGCGCCAGCACGGACTCCGACGACAGGCGCGTCACCTCCACCTCCAGCGCCGCCTCGCAGTTGATGGTGCCGGAGAACACCTCGTCGCCCGGCTTGCGCGCCACCGGCATGGACTCGCCGGTGATGGCCGCCTGGTCCAGCGAGCTCCTGCCCTCGCGGATGACGCCGTCCAGCGGGACGCGGTCGCCCGGGCGCACGACGATGCGCTCACCGCGCTTCACGTCCGCCACCGGCACCTCCACCACCTCCGCGCCCCGGCGCACGCGCGCCACCTCCGGGCGCAGCTGGCCCAGCGCTTCAATGGAGCGGCGCGCCTTGTCCATGGCCCGGTGCTCCAGCGCGTGGCCCGCGCTGAAGAGGAAGAGCAGGAACGCGCCCTCGAACCACGCGCCGAGCACCGCCGCGCCCAGCGCCGCCACCACCATCATCGTCTCGATGTCGATGCGCAGCTGCGCGATGGACTGCACCGAGCCCCGGATGGCGAAGAAGCCGCCGCTCGCCATGGACAGCGCCCAGAGCGCCGTGGCCACCCGCGGCGGGGCCAGCGCGAAGTGCTCCACCCCGAAGCCCGCCGCCAGCAGCACGCCGGAGACGACCACCAGGGGCAGCTCCAGCAGCGGCGCCAGGCCGCCGCCGTGCGCGTGGTGCGAACAGGCGTGGCCCGCCATGGGCACTTCCAGCCCGTACCCGAGCGCCTTCACCCGGGCCTCCACGTCCGGGAGCTTCAGGGTCTCCTTGTCGTACTCGATGACCAGGCGCTCGCTGGCGTACGCGACGCTGGCGGTGAGCATGCCGTCCAGCCTGGAGACCGCGTGCTCGATGACCTGGGCCGCGTCCGCGGAGTCCATCCCGCGCACGAACCAGGTGTGGTGCAGGTAGCGCGCGGCCACCTGCGCCCCCGTCTTCTGCGCGAGCGTCACCAGCTTCGAGACGCTCACCAACGACGGCTGGTAGTGGATGCACACCTCCGCGTGGCCCGCGTCGCGGCGCAGGTGCACGTCGGTGATGCCGTGCTGCGCTTCCAGGGCCGCCTCCAGCCGCTCGAAGCGGCCCTGGTCGTCCGTCTCTCCCGGCAGCGTGCCCTCCAGGTCCAGCTGGAGCGCGGCGCCTCCCCCTTCCGCCGGACGGTGGGCCGGCGGGCGGATGACGCGCTGGGAGTGGGCATGCCCGTGGTGGTCATGCCCATGGTCGTGGCCATGGGCGCAGGAGGGGCCGTGCACGTGGCGCTGCACGGCGTTGCCGGCGGGCTGCGCCTCCTTGAGGCCCTTGATGTTCAACGTGCCGAACCGCGCCCCGCGCTTCTTCTGCTCCGACATGGCTGGGTCTTCCTGTCGCCCTAGTGGCGGTGTCCGCGGCGTGCGTGCGAGGCCGCGGCGGCCGGAGGCTGCGCGGCCCGGGGCTCCTCGTCCTCGTCGTGGGGGGCCTCGTCCTCGTGCTCCTCGGGGACGGGCTGGTCGAAGCGCTGGCCGGCGACCTCCAGCGTGAAGTGCTTGCACGTGGGCGGGATGTCGAACTCCAGCACCGCGGGCAGGCGGCCCTCGTAGGTCTTCAGCACCTGGCCCTGGTCGTCGTAGACGGTGCCGCCCGCGGCGACGGTCATGGTCTCGTCCACCAGCACGGCGACCAGCTCCGCCATCTCCTCCATGCGGTCCGCGTGGCGGTGGCACCAGAGGTGTCCCACGCCCGGGTAGGTGGTGTGGGAGATCTCCTCCATCTGCTCCTCGTCCACGTGCTCGCCCACGCCCATGAAGACGAAGTTGATGCGCGGGAGGCGGCCGGAGGCGATCTCCTTGGCCACCTGCGTGGCGTAGGCCGTCACGTCATGGGCGTCGTTGATCTGCGAGTCCGTGATGATGACCGCCAGGCCGCGCCTGGCGCCTTCGCCCACCTGCTGCTTGATGTGCGCCACGAAGTCGCGCAGCACCGGCAGCATCACCGTGGCCTTGCCGTAGGACCTCGGCCCGGGGAAGCGGTAGCCCTTGGCCTGCGGGCCCGTGAGGTCGCCCACCATCTCCAACTGGGTGCCGTCGCCGCAGGCCCAGTAGGTGACGCGCACCTTGCCGTCCCGGTCCTTGTTGGCCAGGTACTCCAGCATCCACTGCATCTGCGGCTCGACCTGGTTCTTCACCGGGGCGAGCTTCGCCAGGATGCCGCGCGGCCCGTACGCGTTCTCCATGCTCGCGGAGCCGTCCATGTAGAGGGCCACGTCCAGGCCCTCCACGGTGGGGTCGTGCAACAGCGTCGCGACGACCTTGTTGCCCATCCGGTGGATGTCGGAGAAGGGGCGCTTGATGACTTCGTGGCCGGCCATCAGTGGTGGTCCTCGTCCTCGTCGTGGTCTTCGTCGGGGAGCGGCTGGGTGTAGCGCTGGCCGTTCACCTCCAGCGTGAAGCTCCTGGCCTCCTCCGGCACCTCGAACTCCAGCACCGCGGGCAGGCGGCCCTCGTAGGTCTTCAGCACCCGGCCCTGGTCGTCGTAGATGGTGCCGCCGGCGGCGACCGTCATGGTCTCGTCCACCAGCACGGCGACCAGCTCCGCGACCTGGGTGATCTCCTTCGCGATGCGGTGGCACCAGAGGTGCCCCACGCCCGGGTACTCCGCGTGGGCGATGTGCTCCAGCTGCTCCTCGTCGATGTCGTCGCCCACGCCCACCAGCACGAAGTTGATGCGCGGCAGGCGGCCGGCGGCGATCCGCCGGGCGATCTCCGCGGAGTACTTCTCCACCGCCTCCGCGTCGTGGAGGCGACCGTCGGTGACGATGATGGCGCAGCCCCGCCTGGCGCCCACCTTCACCTGCTCCTCCAGGTACCTCACGTAGTCGCGCAGCGCGGGCTCCAGGTACGTGTAGCCGCCCAGCTGCTTGGCACCGGGGAACTGGTACTGCTTCACGTCGGTGCCCTTGAGCTCCCCCACGGGCTCCACCTGGCGGCCGTTGGTGCCACAGGCCCAGTAGGCCACGCGCAGCAGGCCGTTGCGGTCCTTGGTGGCCAGGTACTCCAGCATCCACCGCACCTGCGGCTCCACCTGGTTGGAGGCCTCCTTCAGCGGCGCGCCGCGCAGCCACTCCAGGAAGGAGCGCTTCGGCGTCGTGTAGGCGTACTCCTCCTTCATGCTGCCGGACGCGTCCATGTAGATGGCCATGTCCAGGCCCTCCACCGTGGGGTCGTGCAGCAGCACCGCGCGCACGCGGTCCCCTTCGCGGTGCAGGTCGGAAAATGGCTCGATCGGCTTCTCGTGTCCCATGGCTGCCTTTCTGGAGGGTGAAAACGCTAGCGCCCGGCGCGCGGGCACCGCAAACGGGCGGGGTCAGTCCTCGAAGTCGCGCATCCAGTCCGGCCTCTCGCCGGGCGGGGCGGGCGCCTCCTCCTGCTGCCTGGAGGCCGGACGGGCGGGCGCGGCCGGAGCGAAGTCCGCCTGCCATGACGCACGGGGGGCCGGCCGTGGCGCGGGCTTCGAGGACAGGTGCGTGAGGCGCGGCTTCGCGCCGCCCGGCTTGCCGTGCGAGTCGATGAAGTCCTGCATCCAATCGCTGGCGCGCGCGGGCGGCGTGGGCAGGCGCGGAGGAATGGACGCGGCCGGCGTGGGCGCGCGGGGCGCGGTCGCGCGCGGCCCCGGAGACAGCGTTCCCGCGAGGACCAGGGCGCGCAGCGCGCGCTCCGTCTCCGTGGGCCAGCCGGGCAGGAGCGGCAGCACGCGGCGCGCGAGCTCCAGGAACTCCGGCGGCGGCGCTTCGCGGGGGACGCGCACGGTCTCGTCGTGGAGCCAGCCGGCGAGCTTCCCCACCAGGCCGCCCTTCGTGGGGCGCGGCGTGGCGAGGTCGCCCTTCACGTCGTAGCCATGCAGCTCCAGGTCCGCGATGGCCATCGCGCGGCTGGGGACGGGCAGCTCCAGCGCGGCCAGCTCGCGCGGGCCCTGGTGCGCGCGGGCGTCCTCCTGGAGCTGGCTGAGCACCGCGTGCAGCACGCTGGC
Source organism: Corallococcus sp. RDP092CA (assembly GCF_041903675.1). NCBI lineage: Bacteria > Pseudomonadati > Myxococcota > Myxococcia > Myxococcales > Myxococcaceae > Corallococcus > Corallococcus sp. RDP092CA. The sequence goes on along the minus strand of NZ_JAYESI010000029.1, from coordinate 22,562 downwards.
GACCTGCGCGCCGTTGGCCGCGTGGTGGGTCTGTAGCTCCGCGGGCACCGCCGGATAGGTGAGGACGAGCCCTCGCCCCCGCGCGAGCTGCTCCGCGCGGTCGCCTGGCAGCAGCGCATGGTAGGCGCGGGGCGCGTCGCGGCTCTCCGCGTCCTTCACGTAGTGGAAGGCGTCGCGGGCCCCATTCGCGAAGCCCGCGAGCACGTCGCCCCGGGTGACGGTGAGCTGCCCGTTGACGCGCGTGACGTCATGGCCCGGCCACGGGCCCGTGAGCGCGCCATAGAGGTAGACGGGGTCGTTGAAGCCCTCCGCGTCGGCGGGGTGCTCGACCACCTCCGGGGCGAAGAAGAACAGCTCCGTCGCGGCCAGGCGGCGCGGAGGCTGGCCGGAGGCGACCTCGTGGTGCGCGAGCTGCGCCTGCACGGAGGCGGGCAGCCGCGCGCGCTCGCTGCCGGGGATGAGCTGGAGCTGGCCCACGACGTCGGTGCAGACGAGCCACTCGGACTCGCCCAGGTACGCGGGCTCCAGCAGGAACGCGTCCAGGGCGTGGATGACCTCCGAGTCGTCGCACGGCGCGGGCTCGACCGGGCTGGCGGCGTGGGGAACGAAGTAGCGGGGCGGGCTCACGGAGTCCGCGACAGGCTGGCGCAAGCCGCTGGGGCAATCAAGTGGCGGGGCGGCGTCCCCGGGTCCGCGCAACGGCGTCGATTCCATCGTTCGTTCCGCGCCCCTTGAGGGGACCGGACGCGGAGCGAAAGCGGAGGCCGCGCGTCAGGCGGGCTCGATGAAGTTGAGCCGGTAGCCGTCCGGATCCGTGACGACGACCTCACGGGTGTACCAGGGCTGCACGGTGGGGCCCTCCACGGGCGCGCCCAGCGCGGCCGCCTTCGCGGCCACCGCGTCCACGCCGTCCGAGCCCGCGCGGAAGCCCACCAGCACGCCCATGCCCTTGCGTCCCTCCAGCTTCAGGCCGGGAGGAGGGCTCACGAGGTACACGTCCGACTCGCCGCCCCACTGGAGGCGGAGGATGGGTGGCTCCGACGCGACGCGTTCGAAGCCGAGGCCTTCATAGAAGCGCACGGAGTCCTGCGCATCCGTCACCAGCAGCTTCACGAACGACCGCATCGTCTGGGGCTTGTCCATGGGCGCGGCAGTCTGCCCGGAGCGATGGAGGGGCGCCACGACGCATACGACCCATCGGGGTCCCTCAGGCCGCGGTCTCCCAACAAGGAGAGGGCGGTGTGCGGCCAGCTCATCCGGGGCTCAAGGGCTGCATCGTGGCCTCCGGGCGCCTCCCTGGCCGCCTGCCCACCGGCGGGGCCGCGTCTTCACGTTGGGTCAACCGGGAGCGGCCTGTCGGGGCCCGTCGCCCGCCTGGAGGGTGCACCCTACCTTGGGGGCATGAAGGCTGCGCGCAAGGGGCTTCCCGTCTATGTCCCGCCCCGGACGGTGTGGTCGGTCGGGGCCCAGGTGGTGTTGCTCGTGCTGTTGGGCACGGCGATGCGGAGCCTGGGGCCCATGCTCACGCTGCTGGCGGCGGCGCTGCTCCTGGGACTGGCGGCGGAGCCCGTCGTGCGCCGGTTGCAGTCATGGGGCCTGCGCCGGGGCCTGGGCGTGGCGCTCATCGCGCTGACGCTGCTGGGCGTCATCGGCCTGCTCATCCTCACCCTGGTGCCGATGCTCGTGGAGCAGCTCCAGCACCTGGTGGAGGCGGCGCCGGGCTTCTTCGAGGAGCTGACGCAGGCCCCCTGGGTGCGCAGGTTGGATGAGCACTTCGGCGTGCTGTCGCATCCCCAGGACGCGTTCGACGTGGAGCCGGGCGTGCTGGCGAAGCCGCTCATCAGCGTGCTGTCGTCCACGGTGGAGCTGCTGGGCGCGGGCGTCACGGTGCTGGCGCTGGCCGTGTTCGGCCTGCTCTTCGGACATGACCTCTACGCGAGCATCCTGGGCTGGGTGCGCCCCCGCAACCGCCCCCGCGTGCGCCGCATCGTGGGCCGGATGCGGGAGGCGGTGGGCAACTACCTCGTCGGCACGTTCCTCATCGTCAGCGTGGGCGGCGCCTGCACGGCTGGCATGTCGCTGGCGCTGGGCGTGCCGTACTTCCTGCCGCTCGGCCTGGTGGCGATGGTGCTGGGGCTCATCCCGTACATCGGCAGCGTCATCACCGCGCTGCTGGTGACCGCCACCACGCTGGCGTCGGTGGGGTCGAAGCGCGCGATCCTCGCGCTGGCGCTGTTCATGGTCTACCAGCAGCTCGAGGCCCACCTGCTCAGCCCCCTGGTGCAGCGGCGCGCCATCCAGATGAACCCGCTGCTCATCTCGCTGGTGGCGCTGGTGGGCGGCTCCGTCGCGGGGCTGCTGGGCGTCATCCTCGCGGTGCCGGCGGCGGCGGCGGGGCAGGTGCTGCTCACGGAGGTGCAGCGCGAGCGGCGCAAGGCGTGGAAGCGCGAGAAGCGCCTGACGGCCCCGCCCGCCGGACTGGGGACCGCGGACGAGGCACTGTTGGCGGGTCCACTCGCGCCGTCGGAGCATGAAGCGCGGCGTGCGCCGCCGGCCGACTCCGGGCATCCTGGGACACCGCACTGAGCCGTCCCCCTTCCGCGAGCCCGCCATGACCTCCGACGAGAGTGTTTCCGCTACCTTCAAGCGCGCGGCGGCGGAGCGCGCGGTGGACTTCATCCAGCCGGGCATGGTGGTGGGGCTGGGCACGGGCAGCACGGCCGCGTACGCCGTGCGGCGGCTGGGCGCGCTGCTCGCCGCCGGGACGTTGAAGGACGTGGTGGGCGTCCCCACGTCCCGCGCGACCGAGTCCCTGGCCACGTCCCTGGGCGTGCCGCTCACCACGCTGGACGTGCACCCGGTGGTGGACCTCACCATCGACGGCGCGGACGAGGTGGCGCCGGACCTGTCGCTCATCAAGGGCGGCGGCGGGGCGCTCTTGCGCGAGAAGGTGGTGGCGCAGGCCAGCCGCCGCGAGGTCATCGTGGTGGACGCGCCCAAGCTGTCGCCCCGGCTGGGCACGAAGTGGCCGGTGCCGGTGGAGGTGCTGCCCTTCGGCTGGCGCTCGCAGGCGCTGTTCCTGGAGTCGCTGGGCGCGCGCGTGGTGGTGCGGCCCGCGCTGGACGGGGCGCCGTACCACACGGATCAGGGCAACGTGGTGCTGGACTGTGACTTCGGTCCCATCGGCGACCCGGCGGGGCTGGCCGCGAAGCTGGAGTCCCGCGCCGGGGTGATGGCGCACGGCCTGTTCCTGAACCTGACCACCGACCTGGTGGTGGCCGGGCCGGAGGGCATCACCCACCGCGTCCGGGGCGGGTGAGGCGCAGGACGTCCTCGGCGGTGTCCACGTCCTCCTCGCCGCCGGGCAGCGGGACCTCCACGACGCGCGAAGGGTCGCGAGCGATGAGCCCGCGCGCGCCGCCCGTGGGCGGCAGGGCCTCCAGCTCGGGGAAGAGGGCGCGGGCGAAGAGGGCGGGGACGCCCCGGGTGCCCGCGTAGGCCGACGCGACGATGGGCGCGCGCGTGCGCTCGAAGGTGGTGATGAGCGAGCGCAGGTGGTCCGCGTCCACGCGGAGCTGGTCGCAGAGTATCAGGAGGGCGCCGTCCAGGTCCGGGGGGAGCGCCCGCAGCCCCGCGCGCAGGGACGCGCCCTGGCCCAGCGCCCAGTCCGGGTTGTCCACGCACCGCACGGCCAGCCCGTCCAGCTCGGAGGCGACGTCCGCGCGCCGCGCGCCGAGCACGACGGTCACCATAGGGCTCGCGGCCAGGGCCCGCTCCGCCGCGCGCCGCACCAGCGACGCGCCTTCATGGCGCAGCAGCTGCTTGGGCTGGCCCAGCCGCGACGAACCCCCCGCGGCGAGCAGCACGATGGCGACGGTCATGCGCGCCCCCACGAGCGAGCGGACACAGGCGCCGTGCGCGCTCCACGCGTCCCGCCACCCAGGGCACCAGCCGCATGCGACTCGCTCATGCGGGCGGACGCCGGCGCCATGCGCACTCCGCGCGTCCCGCCACCCGGGGCGCCAGCCGCATGCGACTCGCTCATGCGGGCGGACGCCGGCGCCATGCGCACTCCGCGCGTCCCGCCGCCCGGGGCGCCAATCGCATGCGACTCGCTCATGCCGACCTGCGCTCCGGCGCGTCCGCGTCCGCGTGGATGGGCGCCTGTCGCTCCCGCAGCCGTCCCCCGTCGCGCCCGGCGAGCACCGACTGCACCTCCGCGATGATGGACAGGGCGATCTCATCCGCGCCCTCCGCGCCCAGGTCCAGCCCCATGGGCGCGTGCAGCTTCTCCAACTGCGCGGCGGTGGGAGGGCGCGCCAGCTCCCGCAGGATGCGCTCCGTCCGGGAGCGGGGCCCGAGCACGCCCAGGTAGCGCACGGGCAGCGGCACCAGCCGCTCCAGCAGCTCCCGGTCCTGCGGCAGGCTGTGCGTCATCACCAGCACCAGGCTGCGCGGGGACAGCGGCACGCTCCGCAGCACCTCGCTGGCGCGCGACGCGACATGCGCATGGGCCAGCGGGAACCTGCGGCGCAGCAGCTCCACGGGCCGGTCCGCCACCACCGTGAGGTGCCACCCCAGGCCCTGCGCGCGCGCCACCACGGGCGCGACGTCGAAGCCGCCGCCGAACACCACCACCGGCGGCGCCGGCTCCACCACCTCCACCAGCACCTCCGCGTCGCCGCATCCGCCGCTCCAGGGCGCGCCGCGCGCCAGCGCCTCCGTCGCCGCCGCGCGCACCGGCGCGAGCAGCGCGCCCGTGAGGCTCCCCGCCGACAGGCCGTCCTCGCGCAGCATCAGCCGCGCACCCACCGCGTCCGCGGGACCCCGGTACACCGTGGCCACCACCGCGCGCAGCGACCGCTTGCGCGCCTCCGCCGCGAAGCCCAGCGAGTCCCCCGGCCCCGGCTCCCAGCGCTCCAGCAGGATGTCCACCACGCCGTTGCACCCGAGCGCGAATGACAGCCCGCCCTCGTCCTCCGCGGAGTCGCCGGTGGTATCGTAGCGCAGCACGCGCGGCCCGTCCGCCGTCCAGAAGAAGGCCTTGCGCACGAGGTCTCCCTCCAGGCACCCGCCGCTCACCCCGCCCGCGAGCCAGCCATCCGGGCCCATCAGCATGCGGGCGCCCGGGCGGCGGTACGACGAGCCGGACACGGCCACCACCGTCGCCAGCACCACCGGGCCGGAGGCACGCCCGCAGGCCCGCAGCAGGTCATCGAGTTCCTTCATCGCCCGCCCATCTAACCATCCACGCTCCACGCCCGGGCCGATTCCGCGCGGGACGGGTGTGCACCGCTCGACGTCGCGCCCATGCCCTGCGCATGCAGGGCAGCCGTCCAGCCGGGCGCACGCGCTCCACATGCCGCTGGCGGACGAGGCCTCCCGCCACGACCTTGAGCGGAGGACTTCTGGATGGAGGCTCGGTGGATTCCACAGCGCGACGGCGTGACGCTCGACATCGCTCCCCCTTCGCCAAAGGCACCCCGCGGGCCTGGCGCCCCGGCGAGGGGAGGGCGGCATGAAGATGCCCGAGGTGCTGGAGCACCTGCCCGCCGTGGGGGCCCTGCTCGGACGCAAGCAGGGCGGGCAGGAGGACCTCATGCCGAAGCGTGACCCCACCCTCACCCTGCCGGACTTCCAGGCCGTGCCGCTGCCCACCAGCGAGCGCCGGCTGGGAGACGGCCGCACGCTCATCGTGCACCACCCCGCGCCGCGCGCGCCCCGGGGGCCGGGCCTCACGGTGATGAGCTACAACATCCTCATGGGCGGCGAGCGCCAGGAGGCGCTGCTGGAGTACTTCACCCAGTTGGAGGCCCAGGACCGCATGCCGGACGTCGTCGGCCTCCAGGAGGCGGCCGTGCCCATGGCGGTGCTGCTCGCGTCCCGCTTCGGCTTCCACCTGGTCTACCAGGGCAGCGACGGCGAGGACGGCGCGCGGCTGGTGAACGGCAAGGCCTGGCTGAGCCGCCACCCCATCGCGGACGCCGCGCACTTCACCTACGCCCTCACCGAAGCCGAGCGCGACGACGCCATCGCGCGCCAGGGCTACGCGGGCGAGCTGGTGGAGGACCGGGGCGTGCTGTGGGTGAAGCTGCTGGCCGAGGGCCGCCCGGTCTACCTCTACAACGTGCACCACGCGCTGGGGGACTCGGCCATCAACGCCCTCAACATGCGCCAGCTCAACGCGCTCCTGCGCCGCCGCGAGGGCGTGCCCGCCGTCGTGCTGGGCGACTTCAACGCCAACACCGCCATCAAGCGCGGCGGCTCCTGGCTGGTGGCGCACCTGCTGCACCCGAAGCAGGACAACGACACGGACACCATCGAGGAGTTCCGGCAGCGCTACGGCGACGACATGCACAACGTCACCGTGGGCGACCGCGGCGTGGGCAACATCGCGGACCCGCGCCTGCGCCACGAGCTGCACATGATGGAGCAGGAGCTGCCGGAGACGGTGTGCCACGCGACGACGGTGCGCGTGCGGCTGGCGGACCATTCCCTCACGACGCCCCAGCACGCCCGGCAGGAGCTGAGCTCCGGCCAGATTCCCAAGGGCAGCCCCGCGTGGTGGCGCCTCCAGGACATCGCGGACTGCGCCACGCTCACCTCGCACCCGGACAGCCACGGCGTGGTGCACGCCACGGGCAAGCGCTTCGACAACTTCTACGCGACGCGCTCGCTGGTCCCCGTGCTCTTCGAGGTGGACCGCTCCACCGAGTCCTCGGACCACCAGCCGGTGGTGGCCCACTACCGCTTCGGCGACGCGCAGGCAAAGGCCCCGCCGCCCCACTGAGGTCCGCCACCGCTCAGGCGGCCAGGGCCGCGGAGCGGTGGCGCGCGAACAGGTCCTTCACGTAGCGGCCCAGGAGGGCCGCGTCGAAGTCAGGGCACTGGAGGTCCGTGCCCGCCAGCGCGGCGCGCGTGTGGTCCGTGCGCAGGCGCGGCGTGCGGTGGTGCAGCTCCAGCACCGTGCGGGTGCCGTGGTAGACCTTCTCCCGCAGGAACGCGACCAGCGGGAAGAGGGCGTTGTCCGGCCCCACCCGCCCCAGCTCCCGCAGCCACACCGCCGGCGCCACCCGGCGCACCGGGTGCCCGTGCGCGCCCAGCATGTCGAAGAGGGCGTTGTGGGAGGGCTCCTGCTCGCGCTCCGGCGCCAGGTTGTACGTGCCGCCCGGGGCCTGGGTGAGCACCAGGTGCGCGGTGGCGTTGGCCACGTAGTCCACCGGCACCGGCAGCCAGTACTTGTCCGGCAGGTCCGGCGACAGGCCCAGCTGCGCGTTGCCCACCAGCAGCCGGCACAGCATGTCGTCCGCGTTGCCGATGCCCGTGCGGCTGTGGCCCTGGATGAAGCCCGGCCGGTAGATGCTGACGGGCAGGCCGCCGTCGCGCGCGTCCCGGGCGATCCGCTCCGCCACCCACTTGGCCCGCGTGTAGCCGTTCTCGTAGGCCATCAGGTCCAGCGAGCGCTCCAGCGCGAAGTCCTCGTCCACCTCGTCCACGCCCAGCAGCGTGCCCACCGCGCCGTGGACGCTGAGCGAGGACACGTGGTGCAGCGGCTTGACGCGGCCGTGCGCGCAGAAGGCCAGCACCTGCTGCGTGCCGGCGACGTTGGGCCTCCCCGCGTCCGCGTAGGGCAGGATGTAGCTGATGCTCGCGGCCGCGTGCACCACCGCGTCGCACTGGAGCGCCAGGGCGTCATGCGCGGACGCCTCCAGCCCCAGCCGCGTCCGGGTGATGTCGCCCGCCACCGCCTGGATGCGCCCGTCGCGCCAGGGCAGGTGCACGCCGTACTTGCGCGCGGTGGCGCGGAGCCGCGCGCCCGCCTCCGCGTCGTCGCGGGCCCGCACCAGGCAGTGGATGCGCTCCACGCGGGGCGCCAGCGCGGCCAGCAGGTGGATGCCCAGGAAGCCCGTGGCCCCCGTGAGCAGCAGCGTGCGCGGCGGCTGCGCGACGAGCGCGGGCGCGGTGAGCCGGGGCAGGGCCGCGGAGCGCGCGTCGGTCAGCAGCGTGGCGCGCACGCCCTGCGGGCCCGCCTCGGCCGGGGCCGCGCCGGCCTCGCAGAAGGGCAGGAGCAGTTGGGGCGTGGGGTGGGAGTACATATGGCGCGACGGCAGCGACACGCCGAAGTCCTCCTCCACCTGCGCCAGCACGTGCGCCACGCCCAGCGAGTCACCGCCCGCCTGGAAGAAGTGCGTGTGGGCCGCGACGGTGCCCGGGGCCGCGCGCAGGCCCCGCTCGAAGGCGCGGCACAGCTTCTCGATGGGCGTGGCGGGCGCGGAGGCCGCCGTGGCGCGGGGCTCGGAGGCGGTGGCGCCCACCCAGTCCGCGGGGGGCGGCAGGGCCTGCCGGTCCACCTTGCCCAGGTGGGGCATGAGCGGCAGGCGCGGCAGCGCCACGAAGCGGTGCGGCACCATGTAGTCCGGCAGCGCCAGGCCCAGGTGCGCGCGCAGCGCGTCCAGCGACACCGTGTGGCCCTCCTGCACGCTGTGGTAGGCCACCAGCAGGCCCGTGGTCTGGCCCTGCGCGTCCGTGTGCTCGAAGACCGTCACCGCCGCCTGCGCGACGCCGGGGTAGGCGTACAGCGCCTGCTCGATGGCCTCCAGCTCGATGCGGAAGCCGCGCAGCTTCACCTGCTGGTCCATCCGGCCCAGGAACACGAGCGCCCCGTCCGCGCGCCGCACGGCCTCGTCGCCGGTGCGGTACCAGCGGTCTCCCCGCGCGTCCGTGGGGAAGCGCTCGCGCGTGCGCTCGGGCTGGTTGCGGTAGCCCTCCGCCACGCCCTCGCCGCCAATCCACACCTCGCCCGTCGCGCCCTCCGCCACGTCCTGGCCGTCCGGCCCCACGACGCGCAGGCGCACGCCCGGCAGCGCCTGCCCGATGGGCACCGGCGACTCGCCGCCCCGCACCCGGTACGCCGTCGCGCACACGGTCCCCTCGGTGGGGCCGTAGGCGTTGAAGACGCGGCGGCCGGACGCGTGCCACCGCTCCGCCAGCGGCGCCGGGCAGCGCTCGCCCGCCATCACCACGCACGCCACGTCCGGCAGCGTGTCCACGTGCGGCCCCAGCTGCCCCAGCACGGACGGCGGCAGGCACAGGTGCGTCACCCGCTGCTTGCGCAGGTACTCCGCCATGCGCCGGCCGGGCAGCAGGTCCTCGCGCGTGCCCTGCACCACGGCGCCGCCCGCGAACAGCGTGGGGAACACCTCCCACACCGACGCGTCGAAGTTGATGCTGGCGAACTGGAGGTGCCGCGTGCCCGGCCCCAGGCCCAGCAGCGGCGCCACCCCGCGCACCAGGTTCGTCAGGCCCCGGAACGTGCACACCACGCCCTTGGGCTCACCGGTGCTGCCGGAGGTGTAGATGAGGTACGCGGGCCGGTCCGGCGGCGCGTCGATGACGTCCGAGACCTCCCCGTCCTCCCCGCCGTCCGCCCCCGCCGCATCCGCCTCCAGGAAGGGCAGGGGAGAGCCCAGCCAGGTCTCCAGGAGCCCCACCGAGACGCGGTGCATACGCTGGGTGACCACGCCGCGCAGGCCCGCGTCGCGCAGGATGCGCAGGAGCCGCTCGTCGGGGAGGAACGGATCCAGCGGCACGTAGGCCGCCCCCGCCATCCAGATGCCCAGGATGGCCGGGATGACCTCCGGCCCGGGCACCACCATCAACCCCACCCGGTCTCCCGGCCCCACGCTCCACTCGGTGCGCAGCCGCCGCGCCACCCGGGCCGCCCTGCGCAGCAGCTCCGGCTGCTTCAGCACCGTGGATCCGAAGGCGATTTCCGCGGTCGGGGGAAGACGCAGCGTGGACGGGAGGGCCATGGTGCATTCCTTGGATGTGGTGACTCGCGCGGGGATGTTTCGCGTCTGAAAAGTCTAAAGACTGTCAGCGTCCGCGCAATAAGTAGGAACCGCGTGTTGATACACGCCGGGGCTTGGTTGTGACACACCGGCTCGGGTCATCCGCGCCCCCGTCTCCCTCGGAGGATGCCCGCACACGGTGTGTCTCTTTTCCTGTATGAATATATCTTTGGAGCGATGCGGGCGCGCGCCGCCGCGCGAGGGTGAGGATGTCTGTCTTTTTCCCGTGCAGGTGTGCCACCGCCGCGCGCGAAGGCTCGGCGGGTGGGTGCGACCTGATTCGTCGGGGTGTGTCCACACCCCCTGCCACGCTGGATGATTCAGGCGGGCTGGGCTGTAGTGGGGAGCTGGATGCCTTCGCTGCGACACGCCTTCCTGCTCAACGCCGTGCGCGAGCTTGGCCGCTCGGTGCCGGACATCGTCCGGGCCCGCACCTCCTGGGATGTGTGCCTGGAGCGCATCCGCGAGACGTGCGCCTCCACGCTGGGGATGGAGTACGACACGCTCGCACGCTTCGATGCGCGCTCCGTCGTCGGGCTCTTCGCCCACCCGGAGCAGGCGCGCATCCTCGCCCGGCTGGTGGATGAGCGGGCCCGCCTGTGCGAGGCCCACGGCCTGTACGCGGAGGCGCTGGCGGACAGCCTCTACGCGGGCCAGCTCCTCATGTGCTCGCGCGCCCGCTTCGGCCTGCCGCGGGACGCCCGCGCCGCGGACGTCCTGGAGCGCGAGGCCGGCACGCCCACCCCTCTATTGATGGAGGAGTGAGCCGCCGGCGCCGTCAGCCGGCCTTCACCTTCAGGACCACCTTGCCCACGGCCTGCCGCGACTCCAGCTCGCGCAGCGCCCTGGCGCCGTCCTCGAAGGGGAAGACGCGGCCCACCAGCGGCTGGACGACGCCGCTCGCCGCGAGCGCCTCCAGGTCCTTCGCGATGGCGTCCGTCACCTCCGGCGCCTGCATCAGGAAGGCGCCCCACGCCACGCCCACCACGGAGATGTTGCGCAGCAGCAGCCGGTTCACCGCCACGGACGGAATCTGGCCGCTGGCGAAGCCCACCACCAGCAGCCGTCCCTCCGGCGCCAGCACCTTGAGGCTCTTGTCGAAGACGTCGCCGCCCACCGGGTCCACCACCACGTCCACGCCCCGGCCGTCCGTGGCCTCGCGCACGCCGGCCTGGAAGTCCTTCAAGAGGAGCACGGCGTCCGCGCCCGCGCGCCTCGCCACCTCCGCCTTGCGCTCGTCGCTCGCCACCGCCAGCACGCGCGCTCCGGCGCCCCTGGCCACCTGCACCGCCGCGGTGCCCACGCCGCCCGCGGCGCCGTGCACCAGCACCGTCTCCCCCGCGCGCAGCCGCCCGCGCCGGTGCAGCGCGAAGTGCGCCGTGTGGTAGTTCATCACCACGCCCGCCGCCTGCTCGAAGCTCCACCCAGCTGGAATGGGGAAGGCCAGCTGCGGCGCCACCACGCAGGCCTCCGCGAAGCCGCCCAGCGTGAAGGAGAAGCCCATCACCCGGTCGCCGGCCTTCACCCGCGCCCCCGCCGGCGCGGCGCGCACCACGCCCGCCACCTCCACCCCGGGCACGAAGGGCACCTCCGGCTTCAGCTGGTACTGGCCATGGGTGAGCAGCAGATCCGGAAAGCTCACCCCGGCCGCCACCACGTCGATGAGCACCCCATCCCCGGCCTCCGGCTCCGGCACCTCCACCATCGCCAGGCCATCCGGTCCCGTCAGCCGCTGAAGCTGCAACGCGCGCATGTGTGTCGCCTCCCGGGGCCCGCACGCTAGCCCGCTCGCCCCGCCCCCGGGGCCCGGAGGATGTCAGCGGTGGCACGGGACCCACCCGGGTCGGGAATAAATGAGACGGCAATTTCTCCCCGCCGTTCACTCATTGCACGCATCCGCAGACAGGTACTTCAAACAAGAAGTAACCGCCTTGCCGGTTTGAAGCCTCGACCCCGTTCCCGCCGGGTTGCGTGAGTCCCTCCGTCATTTCAAGCAGTTGCGAGATAATCTCGAAGACTGAGAATCAGCATAAAAGTAGAAATCTCGCCTGTACTTGAAATACGCGCCTCTCCTGTGACACAGTAGTTCCTAATCTTTCCCCTTAGGAGGATTACATGTACGAGAAGCGAGTACGCGGCGCCCTGGGTGCCGCGGCCCTGTCCCTGCTGGTTGGCGCCTGCACCGAGAACGCTCCTGCCTCCAACACGGAGGACGCGAACCTCCAGAAGGCCTCCGCCAACCTGGCTGCGGGCCAGAACGTCGTCGCGGCGGACTCCGACGCGGTCCCCACCTTCGTCACGGGTTCCTTCGGCTCCGTCCCCGCGCCGTCGGCCATCCAGGGCATCGCGGCGCAGCAGCAGCTGGCGCCGGTGCTCGCGGGCGTGGCGCCGCTGTTCCGCCTGAACCCGAGCGACCTGTTCCTGAAGAAGGCCTACGTCGGCTTCGACGGTGACACCCACTACCGCTATGGCGTGACCCAGAACGGCATCCTCGTCCAGGACGCCGAGGTCCGCCTGCACGCGCGCAACGGCACCGTGTTCGCGGTGAACACCAACGCCCGCGGCGACCTGAAGGGCGAGCTGAAGGCCTCCATCGCGTCCGAGGCGGCCATCGCGGCGGCCGTCGGTGATCGCGGCTCCCCGGAGCGCGCGGCCGCCAGCGGCGAGCCCCAGCTGGTCTACCGCCGCTCGGGCAACGAGCTCATCCTGGCCTACGAGGTTCGCGTCCAGGGCGAGCTGAAGGACACCACCCCGGTGGACGACTCCGTGTACGTGAACGCCAAGACGGGCGACGTCTTCGAGCGCGTTCCGCACATCCACTCGGCGAAGAACCGCCAGGTGAATGACATGCAGCACAAGACGAACGTCCCCTCGGGCGGCGTCCGTGCTCGCTGGGAGGGCGATCCGGCCCACGCCGACGAGGTGGTGAACAACAACTACAACCACCTGGGCACGGTCTACGACTGCTACCAGAGCCTGTTCGGCCGCGACTCCATCGACAACGCCGGCGGCGTGCTGAAGAGCTTCGTCCACTACAGCAACAACTACGTCAACGCCTACTGGGACGGCACCCAGATGGTGTACGGCGACGGCGACGGCGTGAACGCCTCCAACCTGGCGAACTCGCTGGACGTGACGGCGCACGAGCTGACGCACGCCGTGACGGAGAACGAGTCCAACCTCACCTACTCGGGTGAGTCCGGCGGCCTGAACGAGTCCATCTCGGACATCTTCGGCGCGGTGTGCGAGTGGTACGGCAAGGGCAAGGTCATCGACGAGGGCACGTGGATCGTCGGCGACGACGTCTGGACCCCGAGCATCCCGGGCGACGGCCTGCGCTACATGAAGAACCCGACGCAGGACGGTGACTCGCTCGACTACTACCCGGACTACGGCCCGGGCGTGGACGTGCACTACAGCTCGGGCATCTCCAACCTGGCGTTCTACCTCATGTCCGAGGGTGGCACGCACCCGCGCGGCAAGACGACCCAGGTCGTCACCGGCATCGGCTTCGAGAAGGCCGCCCGGGTCTTCTACAAGATCAACGCCGACCTGCTGACCGCGTCCTCCAACTTCGAGGCGGCGAAGACGGCCTCCGAGCAGGCCGCGACGCAGCTGGGCTTCACTGCGGCGGAGATCGCCTCGGTGGGCAACGCCTGGAAGGCCGTGGGCGTGGGCGTGCCCGTGCCTCCTCCGGAGACCACGCCGATCGAGAAGGGCCAGGTCGTCACGGGCATCTCCGGCACCTCCGGCAGCAAGGTGTACTACGAGGTGACCATCCCCGAGGGCGCGACGGACGTGACCTTCACCATGTCCGGTGGCACGGGTGACGCGGACCTCTACGTCCGCAAGAACAACGCCCCGACGGACTCCCTGTACGACTGCCGTCCGTACAAGTCCGGCAACAGCGAGGTCTGCACCTTCGCGACCTCCGGCGCCAAGGGCGTCTGGTACGTGATGATCAAGGGCTTCACGTCCTACGCGAACACCACCCTGACCGTGACCTGGAAGGGCGGCTTCGTGGACATCGGCAACGAGACCCGCATCGAGGACCTCTCGGGCGTGCCGGGCTCCGTGCAGACGTTCATCATCGACGTGCCCGAGTTCAAGAAGGACTCCGGCACCAACACCCTGTCCGTCGTCCTGGGCGAGGGTGAGGGCAACGCGGACCTCTACGTCCGCGCCGCCGCCGCCCCGACGCAGTTCGAGTACAACTGCCGTGGCGTGAAGGAGAGCGCGACGGAGAGCTGCGTCCTGCGCAACATCCCGGTGGGCAAGTACTACATCAGCGTGGTCGGTGTGCCGAGCCTGGTGGACACCACGGTCGACGGCTACATCAAGACCGTGCTCGCGGCCTCCTACAAGGTCCGGTAGTGCCTGAAGGCGTGGGGCGCGGCGAAGGTGCCGCGCTCCGCTCCTGAGACCCCGGGTCCCCGCCTCCTCGCGGGACCCGGGGTTCTTTTTTGTCCCGCGGGCGCGTTCAGCCCGCCGCGGGCGCCGCGGCGGAGGCGGGGCGCATGGGCTGGGCGCGGCCGTAGGTGAGCGAGCGCCAGAGCCACTCCACCGGACCGAAGCGGAAGCGCCGGAGCCACCAGTGGCTGAAGGCCACCTGCGCCGCGAAGACGCCCAGGCACAGGAGCACCGTGCGGGAGGGTGGCGTGCGGCCCACGAGCCCCAGGCCCCAGCCGTCATACAAGCCGATGCTGATCACCGACTGCATGAGGTAGAGCGTCAGGGCCATGCGGCCCGCGGGCGTGAGCACGCCCAGCACCTTCCGCCAGCGCTCCTTCTGGAAGAGCAGCGCGAAGGCCGCCGCGTAGCCCGCGCCCATGAAGAGGTAGCCCACCTCCCGCAGGGTGCGCATCCCCACCATCCACGCCGGTGGGCTGACGTGTCCCCCGGGCCCTCCGGGCGCGCCCTGGTTCTTCAGGTAGAGCACCAGGGACAGGGTGGCGACGGCGCTGCCCACGCCCAGGCCCCACGCCATCACCCGGACGAGCAGCTCGCGGTGGCGCTCCACGTCCTGGAGCAGCCGCTGACGTCCGGCCCACAGGCCCAGCAGGAAGCGGCCCAGGATGATGCACAGCCAGATGGGACGGCCCGGGTTGGGCAGGTTCTGCCAGGCGAAGAGGGCGTTGGCCCGCTGCGATACCAGCACGGAGTCGCTGGACAGGCCGGTGAGGAACGCCGTGCGGTGCGCGGCCTCCACCTCGCGCGTGGCCCTGGCGGCCTGCTCCGCGGCCGCCCGGCCGTGCAGCAGCTCCGGGCCGTAGCGCTGCGCGATGGACAGCGTGAGCGGCAGGACGACGAAGAGCACCGCCACCCAGGTGAGCACCGTCCTGTCGGAGCGCTTCCGGAACAGGAGCAGCGCGCCGCCCACCAGCGCGTAGGTGCTGAGGATGTCCCCCACCCAGATGGCGAACATGTGGATGAGCCCCAGCCCCAGCAGCACCAGCAGCCGGCGCCGGTACACCGGCACGATGGAGGCGCCTCGCCCTTCCGCGCGCGTCAGCTGCAGCGCGAAGCCCAGCCCGAAGAGGAGCGAGAAGAGGGTGATGAACTTCTGGTCCACGAAGAAGGCGTAGAGCTGGTGGACCCCCTTCTCCAGCGGGGGCGCGGCCAGCGCCTGCGCCTGCTCGTGTGGCAGGAGCGACCGGCCGCTGAACCAGCTCAGGCTGTTGGAGACGAAGACGCCCAGCAGCGCGAAGCCGCGCAGGGCATCCAGCAGGTGCACGCGCTCGGAGGCTTCGACGGGGCCAGCGGAGGTGGGCTCGGGCATGGAGCGCCACTACACGCCCGCGCGCTCCGTACCGTCAAACGCTCGCGGTGTGACGCGGCCCGCGCCCGCGCGTGACTCACGACGTCACGGACGGAGCGTCGGACTTCCGCGGGCCGGGCAGGACCTCGCGCAGGCAGCGGTCCAGGCCGCCGCCGCGGTGGCGCCACTGGTTGGGATAGCCCAGCGACACCTCCTCGAAGCGCACGCCGTCGCGCCACAGGGTGGCGGGCATGTGCAGGTGCCCGGTCACCACCACCTCCGCGCGGTAGCGCGTGTGCCAGTCCTCCGTCAGGCGCGTGCCGCACCAGATGGAGAAGCGCGGGATGCGCGGCAGCCGCACGTGCTCGTAGCGCAGCGGGTAGTGGTTGATGAGGATGGTGGAGCACCCGGGCGGCAGCCGCTCCAGCCGCGCGCGGGTGCGCTCCACGCGCGCGTGACACCAGGCCTGACGGGTGGGGTAGGGCTCCGGATGCAGCAGGACCTCGTCCGTGCACATCAGGTCGTCCTCCCAGGCCCACTCCAGCGCCTTCTCCACGGGCACGGTGTCCGGGCGGAAGGTGTAGTCGTAGCCCAGGAACATGGGGACCACGACGCGGTGCGGGCCCTCGCCCGGCCAGCGGGGATACGGATCCTCCGGCGTGAGCGCGCCGTAGCGGTGGCACAGGTCCACCATGCGCAGGTAGCGCGCCTCGCCCTTCAGCGGAGGCTGCTCGGAGGGCATCGTCCACAGCTCGTGGTTGCCCGGCACCCAGACGACCTGGCGGAAGCGCGCGGTGAGCGTGCGCAGCATCAGCTCCATCTCCGGGAGCGTCTCGCCCACGTCGCCGGCGACGATGAGCCAGTCGTCCGGACGCGGCGTGAGCGCCGCCAGCGCCTCGTGGTTCTCCTTGTGCCGCAGGTGCAGGTCGCTGATGGCGTAGAGCTTCATGGCGTGCGTGGGCAGCCCCATACCTTAACGCGCACCGTCGCGCGCGCCATGGGAACGCCTGGCCGTCAGCTCAAGGAGGCCAGGAGCGCCAGCACCTGCTGCGGCGGCGCGGCGCGGTCCACCCAGGTGATGCCCTGCTCCCGCAGCCCGCGCGCGGGCGGGTGCGTGGTGTGCAGCGCGCACGCGGCGCGCGGGTGCCGGGTGCGCACGCACGTGAGCAGGCACAGCCCGTCTCCGTCCGGGAGGCCGTAGCCGCTCACCACCACGGACGGCGCCGCCTCCCCCATCAGCCGCTCCGCTTCGCGCACGCCCAGGGCATAGCGCTTGTCGCCGGGCAGGTGCCGCACCAGCCGCCGCAGCGCCGCGAGCGCGCGTGGATCCGCGTCCACGAAGAGGAAGCTGGGCGGGGGGCTGGAGGGCTCTCGCATGAAGGCAGTGGGTGGTGCGGACGGGCTTGACGCAAGAGGTTGTGTCGCGAAAAGCCTACCCCGGAAGTTCTTGGAAGCCAACCTCTCAAGTCATATCGACATGGGCGAACCCGGTAGGTTAACGACCCCATGGAAAAGACCCTCGCATCCCGGCTCGGAGGCGCGGCCCGCGTCGCCCGCACTCGCCTGAACCTGACCCAGGCGGACGTGGCGGAGCGCGTCGGCATCGCGAGTGAAGTCTACGGGCGGCTGGAGCGCGGTCACATGCTGCCCAGCATCCAGACCTTCCGCCGGCTGTGCGTGGTGCTGTCCATCTCCGCGGACGAGGCGCTGGGGTTGAAGCCGTCGCAGGACGTGAAGTGGGCCGCGGAGCCCCCGTCCGACTATGGCGAGTCCGCGGAGCTGCGCCGGCTCCTGCGCCGCGCGAAGCAGCTGGACCGCAGCTCCATCCGCATCCTCAGCGTGCTGGCCTCGCAGTTCAAACCCCGGAGCTGAGGCCGCCCCGGGGCTCATCCCGCCTCGCCCCAGCGCGCGAGCCGCTCCCGCAGCTTCCGGACGGAGGGGAAGCCGTTGAAGAGCACCACCTGCGGGTGAGCCTCCAGCGCCTGCCGCTCCGCCGCCTCCTTCGCCAGCGCCCGGTCCACGCCCAGCAGCAGCCCCGCGTCCGGGCGCGCGCGCAGCTCCGCCAGCCGCCGTGACAGCGGCGCCGCGTGCCACGGGTGGAACAGCTCCAGCGCGACCTCCCGGCCCGTCTCGCGGTGGCGGAAGGTGAGGTCGGGCACGCACAGGCCGGCGGCGCCGGTGTGGCGGGGCAGGGGCATCAAGTCCAGCTCCCAGGCCGCGTCCTCGAACCCGTCCGCCAGCGCGGCCACCTCCGGGGGCACGTGACCCAGCGCGGCGGGCAGCGGCGACACCAGCGGATCCTCGTGGGAGAGCTGGAGGGTGGAGCGCTTGCGCGCGTCCTCCAGCACCGCGGACAGCTCCCAGCGCTCCAGGAGGGGGACCACGGAGAGGAAGCTCGCGAGCTGCAGGCCGTACTTCTTCTGGAGGGACAGCATGGCGCCGGGGCCCTCCACCTCCAGGGCCCAGTCCTCGCCGTCGCGCCGCACCTCTGCCACCAGCCGGCAGAACTTCAGCCAGCGCAGGAGCTTGCGCACGCGCAGCAGCTCCGGCGACCGCGCGCGCAGGGTGAGGCGCCGGGCGTTGAGCAGCGGCCCCTGCGCGAGCGCCAGGTTGTAGCGGTCCAGGAGCCCCTGCGGCGTGAGCGCCTCGCCGTCCCACCCGAGCAGCTTCCGGTGGCCGGGCAGGTCCGAGTAGAGCGCCTCGCGCGTGTCCTCGAGCGGCGCGTCCAGGGCCTCCGCGAGGCGCGCCTCGTAGGCCTCCAGCGTCGTGTCCGGCGGGAGGGTCCTGAGCACCTTCGCGCCCACGCGCAGCGTGCGCCAGCGCGCCTCCGTCGCGCCCTCGCCGGCCTCGTCGAAGCGGAGCCGGTCGAGGAGCAGCTTCACCAGCCCGCGCGCGACCTTGGGGCGGCTGAAGGCGCCGGCCTTGAGGCCGAAGGCCTCCTCCACGTCGTCGCGGCGCTGGCCCCGGAAGGCCTCCGCGTCCGCGAGCAGCTCCTTCGCGAGCGCCTGGAGGGACGGGTCGTGCGTCTTCACGAAGGAGGGCCGCAGGATGCCCTCGCGCACGCGCGAGGCGAGCAGCTCGCGCGTCAGCATTCGGGAGGCCCTCCCGGCTCCTGGCCCTGGTAGGCGCTGTGCTGGCGGCGCCGCTCACTGATGCCGCTCTCCGCCGTCTGCGCGGAGCACACCTCGTACAGCAGGGCGCGCTTGCCGGGGCGCTTGCGCAGGATGCGGCCCAGGCGCTGCACGTGCTCGCGCACGCTGCCGCTGCCGCTGAGCACCACGCCCACGCGCGCCTCGGGCACGTCCACGCCCTCGTTGAGCACCCGCGAGGTGAGCAGCACCGGCAGCTCCGCGTTGGCGAACGCGGCCAGCAGCGCCTTGCGCTCCGGCAGCGGCGTGTGGTGCGTGAGCGCGGGCAGCAGCAGCTTGCGCGCCAGCGTGTAGACCGTCTCGTTGTCGTCCGTGAAGACGATGACGCGGTCCTCGCGGTGCTCCAGCAGTATCTTCCAGAGCGCGTCCAGCTTGCCGCTGGAGGTGAGCGCGATGCGGCGCTGCTCCCGGTAGCCCCGGTACGCCGCGCGCCCTTCGTCGCTGCGCTGGCTCTGCGCCAGGAAGCGCGCCCAGCCCTCCGGCGACGCGAGCGGCACGCCCAGCCTCCGCACGAACGTGAGGTACCTGCCTCGCGCCTCGTCGTAGCGCGCCTTCTCGTCGGGCGTGAGCGGCACCTCGATCCGGCGGACCTCGTAGGGCGCCAGGTACTGGCCCTGGAGCTCGTGGATGCCGGTGCGGTGGACCAGCGGGCCCAGGAGCTCCTCGCACACGCGCTCGCCGCCGTCCGCGCGCTCCAGCGTCGCGGTGAGGCCCAGGCGGTAGGGGGCGAGCGTCCCCTCCGCGATGAAGCGGTAGCTGGGCGCGGGCAGGTGGTGGCACTCGTCGCAGATGAGCAGGCCGAAGCGGTTGCCCGTGAACTCCATCTGCATCGCCGCGGAGTCGTAGGTCGTCACCGTGAGCGTCTGACGGTCGTTGACGCCGCCGCCCACCATGCCCACCGGGGTGGCGAAGTGCTTCGCCAGCACGCCCTGCCACTGCGCCATCAGGTCCAGCGTGGGCACCACCACCAGCGTGGGCCGCTTCACCCACGCGATGGCCAGCACCGCCAGCAGCGTCTTGCCCGCGCCCGTGGGCAGCTCCACCAGGCCCCGGCCTCCCGCGCGCGTCCAGGCGTCCAGCGCCGCGCGCTGGTGCGGGAAGGGCTCGATGGGCACCGCGAGGGGCAGCTCCACGGGCTCGAAGCGCTTCGCGCGGTCCTCGTAGGGGAGCCCGCATTCGCGCAGGCGGAGGACCACGTCGCGGTAGTGCAGCGCCGGCGCGCGGAAGACGCCCGTGCGCCCGTCCTTCTGGAAGAGCGCGTGCAGGCGCGCGTCGTCCGGCAGCGTCGGGGCCACCAGCGTGCCGCTGTCGTAGTGCAGCTCGGTGGGGGAGGAGGGCAGGGGCTCGATGGCGAGGCTCGGGACGCTGGGGGGACCGACGCGAGGGGAGGCTCGCGCGGGATGGGAAGTAGCGGGTTGGACGGCGCTCCGCCACTCTGGCCCGAGCGGCCGGAAGAAGCCACGGGCACGGGCGCCCGGTTGGTTGGAGGCACGGCGTGCCCTCCGGGCTCCTGCGGATTGCTTTGAAGGGGGGCTGGGAGTTACCTGAACCCTCCATGTCCAGGATCCGCCCCGCTGTAGACCGCCGCAGGCCGCCCGCCCGCTGGAGTCCCGCCGCCTTCCGGGCGTCGGCGCGCTGATGCGGGTCCTCATCGTCAGCCCGCATGCGGCGTCCCGGGCGCTGCTCAGCCGCTTCCTGGACGCGGAGCCGGACGTGGAGGTGTCCGCCACGGGGGAGCCCGATGACGCCTTCGCCTCCATCGCGGAGAACAAGCCCGCGCTGGTGGTGGTGGACCTGCGCCGTCCGGACGAGGACCACCCGCTGTTCCTGGGGCTGCTGCGCAAGCGGCACCCGTCGCTGCCCGTCATCGCGCTGGTGCCCGGCCGGCTGCGCATCTTCGACGGCCGCGCCGAGCGCGTGCGCGAAGCCCACGGCGACTCCGCGGAGGCGCTGCACCACCTGATGGGGTCCGTGCTCCAGGCCACGCGCGACCTGCTGGCCCAGCACCTGCTGCGGACGCTGCGCCCGCCGGTGGGACGGGCCTGAGCCACCCGCGCGACTACAGGCGCAGCCGGTAGCCCAGGGCCGCGAGCACCGCGCCCGCGTTCACGTCGCCCGTGGTGAGGAAGTCCACGGGAGCGAAGTGATACCTCGCCTCCAGGAAGGCGCTGCCCGGGCCCAGCAGCAGCTCCGCGCCCGCCAGCGCCTGGAAGCCCGGCCCGCCGCCGCTCTCCGACGTGGTGGCGTCGAACGACTCCACCGTCGCGCGGTGCAGGTACAGGCCGGGGCCCGCGCCCACGTAGGGCGTGAGCGGCCCGAGCGCGCGCGGGAAGCGGAACACGGCGGACAGTTGGAGGGCCACCTCGCGCTCGGCGAGCGTGTACGGGGACTCGATGGGCTGGCCCAGGTTGTCCAACTGGGGCCCGCGCAGCGTCCCCGACGTGGAGGGCCGGTGGTAGTTCACCTCCAGCACCAGCGCGAGCCGCCGCTGGAGCCAGGGCGTGAAGTAGCCGACCTCGCCGCCCAGGTAGAGGTCTCCGCCGAGCGAGGTGGTGGGCTTGATGAAGCCCACCTTGGGCGCGATGAAGAAGGGGCTCTCTCGGTCCTTCCTGGAGGCGGGGGCGGCGGCCAGCGCCATGGCCGCGAGCACGGCGAGCACGTTCATGGGGACACGGTCGGGAGGTTCACCGGCTGGCCGTGGGCCGTCTGCGCGGGCGCGACGAGGGACGCGTCGTGGACGCCGGCCGTGGAGGGCTCCGGGCCGCCGGAGGCGGTGTGGGTGAGGGGGATGACCGCGTCGCTGGTGGCGGAGTCGCTCGAAGGCGACGCGGGGAGGGGGCCTGGCTGCGGATAGGCGATGGTGAGCGCCTGGGGCCGCGTGACGGAGCAGCCCTCGGGGTTGGTGAGGGTGAGCGCGTAGGTGCCCTCCGGTGTGGCTTGGGGCACCTCGGTTTCGATGCGCGTGTCGGAGACGACGGTGACCGTGAAGAGGGGCTGGTCCTCTTCGCCGTCGCGCTGGAGGACGATGCTCGGCAGCGCGTCCGAGCGGAAGCCACTGCCCTCGATGATGAGGGGGCTGGCGGCGTTGTAGCGGAAGCCCTCGGGCGCGGTGACGTTCGTGATGACCGGCGGCGGCACGACGCGCAGGGCGTCCTCCAGCGCCGAGGTGCCGCCGAGGGGGTTCGTCACGGAGACGGCGTAGGTGCCGGGCGGGAGCGTGTTCGACGGCGCGCTGTCGCGGGTGGGCAGGTTGATTCGCAGCAGCTCGGTGCTCGCGAAGAAGACGTGGTCGGCGGGGAGCGTGTAGTCGCTCGGGCCGCTCAGGGAGACCTGGGGCAGCTCCGCGGAGGGCGTGTCGGTGAGCGCGTCGCGGGGCACGGGGGTGAAGCGGCTGCCGACGAGCTCCAGTTGCCATCCAGCGGGGCCGCCACCGGCATTGCAGACGCGAGCGGGGGTGACGATCGGCTCCAGCGGATTGATGAGGCCCTCGAGCTTCGGCGGGGTGCCCTCGGTCGACTCAGAGCAGGCGACCAGGCTGAGCAGTGTGGCGGCGACCGGAAGGCGCACGGGTTCCTCCATCATCCCGTGAACAGAGCTGTCACACGTTAGGTCGGGGCCCCGGAGGGCCAGGAGTTTTTTCCGGCTCCGAGCCCACAGCCCTTGTCGCCCTGCGGGGCTGCTTGCCTCAACCGCCTGATATCGCAGGGGAATAACCCGCGAAGAAGCCTCGGCACGGCGAATGCTATGGCACCCCGGCAGCAGGGACGGGGCAGCGCGGCGGGGGGGACGGAGTCGGTGGGGGGG
>NZ_JAYESI010000028.1:0-110341 GCF_041903675.1 Corallococcus sp. RDP092CA | reverse complement strand
TGGTGGAGAGCTTCGCGTCCTCGACCATGAAGGCCAGCCGCTCGGGTGGGAAGCCGGGGTCGAGCGGGACGTAGCCGGCGCCTGCTTCGAGGATGCCCAGCAGGCCCACCACCATGTCCACGCCGCGGTTCGTGAAGAGGCCCACGAGGCTGCCGGCGGTGACGCCCTGCTGCTTCAGGCCATGCGCCACCTGGTGGGCGCGCTGGATCAACTGCTGGTACGTGAGCGTCACGGCGCCGGAGCGCAGCGCCACCGCGTCGGGGGTGGCCCGGGCCTGCGCGGCCACGAGGGTGTGGACGAAGGCCTCGCGGTCGAACGGCTTCGCGGTGGCGTTCCAGTCCACCAGCACCCGCTGCTTCTCCGCGGCGGGCAGCAGCGGCAGGCGCGACACGGGGCAGTCCGCGTCGGCGACCACGCCCCGCAGCAATTCTTCGTAACACGCCATCCAGCGGCGAACCGTGGAGCCGTCGAAGAGGTCGGTGTTGTACTGGCACTCCAGCACCACGCGGCCATGGGCCTCGGCCGCGTTGATGAAGAGGTCGAAGTTCTCGAAGTGGCGCGGGTTGCTCGCCAGGGTGCAGGTGAGGCCCTGGAACTCCAGCTGGTCGCCCGTGACGGCCTGGTCCACGTTGAACAGCACGTTGACCAGCGGCAGGCGGCTGGGGTCGCGCGGCAGCGCCAGCTGCTTGAGCAGCGTGCCGAACGTGTACTCCTGGTGCTCGTAGGCATCGAGCATCGTGGTGCGCAGCTGCTTGAGCACCTGCGTGAAGGGCGCCTCCGCGGCCACGTTGCTGCGCAGGGGCAGCGCGTTCACGCAGTGGCCCACCAGGTCCTTCAGCCCGGCCACGGACTGGCCCGCGGCGGGGATGGCCACCACCACGTCCTCCAGCCCCGTCAGCCGGTGCAGCAGCGCCTTGAAGCCCGCCAGCAGCGTGGTGAAGAAGCTGCCGCCGTGGCGCGCGCCCACGCGCTTGAGCTGCTCGACGAGCGCGGGCTCCAGGACGCAGTCCTCGCGCCGGGAGCTGTACGTCTTCGACGGCGGACGGCGCCGGTCCAGCGGCAGCTCCAGCACCGGCAGCGTGCCGGAGAACTGCTTCAGCCAGTAGCGCTCATGCTCCGCGTACTCCGGCGTCGTGGCCAGCCGCGCCTGCGCGCGGGCGTAGTCGCTGAACGAGGGCGCGGGCGCCAGCGTGTGCGGCGTGCGCCGCGCGTGCGCCGAATAGAACGTCGCCAGGTCGCGCAGCATCACCGCCATGGACCAGCCGTCGCACACGATGTGGTGCGCGGTCAGCGTCAGCAGGTGCTCCCCGGCGGACAGCCGCGCGAGGCGCGGACGGAGCAGCGGCCCGGTCTCCAGGGACAGCGGCGTCTCCACCTCGTGGGTCACGAGCTCGCGGACGCGGGCATCGCGCTCGGAGGGCGGCAGCGCGTCCAGCGCCAGCACCTCCAGCGGGAAGGGCGTGGCGGCGGCCACGCACAGCGTGAGACCGTCCGCGCTGAACGTGGTGCGCAGCGCCTCGTGCCGCTCGCTCAGGTCCTGGAGCGCGGCGCGCAGGCACTCGACGTCCAGCGGGCCGTGCAGGCGCACGGACATGGACTCATTGAAGGCGCAGGACGCGTCCGGGCCCATCTGCACGCCGGTCCACACCTCGCGCTGGGGCTCGGTGGACGGCGCGGTGAGCAGCAGCGCGGGCCCGGCGAACGGATCGAAGTCCTCAGGCAGGTCGTGCATCGGGGTCGCGGGGGTCTTCATCGGGTCTCGCTCAGCTTGACGAACTTGCCGGGCACCGTGGGGTGAGGGACGAACCAGGCGGGGTTGCCCTGGGGATCACGCCCCAGGCGGGCGCCGGGGACGGGGGGCTGGTTGGAGTCGAAGGCGGCGGGGGCCTGCGGCTGGGGACGGGCCGCGCCGGGCAGGAAGCCCGCGTCCTGCAGCTCCGTGACGCTGTCCTGGAAGGCGGTGATGAGCCGCTGCACGTCCGCGTCCGAGTGCGCGGTGGTGAAGAAGCACGGGAAGCCATCCCAGATGTGGATGCCCTTGTCGCGCAGCAGGCAGAACAGCAGGTCCGCGTTCGCGACGTCGGCCGTGACGAACGTCTTCCACAGCGACCCGAAGTGCTTGATGCGCAGCGGGGCGCCCACCTCGTCGAAGAAGGCGTTGAGCGTGCTGGCGAGCGCGTCCGCCTTGGCGCTCACGCTTCGCTGCAGCTCCGGGCCCGCGGCCTTCATGTGCTCCAGCGCGGCCTTCGCGGCGGCGAGCGCCAGCGGGTGGCGCACGAACGTTCCGGCGAAGTACGTCACGCCCACCGTGGGCACGGACTCGTCGCCGAACTGCCAGTGGCCGCCATCCAGCGCGTCCATGAACGGGCGCTTGCCCGCGATGATGCCAATGGGCATGCCGCCGCCCACGACCTTGCCGTAGGTGGCCACGTCCGCCTGCACGCCGAAGAGGGCCTGGGCGCCGCCGGGGTGCATGCGGAAGCCGGTGATGACCTCGTCGAAGATGTAGACGGAGCCGGACTTCTGGGTGAGGTCGCGCAGCTGGTGCAGGAACTCGCGCGGCTGGAAGTCCGGGCGGCGGCTCTGCACCGGCTCCACCATGATGGCCGCCAGCGAGTCCGCGCGGGCGCGCAGGGTTTCGAGCGACTCCGGCGTGCCGTAGTCCAGCACGAGCACGTCCTGCACCGCGCCCGCCATGATGCCCGGGGCGGCCGGCACCGTGCGCAGGCTCTTGGTGCCGCGCACCAGCACCTCGTCGAAGATGCCGTGGTAGCTGCCGGTGAAGATGGCGATGGTGCTGCGGCCGGTGACGGTGCGGGCGATGCGCATCGCCCCCATCACCGCCTCGGAGCCGGTGTTACAGAGCGCCGCGCGGTCCGCGCCGGTGAACTCACAGACGAGCTTCGCGACCTCGCCGGCCAGCGGGTGCATGGGCCCCAGCTCGTAGCCGTCGTCCACCTGCTGGCGCACGGCCTGGGTGATGAAGTCCGGCGCGTGGCCGAACATCACGGAGCCGAAGCCGTTGAGCGCGTCCAGGTACTCGTTGCCGTCCACGTCCCAGAGCTTGGAGCCCTTGGAGCGGTTCACGGCCAGCGGGTAGATGAGCTCCTTGAGCAGCGGCCGGAAGCCCGTCACCACGCGGGGATCCGACAGCTGGCTCCGGTTCTCCTGGGCGTAGCGCTTGGAGCCCTGCGTCTTCGCGTTGTAGCGGCGGGTGAAGTCCTCCAGGAACGTCTGCTGGCGGGGCGTGAGCGAGTCCTTCGGCGCGAGGCTGATGCGCGCGATGGCGCCGAAGGCCTTCTTCACGTCGTACTTCACCGGGCCCTTGAGGTCGGCTTCGTCAGGGGTGGCGGCAGGGGCGGGAGCCGTGGGGGCGGGCTGGACCTGGGAGGCCTGCGGCTGCGCGGCCTGGGCCGGCCCGGTCGGAGGCTGCGCGGCGGGAGCGGGGGCGAAGGCCTGCGGGGCCCGCACTTGCGCGGGCTGACCGGAGAGCAGCGCGAGCTGCTGGGTCATCAGCCAGAGCTGCTGGGCGACGACCGCCTGGAGGCTCCCGGCGGGGGCGGCCATCGCCTGGACCTGGAACGCGGCGCCGGCGGAGGCGAGCTGCGCGGGGACGGCGGCGACAGCCGGAGTCGCCTGGGCCGGGAACGCGGCGCCCGCGGACGCGGGGACCTGCGGCTGCGCGAGGAGGTTCGCGGTGAGCTGCGCGGCGGCCACAGGCGCGGGCGCGGCGTCCGGGGGCATGCGGCCGTCGAGGTACGCGGCGAGCTGCCCCAGCGACGCGGCCTCCTCCAGGAGCTGCCGGAACGTCACCCTCACGCCGAACTGCTTCTGCACCGCGAGCGCCGCCTGCGTGAGCACCAGCGAGTCGAGCCCCAGCTCCAGGAAGCTCGCGCCCGGATCCGCGTCGGCCAGCTCCAGGCCGCTCAGCTCCTCGAACAGGTTGCGCAGGGTGGGGACGAGACGCTCGGCACGGGGAACGGGGGCGGGACTCACGGAGGCTCCGTTGGAGAGAGTGGGCGCGAGCACGGGCGCCCGCTCGAGGTCGATCCAGTGGCGCTGCCGCTGGAAGGGATAGGTGGGAAGGGTGACGCGCTGGCGCTGCTCGCCGGCGTGGAAGGCGCCCCAGTCCAGGGCCACGCCCCGGCGCCAGAGCTGCCCCGCGGCGCCCAGGAGGGCGCTCCAGTCCGCGGCGTCGCCGGTGGACTCGCCCAGGGAGGCGACGATGCGCGAGCGCTGGTCGGCCGTGGCCTGCTGCCGCGCCAGCGTGGCGAGCGTCACGCGCGGGCCCACCTCCAGCAGGAGGTGCTCGCCCTGGTCCCAGAGCGTGCGCAGCGCGGGCGAGAACCGCACCGTGTCGCGCAGGTGCCGCGCCCAGTACTCGGGGGACGTGGCCTCGGAGGCCTTGAGCCAGGTGCCCGTCGCCGTGGAGACGATGGGGATGCTCGGCTCGGACAGGCGCACGCCCTTCACCGCCTCCAGGAAGGGCGCCACCGCGGCGTCCATCATCGGCGAGTGGAACGCGTGCGACGTCTGGAGCATCCGGCACGCGGTGCCCTCCGCCTCCAGCGTGGCTTGCAGCCGCTGCACGGCCTCCGTGGGCCCGGACACCACGCACAGGCGCGGCCCGTTGTCCGACGCGACGGCCAGCCCGTCCGACAGGCGGGGCGCCACGGCCTCCGCGGACAGGCGCACCGACAGCATGCTGCCCGGCGCCTGCGCCTGCATCAGCTGGCCGCGCTTCGCCACCAGGTGCAGCGCGTCCTCCAGCGTGAAGACGCCCGCGAGGCACGCGGCGACGAACTCGCCCACGCTGTGGCCCATGAGCGCCCCCGGCCGCACGCCCCAGCTCCACCAGAGCTGCGCGAGCGCGTACTCCACCGTGAACAGCGCCGCCTGCGCGAACGACGTCTGGCGCAGCGCCTCCGCGGCCTCGGGCGACTCCGGGTCCTTCGGGAAGAGCACCTCGCGCAGGTCGCGCCCGAGCAGCGGCTTGAGCACCTCCGCGCACGCGTCCACCGTGGCGCGGAAGGCCGGCGCGTGGTGGTACAGCCCGTGCGCCATGTCCGGGTGCTGCGAGCCCTGGCCCGGGAAGAGGAACGCGACCGGCGGCGTGGACTCCAGCGCGGAGGCCTCCGGCTCGGCCGCCGTCAGCGCCCGCACGGCCTCCTCATGGGTGCCCGCCACCACGGCGCGGCGGAAGGGGAACGCCTTGCGCCCCGTGGCCAGCGTGTGGGCCACGTCCGCGAGCGAGTCCTCCGGATGCGCCTGGAGGTGCGCGGCCAGCCGCAGCGCCGCCTGCGCCAGGGCCGCGGGCGTCTTCGCCGACAGCGTCAGGAGCTGGCGCGGCTTCGACGGACCAGAAGCGGGACGCGCGGGCGCCTCCTCCAGCACCACGTGCGCGTTGGTGCCGCCCACGCCGAACGAGCTCACCCCCGCGCGCAGGGGGCCCGTGCCCTCCGGCCACGCGGAGCGCTTCGCCTGGACGAAGAAGGGGCTGCGCGGGAAGTCGATCTTGGGGTTGGGCGTCTCGAAGTGCAGCGTCGGCGGCAGCTCGCGGTGCTTCAGCGCGAGCACCGTCTTGAGCAGCCCCGCCACGCCCGCCGCGGCGGTGAGGTGGCCGAAGTTGCTCTTCACCGAGCCGATGGCGCAGAAGCCCGTGTCGGCGGTGTGCGCGCGGAACGCCTGCGACAGCGCCTCGACCTCGATGGGGTCGCCCAGCGGCGTCGCCGTGCCGTGCGCTTCCACGTAGCGGAGGGTTCGCGGGTCGATGCCCGCGTTCGCGTGCGCCGTCGCGATGGCGGCGGCCTGTCCCTCCACGCCCGGCGCCGCGAAGCTCATCTTGGCCGCGCCGTCGTTGTTGATGCCCACGCCGCGCAGCACCGCGTGGATGACGTCGCCGTCCGCCTGCGCGTCCGACAGGCGCTTGAGCACCACCGCGCCCACGCCGTCGCTGAAGAGGGTGCCGGTGGCCTTCGCGTCGAAGGGGCGGCAGTGCCCGTCCAGGGAGAGCATGCCGCCCTCCTGGTACAGGTGGCCGGACTTCTGCGGCACCGTCACGGACGCGCCGCCCGCCAGGGCCACGTCGCACTGGTGCGTCTGGAGCGCCCAGAAGGCCTGCGCCACCGCGACCAGCGACGTGGAGCACGCCGTGTTGAGCGACAGCGCCGGGCCGCGCAGGTCCAGCTTGTGGGCGACGCGCGTGGCCACGTAGTCCTTCTCGTTGGCCACCATCGCCTGGAAGGCGCCCAGCTGGCCCACGATGTCCTGCCGGGGCTGCACGTGCAGCGGCTGGTAGCTGTTGTTGTGCGTGCCCGCGAAGACGCCGATGAGGCCGGGGTACGCCTCCGGCACGACGCCCGCGGACTCCAGCGCCTCCCACGCCGTCTCCAGGAACAGGCGCTGCTGCGGATCCATCACCTGCGCCTCCTTCGGCGTGATGCCGAAGAAGGCCGCGTCGAACAGCTCCACGCCGTCCAGGATGCCGCGCGCCCGCACGTACTCGGGGGCGTCGCGCTCGGCGGCGGGCACGGACGGATCCACCTCCTCGCGCGTGAAGGAGGTGACGGACTCCACGCCGCCCACCAGGTTCTTCCAGAACGACTCGATGTCCGGAGCGCCCGGGAAGCGGCCCGCCATGCCGATGACGGCCACCGGCTCCGCGCCGCCGCCGGACCGCCGCCGCCTCGCCTGCCGCGCCTCCACCTGCTGCCGCAGCGACGGGCGCGACGCATCCCCCGTCAGCACCGCCGCGAGCTGCGCCACCGTGGGGGACTGGAACAACTGGACGATGGGGATCTCCAGCCCGTGCGCCTGCCGCAGCCGCGCCACGCACTGGAGCGCGAGCAGCGAGTTGCCGCCCAGCTCGAAGAAGCTGTCGTGCACGCCCACCCGGTCGATGCGCAGGAGCTGCGCCCAGGACTCCGCGAGCGTGCGCTCCAGCGGCGAGCGCGGCGCGACGTAGGCCTGCTGTAGCTCCGGCCGCGTGGGCAGCGGGGCGGGCAGGCTCCGGCGGTCGATCTTCCCGCTGGGCGTGCGCGGCAGCGCGTCCAGCAGCACGAACGCGGAGGGCACCATGTAGTCCGGCACCCGCGTGGACAGGTGGCGTCGCAGCGCTCCGGCCGCGTGCTCCAGCGCGCCGTCTGGGACGACGTAGGCGACCAGCCGCTTGTCGCCGGGCACGTCCTCGCGCGCCACCACCGCCACCTGCTTCACCGCCGGGTGGCTGCCCAGCGCGACCTCGATCTCCCCCAGCTCGATGCGGTAGCCGCGCACCTTCACCTGGCCGTCGATGCGGCCCAGGAACTCCACGTCGCCGTCCGGCAGCACGCGCGCCAGGTCGCCCGTCTTGTACGCGCGCTCGCCGGTGCCGGGCTTGAGCGGGTGCTGCACGAAGCGCTCCGCGGTCAGCGCCTCGCGGTGCAGGTAGCCGCGCGCCAGGCACACGCCCGCGAGGTACAGCTCCCCGGACTCGCCCTGGGGGACGGGCTTCTTCTGCTCGTCCAGCACCAGCAGCTCGCAGCCGTCCACCGCCTTGCCGATGGGCGGCAGCGCGGGCCACGTGTCGGGCGAGCCCCGCAGCACGTGGCTGGAGACGACGTGCGTCTCCGACGGGCCGTAGTGGTTGTGCAGCGCGCAGCCCGGCAGCGCGGAGAAGAACGCGCGCAGGTGGTGCGTCACCTGGAGCTGCTCGCCCGCGGTGACGACCTCGCGCAGGGCGGGCGGCACCTTCTGGTGCGAGGTGGCGATCTCCGCCAGGTTCTGCAGCGCGATGAAGGGCAGGAACAGCCGCTCCACGCGCTCCTCCGCCAGGAGCTGTAGCAGCAGCACGGCGTCCAGCCGCAGCGCGTCCCGCACCAGCACCAGCGTCCCGCCGGAGCACCAGGTGCCGAACAGCTCCTGGAACGACACGTCGAAGGACAGCGGGGAGAACTGGAGCGTGCGCGTGCCCGGCCCCGCGATGGACTGGCCCAGCTGCCACGCGATGAGGTTGGCGAGCGGCCGGTGCCCCATGGCCACGCCCTTGGGCGTGCCCGTGGAGCCGGACGTGTAGATGGCGTAGGCCAGCCCCTCCAGGCTCGACGCGTCCACCGGGGTGGCCGGGGC
This sequence comes from Corallococcus sp. RDP092CA, assembly GCF_041903675.1. Classification (NCBI taxonomy): domain Bacteria; kingdom Pseudomonadati; phylum Myxococcota; class Myxococcia; order Myxococcales; family Myxococcaceae; genus Corallococcus; species Corallococcus sp. RDP092CA. The sequence goes on along the minus strand of NZ_JAYESI010000028.1, from coordinate 102,235 downwards.
CTCCGGCGCGAAGAGGGCGGGGGACTCGTCCAGGCACAGCACCGGGCCCGCGAAGGCCGGCAGCCCCGCGCGCAGCCTCGCCTGGGTGAGCAGCACCGGCGCCTTCGCGTCCTCCAGCATGAAAGCCAGACGTGGCGCGGGATAGGCCGGGTCCAATGGCAGATATGCGCCGCCTGCCTTGAGCACGGCCAGCACCGCCACCCCCAGCTCCATCGACCGCTCCAGGCACACGCCGACGAGCACGTCCGTGGTGACGCCCAGGCCCCGCAGGTGGTGCGCCAGCTGGTTGGAGCGGTGCTCCAACGCCGCGTACGTCAGCCCCGTCCCCTCGAAGCGGATCGCCTCGGCGTCAGGTGTCCGGATCGCTTGCGCGGTGAAACGAGCCACCACTGTCTGCATGAGCGCTGCGTCCACGGACATGTCCCCCAGGGTCGTCCGACCGTTAGGTGCCGAGCGTTGGAGATGAAAGAGAATGGGAAAGCTGGGCCAACCCGGTCACCGAGCATGCCATGCCTGGAATGGAATGATCGCGCCTGGGAAGATTCCTTACATACGGACGGCCCCTCGGCCGCCCCTCAGGCATTGCATTCAGAGAAAGCGCGAAAAGAACGCCAGCACTCGGCGTGGATATTCTTCTGGCGAGGCCTGGAGGTAGCTCTCATGGCCTGCCCGCGGCACGAGCCACTTCTCCCACGGGCCTTGCCCCTGGCGCAGCAGCTCCTCCAGCGCGGCGTCCGGTACCCATGGGTCCGCCGCGCCCGCGATCAGCAGCACGGGGCGGCCCGCGAGCGCGGCCATGTCCCGGGCGGGCCGCACCGCGTTCACGTCCACGCCCGCGCGCTTCATCACCCCCAGGGCGGGCCACAGGCCCAGCGGGCCCCAGTGTCCCAGCTCATCCTGGAGCGCCTGCGCGGGCGCCACGGCGGCGGCCTCCACCACCACGGCCTTGAGGCGGGCATCCTCCGCCGCGGCCTTCAGCACCGAGTAGCCCCCCAGGGAGAACCCGAGCGCGCCGATGCGCTTCGCGTCCACCTCCGGCTGGCGCGCGGCGAAGTCCACCGCCGCCCGCACCTGGGTGGCCTCGCGGTCGCCGTAGGTGGACACCGTCCCGCCGCTCTCGCCGTGCGCGCCCAGGTCGAAGAGCAGCAGGCCATACCCGGCCCGCGCGAGGAACCGGGCCTCGGGCAGCAGCTGCGTGCGGTTGCCCGAGAGCCCATGGACCAGCACGACGAGCGCCCCGTCGCGCGGCGGCAGGTACCAGCCCTTGAGCGAGAGGCCGTCCGCGTCCTGGAACCCCACGTCGCGCAGGCCCGCGAGCTCCGCGTCCCCCGGGGGGCTCCCCACCGGCTGGCGGGGCGGGTGCACCTCCTGGGAGATGTAGCGCGCGCTGCGCACCGCGACCCAGGCCGCCATCGCCAGCAGCGCCACGCCTCCCAGCAGGAGCCCGGCGACGAGCGGGTGCTTCACGCGGACTCCCGGGCCACCCACGCGTCCACCTTCGCCTCCAGCACGTCCAGGGGCAGCGACCCCGTGAGCAGCACCACGTCGTGGAAGGCCTTCACGTCGAAGCGCGCGCCCAGCGCGGCCTCCGCCCGGTCGCGCAGCGCGCGGATGCGCAGCTGGCCGACCTTGTACGCCAGCGCCTGGCCGGGCCACGCGATGTAGCGGTCCACCTCGTTGGTGATGTCCAGCTCCTGGCGCGGCGCGTTCTCCATGAAGAAGTCCAGCGCCTGCTTCCGCGTCCACCGCTTCGCGTGCAGGCCGGTGTCCACCACCAGCCGCACCGCGCGCCACATCTCGTAGGCGAGCTGGCCGAACTTGTCGTACGGGTCGTCGTACAGGCCCAGCTCGTCACCCAGGGACTCGCTGTAGAGCGCCCAGCCCTCGTCGAAGGCCACGTAGGACGTGAAGCGGCGGAAGTCCGGCACGTCCGTCTGCTCGGAGGCGAGCGACACCTGGAAGTGGTGGCCGGGCACGGCCTCGTGCAGCGTCAGGGGCACCATCTCCCAGACGGGCCGCGTCTCCGGGCGGTAGAGGTTCACCTGGAAGGTGCCCGGGCGCGAGCCGTCCGCGGCGGCCGGGAAGTAGAAGCCCGTCGTCACGTCCGGGGCCATGGCCTCCGGGATGGGCTCGACCACGTAGGGCTGCTTCGGCATCGTCCGGAACAGGCGCTCCAGCAGCGGATCGATGCGCCGGGCCAGCGCCCGGTAGCGCGCGAGCAGCGCCTCGCCCGTGGGCTCGTAGAAGCGCGCCTCCGTGCGCAGCAGCTCGAAGAAGGCCTGCCGCGTGCCGGTGAAGCCCGTGCGGGCCATCACGCCATCCAGCTCCGCCCGCAGCCGCTGGACCTCCGCGAGCCCCATCGCGTGGATCTCATCGGGCGTCAGGCGCGTCGTCGTGTGCCGGCGCGCGAGCACCGCGTACATCGCGTCGCCCTCCGGGAACTGCCACACGCCCACGGTCTCCGGGGCGGCGGGCAGGTACTCCGTCACGACGAAGTCCAGGGCGCGCTGGAGCGCGGGCACCACGGTGTTCGCGATGGCGTCGCGCCCCGCCTGCGAGAGCCGCCGCGCGTCCTCCGGCGCGAGGTCCTTCGGCATGCGGGTGAAGGGGCTGTAGAAGCCGCTCCGCGTGGGGTCCCTCACCACCTGCCGCTCCAGCTGCGGCGGGATGCGCTGGAGCACGATGTGCGGGTGGATGCGGTGCTGGCGCATGCCCTCGCGCATCAGCGCGACCACCTGATCCGCGTAGGCGCCGAAGCGCTCCAGCCGCTTCACCCAGTCCTCGTAGTCCCCCACCGTCTCGAAGCGCAGGGTGTCCGCCAACTGGTACGCCGTCTGGAGCCCCGGCGGCATCTTGAGCGCCTCCGGCAGGCCGCCCATCTGGTTGAGGGGCAGGAGGTGGGCCTTCACGCCGTACTCTTCCAGCCACGTCTCGTGCATCCGCCGGAAGAGGTCCAGGTGCAGCCGGTCCGCGTCGCTGTCCAGCGCGGCGCGGTCCACGCCCTGGAGCCGGCGCAGCACGTCGTGGCTGTGTTGGTGGTCCGCCTCCAGCGCGGCGAGGCTCAGGTCGTCCCACCGGTCGTTCCAGCGCCGGTCCCCCAGGATCGACGCGTAGGTGGGGTGCTGCTGGAGCGAGTACTGCCACTCCGCCTCCAGCAGGGCGTGCAGCGACGCGGACGCGGCGCCACGCGAGGGGACGGACTCGGATGACATGGACGGACTCCGGAGCGGGAACCGCGGCTAGATGAACAGCGTGGGATCGAACTCGTCCACGTTGACCGGCAGGAGGCGGGGCAGGGGGCGCTGGAACACGCGGGCGTTGAGCTCCAGGTCGACGACCTTCAGGCCCAGCGGGGTGAGCTCGCGGAACTTCTGGCTCACGTACTCGCGCAGCCCCAGCACGGCGACCTGGCGCTGCTCCTCCAGCAGCGGCTTGAGCGCCTCCGCGAAGTCCGCGCCGTCGTGGCTGGCCAGGCCCACCGCCGCCTGCGGGCGCTGCGTGCGGATGTTCTCCAGCAGCTTGAGGATGCCCAGGTCCACGACCTTCTGGTCCGGACGCCCGTGCAGGAGCGCGACCTCGCAGCCCGCGGACTTCAGCGCGCGCACGAAGCCAATCATCGCGTCCGGGAGCTGCTCGCCGCGCGCGTTGAGCACCACCACGCAGCGCACGGGCTTGGGGAAGTACGTGTCACAGAAGGAGACGAGCCGGTCGAACTGCACCCGGTCCTGGGGCTCGGGCTTGCGTCCGACGATGTTGGAGACAGCCCAGTCAACGTTCTCGGCGTCGATGAGGACGTAGGAGGCGGCGGCGGGTCGAGCGGATTGCATGGCGGGCACAATACGCGGGGCCGGTGTCCGTTGGGGGTTTTCATCGACCCAGGCGGATCCGTTGGAACTCCTCGAGCAGCAGCTCCGACACGCGGCGCACGCGGGGAATGTCGAGCGCGGACTTCGCGCAGACCAGGTGCGTCTGGCTCCGGGAGAAGGGCCCCAGGTCCACCTCCAGCGGCACCAGCTGCGTGGGGCGCTTGAAGCGGTGCGGCATGCGAGCGAGCACCATCGCGCCCAGGCCGGCCTCCGCCGCCGCGAGCATCACCAGGTAGTGGTCCGCCGTGAAGGCCGGGGCGAAGCCGGGGATCATCGACTCCAGTTGGGGGTTGGGCGGGACGGCCTCGAAGGGGGGCGCCCAGGCCACCCAGGGCAGTTGCTGGAGCGTCACCTTCCTGGGCAGCCGGGCCTTCAAGGCCTTGGAGACGAGGACGGCGTTGGGGACCTCCAGCGTGTCCACGAGCTTCAGGTCCGCGCTCGTGGGACGCCGTCCGCGCAGCGCGAGGTCCGCCTCGCCGCGAGCCAGGTCCTGGTACTGAACCTGGGACTGCACCTCCAGGCGCAGGCCCGGGTGCTGCTGGGCGACGAAGGCGGCGAAGGGGGCCACGAAGTCGAAGCTCATGAACGGCGTGGCCGTCACGCGCACGATGCCGCGGGGAGCGCTGTCCGCGGACTCCGCCGCGCGGTGCAGCTCACCGGCCCACTCCGCCATCTTCTTCGCGGGCACGAGCAGCCGCTCCCCGGCCACCGTGAGCGCCGCGCCCTCCACGCTGCGGCGGAACAGCGCCGCGCCCACCGCGTACTCCAGGGCGGCCAGCCTCCGGCTCACCGTGGGTTGTCCGATGCGCAGCCGCCGCGCGGCCCCGCTGAAGCTGCCCGTCTCCGCGATGGCGAGGAACAGCCGGGCGTCGTCCCAGGAGATATCCATGAATGGATGGCATCATGCCGTCTTCGCGGATTCCCATCCACGGGCGCATCCCGCATCTTCCCGCGTGTCCCGAACGCCCGGCGCGCCGCGCCGGCAGAAGGAGTCCGCCATGAAGTCCACCCTGTTCGCGCTCTGCCTCTCCGTCGCCGGGCTCGCCACCGGCTGCGCCACGTCCTCCCACGCCGTCCAGAAGTCCGAGCTGGGCGTGACGCGGCCGGCGGAGGCGCTGCTCGCGGCGCTGGACGTGCCGGGGCCGGTGGAGCTGGAGACCGTCACGTCCTGTGACTGGTCCGTGGACCGAAGCGGCCTCATCAACCTGGACCACCCGACGGCGAAGGCGGCGCACCTGGAGGACGGGGACGAGCCCATCCAGGTCTTCTTCCACGCGCTGCGCCACCCGACGCGGGGGATGTTCATCGTGGACACGGGCGTGGAGACGGCGCTGCGCGACGCGCCCGACCGCGCGGCGCTGAGCGGCATCGTCACGAGCGCGATGCACATGGAGAAGATGACGGTGCTGGCGCCGCTGGGCGAGTGGCTGGCGCAGCAGCCCCAGCCGCTGGCCGGCGTCTTCCTCACGCACCTGCACCCGGACCACATCAGCGGCATGGCGGACGCGCCAGCCGGGACGCCCGTGTACACCGGCCCGGGGGAGGCGGGCAGCCGCGCGTTCGTGAACCTGGTGGTGCAGGGCGCCACGGACCGCGCGCTGGCGGGCAAGCCGGCGCTGTCCGAGTGGAACTACACGCCGGACCCCAAGGGCCTCTTCGATGGCGCGGTGGACGTCTTCGGGGACGGCTCCGTGTGGGCGCTCTGGGTGCCGGGGCACACGCCGGGCAGCACCGCGTACCTCGTGCGCTCCACGAAGGGGCCGGTGCTGCTGCTGGGGGACGCCAGCCACACGCGCTGGGGCTGGGAGCACGACGTGGAGCCGGGCACCTTCACGCAGGACGGGCCCCGGGGCGTGGAGAGCTTCAAGAAGCTGCGCGCGTTCGTCGCGGCGCACCCGGAGGTGGAGGTGCGCTTCGGCCACCAGCACTGAGGGGGCGTGCCGCGGCGGTGGGCGAGGGGGCAGACCGGGGCCCCGTCCAGAGCGACGCGGCCCCGGGCACCGCGGCTACTTCAGCCGGAACGAGCCCTCGGAGATGATCAGCAGCTCCACGCCGGTGGGGGCTTGGGCGCCGAAGCCCGTCAGGGTGGCGGTGGCGGCGCCGCGCACCTCCGCGTCATAGGTGGCGAAGGCGTTGACCACCGCGTCCGCGATGAGCGTGGCGGTCCCCCTGCCGGACTGCTCCAGCACCGTGCCCAGCGTGGCTTCGAGCGTCGCCCCGGCCTGCGCTCCCGTGTGCACCGCGGAGTCGAAGGCGAGCTGGTTGCTGCTCGTGACCCCCAGCTGCGCGCCCATCACGGACGCGCTGCCGCCGGTGGCGAGCTGGCTGCTGTAGGAGGCCCACGCCGACGCGGCGAGGCTGGCGGACGTGGCGGCGGCCAGGTTCGAGCGCAGCGTCGTGGCCGCGGTATTCGCCTGGCTCAACACCGCGTCGGCGGCGCCAGCGCCCTGGAGCAGGGCCGTCACGGCCGCCTCGGTGGCCTCGGCCTCCAGCGAGGCGGCGGCCCGCATGGACGCGTCCGCGACCGCGATCCCCGCGCCAGTGGACAGCCGCGCGTCCACCACCATGCGGTACGAGACGCTGGCCTCGCGCTCCGCCTGCTGGTCCTGCACGTCGTTCGCCTCGGGCGTGGCCGCGCGCACCGCCGCGAAGAACGTGCGGTAGGCGCTCGCCGCGGACGGTCCGCCCGCATCCAGCGCCGCGTCCAGCTGCGCGGCCGCGTCCAGCGACGCGTTGAAGAGCTGGTCCTGCGTGACGACCACGCCCGCCCGGGCGTACGCCTTGAGCCGCGTGGCCTGCGCCGCGCGCACCGCCACGGCCAGCGCCCCCACGGACTCGGCCGCCGTCTGCTTGAGCTGGCCGCGCACCGCCGCCGCCTGCTCCGCGTTCAGCCGCGCGCGCAGGTCCACCGTGTCCACGCTGTTGGGCGAGTCCCCGTCCCGCACCATCTGGACGTAGACCTCCGCCTCCAGCGAGGACTCGCTCGTGATGGGCGGCGCCGTGCGCGCGTCCTGGCCCGCCTGCGGCGCCGCGGAGTCCAGCACCGCGGAGCCCACCGTGACGCCGGCCGCGTTCACCGCCTCGATGACCAGCCGCTGCCCCGCGTCCTCCAGCTCCAGCGTGTAGCTGCCGTCCGCCGCGACGTCGGCCTCCGCCAGCCTCGACAGGTCGCCGGCCGCCACCACGCGGCTGATCCGCACCGTGGCCGCCGCGGAGGCCGTCCCATCCCCCGCCAGCGCGGGCGCTCCGTCGGTGAGCCCCTGCGTCTGCTGACCGCCTCCGTTGGTGACGTGCCCCCGGACCTTCACCTTGTCGCCGCCACCACACGCCGCCAGCATCCAGCACACCAGCGCACCCAGAATCACTTCACCCGCGCGACGCGTCCGCATGTCTCGGGAACTCCCGGCCGGGCGAGGAGCGCCTCGGCACCGTGTTGAGGATTACGCACCAGGGAAACGGCCGGATTCAAGCCGCCGTCAGCCCATCTTCTCGAGCAGGTGCTGGAGCTGCGCCTGCTCCGCCGCGCCCAGGCGCCCGAGCCGCTCGCTGAACGCCGCCGACAGCAGCGCGAGGCCCCTCGCCGTCACCTTCCGCCCCGCCGGGGTGACCTGGAGCCGGTGCCGGCGCAGGTCCTCGGTGTCCAGCTCCCGGCGCAGGAAGCCCGCCGCCTCCAGCCGCTTCACGTACACGGTGATGGTCGGCTTCGGCATGCTCAGGGTCGCCGCCAGCTCGGCGGGGTAGGGGTGCTCCTCCACCTGCGCCAGGACGAACAGCTCCTTCGTGTCCAGCCCCAGCGCGGCGATGTCGGGCGAGACGCCCGCGATGACCGACATCAGCAGGGTGTAGTTCAGCGACCAGATCTTCGCCGGGTCGATTCTCGACATGGGCCCTTGCGCGGAAAATGGTACAAAATTAAATCAATTCAAGGCTGAACCAATCCGGCCTCCTCGAAACGGTAGCACATCCCCTGGAGCAACCATGCCTCTGGACCATTACGTGACGCTCGGCCGCTCAGGCCTCCGCGTGAGCCCGCTGTGCCTTGGTGCGATGACGTTCGGTGAAGACCTCGGCTGGGGCACCAGCGTGGAGGAGTCCGAGCGCATCATCGACCGGTACATCGAGCTGGGCGGCAACTTCATCGACACCGCGAACTTCTACACGAAGAGCCACTCCGAGAAGATCATCGGCGACCACGTCGGGCGGCACGCGGCCCGGCGCGACCGGCTGGTCATCGCCACGAAGTTCAGCGGGAACCTCTACCCCGGCGATCCGAACGGGGGAGGCTCCGGCCGCAAGTCCATCATCTCGGCGTGCGAGCACTCGCTCCGCCGCCTGCAGACCGACTACATCGACCTGTACTGGCTCCATAACTGGGACGTGCACACGCCCATCGACGAGACGATGGCCGCGCTGGAGGACCTCGTCCGGGCCGGCAAGGTCCGCTACCTCGGGGTCTCCGACACGCCGGCGTGGAAGATCGTCGAGGCCAACGTGACCGCGCGCTTCCGCGGCGGGTCCGCGTTCATCGGGTTGCAGATCGAGTACTCGCTGCTGGAGCGCAGCGTGGAGCAGGAGCTGGTGCCCATGGCCCTGGAGCACGGGCTGGGCATCACGCCCTGGTCTCCGCTCAAGAGCGGCGCGCTCAGCGGCAAGTACACCCGCAAGAACGCAGGGCAGCTGAAGGCGGACCGGGGGCCCTTCCTCGAGCCCTTCCTGAACGAGAAGACCTACACCGTCGTCGACGCGCTGGAGCAGATCGCCCGCGCGCACGAGAGCACCCCGGCGCGCGTGGCGCTGGCCTGGGTCATGGCGAAGCCGGCGGTGGGCTCGACCATCATCGGCGCGCGGCGGCTCTCGCAGTTGGAGGACAACCTGAAGGCCGCGGACGTGAAGCTCACGGCCGCGGAGCTGGGCCGCCTGGATGAGCTGACGAAGCCCACCTTCGGGTTCCCGCAGAGCATGCAGCCCATGTTCCCCGCCATCCACAACGGCGGGACGACGGTGAACGGCACCTTCGCGCCGCCGTCCCCCTTCGGCGTGGAGAAGGGCGACAAGGTCTACTGACCGCGCGAGGAGACACCCACCGGGCGCCCGGGCCGGCGCGCTGAGGCCGCCCGGGCCCGAGCGTCCGCGCGCAGGCGCCCGGCCCCGCGAGCGGCTCCTGGAAGCGGACGGGGAGAAGCGCTGGGGCGTGGAGCTGGGGCGGCTGGCGCTCGCGTCCAACAGCCGCATCCGCGCGAAGCGGGCCCGCGCGCTGGGCTGGGGGCCGCACCGGCCCTCCGTGTTCGACGTCCTCGCCGCGCTGAAGTAGGCGCCCGCGCGGGAGGGCTTCGTCACCTCCCCGGAGGCCAGGTGGTGTAGAGAGGACCGGGTGAGTGCTCCGCCGGTCCCCACGCGCCCCCTCCCCACGGCTGCCTTCCATGGCGTGGCGCTGCTCTACTTCGCGGGCTGCGCCGCGGGGCTCGTGCGCGAGTCGCGGGAGCTGGGCGGGCGCCCCGGGATGATGGGGCTGGGCGTGGCGGTGGCGGCGGGGGGCCTGGCGCTGGTGGCGCTGGGCGCGCTCGTGGGGCTGCTGCGCGGCGGGCGGCTGCGGGCGCTGCGCTCGCGCGCGGAGATGGGCACCTATGCGCTGGTGCTCGCGACCATGGGCGTGCTGGCGCTGGTGGGGCTGCGGCTGTCCTCCGCGGAGGGCCGGCCCGCGCTCGCCCTGTTCTGCCTGGGCGTCGCCGGGTGGCTGGCGGGGGTGGGCCTGCATGGGGTGCCCGCGCTCTTCCTGGGCCCCTCGGGCTTCATCGATTCGCTGGGGCGGCGCACGCCGTTCTCCCGGCTGGAGTGGTTCTCGCTCCAGCGGGAGAAGGGGGACCTGCCCCGCGTGCGCCTCCAGGCGGGGCACGGGACGCGGCTCCTGCTGAACGCCCGGCTCGCCAGCGCGGACGAGGACGCGGTGCGGACCGCGCTGCTCGGGGCGGGCCTCACCTCCCGGCGGCGGTAGCGTCCTTCCACGGGTCGCCGCCCACGCCGAAGGCCTCCAACTGGAAGGACTGCGTCCCGGAGACGCGGACCAGGCCCAGCGCCGGGACCGCGGCGGACCACTGGGCGGTGATGCCTCCCGCGTACGAGTACTCCTTCACCGCCAGCTTCCTGCCGGCGAGGGTCTCCGTGCTCTCGCGCAGGGGGTGGGGCTGGCGGTGGGCGCCCGGCTGATTGAAGGGCGCGGGCGTGTCCTTCGGAGGCTGGCCCGGCACGCGCAGGCGCATGAGCAGCACGCTCTTCGCGCTGAAGCGATCGCCCTCCACCAGGAAGTCGAAGCCCACGCGGCCGGCGGCGGGCACGTCGAGCTCCAGGAGGATCCACCGCCCGCGCTTGCCCTCATGACGCCCCGGGCCGCCCACCTTGATGACGAACTGCTCGGGCCCGTCCGGCGAGGTGTTCAGGTAGCGCGCCCAGCCGCCCTCGCGCACGACGAGCGGCAGCCCGAACAACGCATCCGGCGCGCGGTCCTGCGCCCGCGCGGGCAGGGCCGTGAGGCCCGCGAGCACCACCGCGAGCAGCGGCAGCAGCCGCCCCAGGCGTCCTCCCCGGGTGGCTGTCCTCGAGCCCCCGGGCTTGTCCGGCGCGGAGCCCCGGACCGATAGTGCTGTTCCCATGCGCCGCCTCCTGTGTCCCGTGTGCACCGCCGTGCTGCTCTCCGCCACTCCGGCCGGGTCCGCCGCGCCCGACGCGGGCACCTCGCCGAGCCGCCCCGCCGCGAAGGGGGCGTCCGTTGACGCCGGCCCGCCCGACGCCGGAGCGCCAGCGCCCTCGGATCCGCCCATTGCTTCCGAGCGCCTCGCGGAGGCGCGCGCCCTGGTGCCGCCGCTGCTGCTCTACGGCCAGCTCCAGCCCGTCGTGGGCGCGTGGGTGGAATACCTCGTCCAATCGAAGCAGGGCAAAGCCTTCCCCGTGCGCGCCGCCGTGGTGGGCGAGACGCCGCGTGAGCACGACACGCTCTACCAAGTGGAGGTGGACTACCAGACGGCCCCGCGCGCCCTCATCGTCGTCTGGGTGGCCCGTGCCGGCACCGCCCGTCCCATGGTGGAGCGGCTGGCCCTCTCCCTGCCGCCCAACGCCCCCGTCTCCGTCCCCGTGGACCTGCTCACGGACCACGCCGCGCTCCGGGGCGTGCCCGTGCGCCAGCGCGACACCGAGCTGCGCGCCGGCCCCTTCGCCGGCAAGGCCCGGGAACAGACCTTCCGCCTGGAGACCGGCAGGCAGGTGACGGTGGTGACGGCGGACCGGGTGCCCGTGTTCGGCGTGGAGTCCCTGCGCGACCCGGAGGCCACCTGGACGGCGCAGAAGAGCGGGACCGGGGCCCGGCCCGCGCTGGACGCCGTGCCGCTCACGCTGCCCCGGCTGCCCACGCCCTGACGCAGGGCCCCTCAGCCGAAGGGGTAGCCCAGCACGCAGTAGAAGCCGCGGATGTAGATGGTGAGCGCCGCGAACATCTCCGGCGCGAACGTGGTGATGGCGCCGACGCCGAACATGAACGCCATCAGCAGCACGGTGAACTCGGCCATGGCCTGACCCCGCGAACGCGGACGCCGCAGCCACCGGTAGCCTCGCGACAACCAGCCATTCATCGATTCGACTCCTGGGGAAGAGGGGCACGCTCGAGCACGAACGTGATGAGGGATTCGGGGGGGCCGTCCTTGTCCAGCGGCGACAGCGTCAGCGACAGCCGCTCACCGGGGCGCTCGAACTCCAGCAGCTCCACGCCCTTGGCCAGGCGCCCGCCCGAAGGCAGGTAGCCGCGCGAGGGGAGCTGCGAGCGGTAGAACTCCGCGAGCATCGCGGGCGTGCCGTGCGCCACCTGCGTGAGCGTGGTGCTGCCCGCGCTGGCGCCGCCGCCCCCCTCGTCCAGGCGCAGCACCGTCACCACGCCCGGGGGCTGCGGCAGCGACTCGGGCGCCTGGCCCTGGAGGTGGATGCCCTCGGGCGCCTCCACCAGGGAGGGGAACACCAGCGTGCGCGTCGTGGCGCCGCCCACGCGGATGGTGGTGACGGCCACCAGCGCGCCCAGCCGCTCGTCGTAGTAGTTCACGGCGCCGCCGCCCGCGCCGTCGTCCTGCGTGACGATGTTGCGGCCGCGCAGCCGGAACTCGCGCGCGAAGAACTCCAGCACCTCGCCCGGCGGGTGGTCCGTCTCGAAGTAGCCCATCTCCATGGGACTGCCGTTGGTCACCATCCGGCCCATGGGCACCATCGCCGCGCCGGGGAAGGACGGCATGACGCGCAGCAGCCGGCCCACACCGGCATCCGGGAACGGCGGCGCCGGGGGCAGGGCGACCTCCGGCTTCGAGGGCGGCTTCGCCGGGAGCCCCGACGCCGGCGCGGGCGGATCCTTCAGCAGCACGGCGGTGGCCACGAGCGCGAGCAGCCCGCCCAGGCCCAGCCAGCGCGTGAGCGCGCCCGTGCGGTCCGTCAGTCCGCTCATGGGGTGCAGGCGTCGCTGTTGTAGTGGAAGTACGCCGCCGCCGCGGAGGTGGACTTCGTGTAGATGGACTCCGGCTCGTTGGAGATGGCGGCGCCCTGGAAGAAGTTGCCCCGGCACCGGTAGGCGCGCATGGGCCAGTTGTCGTCCCGGCCCCCGGAGTTGGAGAGCCCGCGCTTCGTCTTGATGGCGCTGGGCTCGCAGTTGCCGAAGCAGTAGTTCGTGTCGTTGCGCCAGTAGGCGGCCTGGAGCACGTCGCCGGGCACCGTGCGCGTCGGCTGGACCGCGCTGTAGTTGCCCGCGTCCGTCACCGCGCGGATGACCACGGACTTGCGGATGTAGTCGTCGGAGAAGGGGAAATCGAGCCCCAGCACGCTCAGCACCGACGCGATGGAGTTCATCGCCCCGCCGCTCACGCCCGCGTAGACGATGTTGCTCATGCGGTCGTGCGTGAGCTGCTCCACGCGCGGATAGGTGTCCGCGGGGTTCTCGCCCGGACCCCAGGACCTCCAGGTGTCGTGGTAGAGGTAGAAGTGCTCCTCGAAGTGGAGGTCCAGCTGGTCGCCGTCGAACCCCGTCGTGTAGAGGGCGACCTCCCGGGGGATGATGTGGTTGATCACCCGGGCCTGCACGTCCGTCTGGACCGCCCCGACGCTGGGGTCGAAGCCCATGTCCCGCGCCAGCTGCTCCGGCGAGCCGCCCAGGGCGCTGACGGCGGCGCCCGCGATGCCTCCCACGCCCGACTGCGAACCCAGCCCGGACATCCCCACGCTCTCCAGGGGCGCGTCCGCGTTCTGGGCCTGGACGTTGAGGGTGAGCCCGTTGCGGTAGGCCGTGCCCAGCGTGCCCGTCTTGGTGGAGCCGTCCAGGTCCTGGTAGCGCGTCTGCGCCTCCGCGGTGACGGCGGAGAGGTCCTGGCGCACCGTGCGCTCGAAGGCCACGAAGCGCGCCAGCTCCACCATCTTCAGGCGCGCGCGCTGGACCTCCCAGAAGTAGTTCGCCCAGAGGACCAGCACGACGAGCAGCGGCGCCAGCAGCGCCAGCTCCACCGTCGCCGCTCCCCGCGCCGCGCGGCGGCCCGCCCGCGTCAGTAGTTGATGCCGTTGAGCAGCCATTCGCTGTCCTCCCAGGCGGGCACCATCCACTTGAGGTGGTCTTCGTCCCAGTGCGTGTTGATGGGCGCCAGGCGCGCGGTCCAGAGCGGGTTGAAGAAGTTGGGCTCCTCCTTCCACGTGTTGGGGCGGTGGTAGATGGCGCGGCCCACCGACATGGCCATCATGCCGCCCGTGCGCTCGCGGAAGTCCGCCGCGTAGCCGTCCTGCTTGCCGCCGACGTACCGCCAGGTCATGTCCAGGTACGACTCGCGGATGCCCTCGTCGTTGTTCTCCGCGGTGTTGTACTTGCCGTCGCCGTTGCCCTCCATGAAGGCGTTCCGGGACAGGTTCTCCAGCTCATAGACGGGCTTGTTGCCGGTGCGGTCCGCGCCCATGTCCTTGCTCAGGAGGATGAGGTTGCACGGGTAGCCGAAGTGGTTCTGCCGGGGGCTGACGAAGCTGGTGTCGGAGGTGACGAACGGCGTGATGCCCATCCAGGGGTGGTGGTCATCCGTCTTGTTGGAGCCGTACTCCTGGTGGAAGCCGCCCCGGTTGTCCGCCGCCGCCCGGAAGCGCAGCCGGAAGACGTCGCTCCAGCCGAAGAGGAAGCAGGTGGGGCGCACCTCGATGCGGATGTCGTCCGACGCGAAGAGCTGGTCCTTGCGGTTGTTCTCGAAGTTCTCGTCGAAGCTCTTGATCTGGCTGTCCGCCGTCTTGCGGATGCGCAGCTCGCCAATGCCCACGCACAGCCGGAAGTCCCACTTGCGTCCGATGAGGATGGGCCCCTTGCCCACGGCCGTCCACTCCCGGCGCACGCCGTTGGCCAGGTTGCCCATCAGGAGGCGGTACTTGGCCATGTTCGGATCCGACAGCTTGTTGCCCCCCACCAGCTTCGCCCGCGTGAGCATGCCGGTGGGGTCCACGCCCATGGTGGGGCTGCTGCTGAAGGGGCCGTCGTCCAGGACGTGCAGGAAGTTCTTGGCGTTGGAGTAGTTGATGTCGCCCTGGTTCTTGAACAGCCCGCCGACCGTGGCGGTCTTGGTGAACGACTCCCCCGAGTCCATGTCCCTGGGGACGTCGGCCTTGGGGTCCGTCTTCGCGATGACGTCCCCGTGCCCCTTCGTGGTGTAGAGGTCGAAGAGGGTGCCTGTGAGCATGGCCTCCTGGGCCAGCCACAGCGCGATGTTGAGCGCTGTCAGCACCGGGATGAGCAACCGGGAGACGGTCTCCACCGTCACCTTCCAGGCCTTGATCACCGCGGAGACCGCGGCGAAGACGGCGCCGATGCCTGGGATGTATTGCAGGTACTTGGCCGCCACGCCGATGGTGCGCTCCAGGTACACCGCGTGGCTCACGTAGGACATCACGGTGAGCATCGCGGAGTAGTGCACGATCATCGCGCGGTTGGTGTACGCGAGGAAGTTGTAGGCCCGCGCCTCCTTCACCGCCAGCGAGTACGCCTGCGCGTCCGCGGCGTCCTGCAGCTTCATCTTCTCGTACACGCCCTGGCCGATGTTCACCGACGTCATGACGGTGACGGCCAGCACGAGCATGACCACCACCCCCAGCACCATGGCCTGCCCGCGCTCGTCGCGCCGCAGTCTCCGCAGAATCCGAAACATCGTGGGGGTCCTTCTGGCCCGCGCCTGGGGGCGGCGCTAGCCGTCCACGGCGCACGCGTTGGGGCCGTGCGAGCCGCTGTTGAGGAGGTTGGACTGCATGCGCATCGAATAGGTGGCGACGACGGGGATGGCGAAGATGTTGGTGTTCGCGAGCGCGCGGATCTTCTGGTGGTCGGGGCTCTGGCCCGCGCCCGCGTCCTCCAGGT
Source organism: Corallococcus sp. RDP092CA (assembly GCF_041903675.1). Lineage (NCBI taxonomy): Bacteria > Pseudomonadati > Myxococcota > Myxococcia > Myxococcales > Myxococcaceae > Corallococcus > Corallococcus sp. RDP092CA. The sequence goes on along the minus strand of NZ_JAYESI010000028.1, from coordinate 86,977 downwards.
GGTCCGTGAGGCTGCCGCCGTTCACCTTCTGGGTGGTGAAGTTGACGCCCCGCATGGCCAGGCCGTTCAGCGCCTCGCGCCCCATGTAGAAGGCGTGCAGCTGCCAGTTCGCGAACGGGATGCGCATCTCGTAGAAGTAGGTGATGCGCACCGTGAGGAGGTTGGCCTCGATGACCTGCGCGTTGCGGATGTCGTCGTAGTCCAGCTCCAGGCCCTGCAGGTGGGAGCCGTAGGAGGCGAAGAGGGTGGGCAGCTGGCTGCGCCGGGGGTTGAGCACCTCCACCCGCACGCGCTCCAGGTCCACGTCCTCGTTGAAGCGCTGGTTCTTCTCCGCCTGGCTCAGCTCCGTGTACGCGTCATGGACCCGCGCCACGTTGATGAGCGTGTCCACGCGGCCCTCGATGCCGCCGGATCTGGGCGGCCCCAGGGTGGGCAGGACCGCCGCGTAGGCGGCCTTCTTCATGAGCTCGCAGTCGCCGTGGTTGACGATGCCTGCGCGCGCCGCCCGGTACGCGGCGTACTCCGTCATCAGCCGCGCGTGGTGGAGCGTCCCCAGCTGGAGGATGCCCAGGATGAGGAACACCATCACCGGGATGACCAGCGCGGACTCCACCAGCGCCTGGCCTGACTCACCGGGATGGGTTGAAGGGGACCTGTTCATGGGACGTCCAATGTTCACACACCGTGTCAGAGGGATGCCAGTCGGCGGCCCCCTGGTCGCCCGCCAGCCTCCCCCATGAGACGGGGACCTATCCAATACAGGACGCAAGAAGACGGTATCGGTCGCTTGGACGCGCCGCGCCGAATCTGGTCACCCGGTGGGTGGAGGCGAGGGCTACCGGGAGCGCCCGGCGGGCTTCGGGGCGCCCACCAGCGTGGCGACGAGGGTCCGCGCCAGCGCCTCCGCCGGCGCGCCCTGGAACCCGGAGCAGGTGAGCTTGAGGCTGAGGATGCCGTGCAGCCCCGCCCAGAAGACCTCCGCCAGCTGCTCGGAGGGGGCGGCCTCCAGGGCCCGGCCGGCGGACTTCAGGTCGTTGAAGGCCCGCACCAGGAGGGCGAAGGCCCGGGGGCCCTCGCCCCCCTGCTTGTCCTGGAAGAGGTCCGCGGACAGCTTGGGGTCCTCCATGAAGATGAGGCGGTAGGTCTCCGGGTGCTTCAGCCCGAAGGCCAGGTACGCCTGGGCCAGGCGTGACAGCCGCTCCGCGGGGTCCTCGATGGCGGCCGCCGGCTCCAGCACCGCGAGCAGGTCCTGGAAGCCGCGCACGCACAGCGCTCGCGCGATGGCGTCGCGGTTCTCGAAGTGGAGGTAGAGCGTCGCGGGCGCGTACTCCACCGCGTCCGCCAGCTTGCGCATGGAGAGGGCGCCAAACCCTTCCTTGATCACCATCTCCCGCGCCACCCGGAGGATGCGCTCCCGCAGCTCCGCGCGCTGCCGCTCCTTGCGCTCCGTGATGCCCATGTCACGAGCGTAGGTCTTGACGAAACGAACGGCCAGCAATAAATGAACGCTGTTCACAGAACGGTGTTCAGTGAAAGCTCGGCCGTTCATTCCCAGGAGGGCGACATGGAGACGGTGGCGTTGTTCGGCGCTTCGGGCGTCATCGGGCAGTCTGTGGCGCGGGCGCTCCAGGCGCAGGGGCGGCCGTACCGGGTGGTGGGGCGCTCGGAGGGCAGCCTGCGCCGGGAGTTCGGCGCGGATCCGCGGGCGGAGGTGGTGACGTGGAATCCGGAGGACCCGGCGTCCATCCGGGCCGCGGCGCGGGGCGTGCGGACGCTCATCTACATGGTGGGGGTGAACTACTGGCAGTTCCACCTGCACCCGGAGCTGATGCGCCGCACGCTGGACGCGGCCATCGCGGAGGGCGTGGAGCGGGTGGTGCTCATCGGCACGGTGTATCCGTATGGCCTGCCGCGCACCGCGCGGGTGACGGAGTCCCATCCGCGCGAGCCGAACTCGTACAAGGGCCGCATGCGCAAGGCGCAGGAGGACCTGCTCCTGGAGGCGGACGCGGCGGGCCGCATTCGGGGCACCCTCCTCCGGCTGCCGGACTTCTACGGGCCGGGCGTGGAGCGCAGCTTCCTGTACCGCGCCTTCGTCGCCGCGTCCCAGGGCAAGCGCGCCCCGCTCATCGGGCCGCTGGACGCGCCGCACGAGTTCGTCTTCGTGAATGACGTGGGCCCCGTCGTCACCGCGCTGATGGACGAGCCGCGCGCGTACGGGCGCTTCTGGAACCTGGCGGGCGCGAGCGTCACCACCCAGCGCCAGCTGGTGAAGGAGATCTACGCGCAGGCCGGCCACAAGCCGAAGATGCTGGCGATGGGGAAGGGGATGCTGCGGCTGGCGGGCCTGTTCGACCCCTTCATGCGGGAGCTGGTGGAGATGCACTACCTGCTCACGAACCCGGTGCTGCTGGACGACTCCGCGCTGCGCGGCCTGCTGGGCACGGTGCACAAGACGCCGTACCCGGAGGGCATCCGCCAGACGCTCGCGGCCTTGCACCGCGAGCAGGAGGCGAAGGCGCGTCCGGCCCGGGTCCCCGCGGCGACCTGAGCCGGGGCGCGCTCAGGCGGGCCGGGGCGCGGCGGAGCGCGGGGCGCCCAGGCCGCGCTCGCGCGTGCGCGCGTTCGTCAGGCGCTGCCGGTGGCCCGCGAGCAGATCGCTGCGGGTGAGGATGCCGATGACGTGCTCCGGCCGGGCGCGGGAGACGACGGGCAGGCGGCCCACGCCCTCGTCCATCATCAGGTCCGCCGCCTCGCGCAGGGAGCTGTCGTCGAAGACGACGGCGGGCGGGCGCTTCACCACGTCCCGCATCCGCCGGCCGCCGCTCGCCTGGCCATCCAGCAGGTCCCTGCGGGTGACGACGCCCACCAGCCGGCCTTCCTGCGTCACGACGGGGAATCCCTGGTGGCGGGAGCCCGCGGCTTCGGACGCGAGCCACGCGCGCACCTCCTCCAGGAGGGAGTCCGCCTGGAGCGTCACCACGGGCTTGAGGCCGTGATCGCGCACGAGCGCCGTGCCCAGCGCGTCCGCGCCGAGCTCCGTGGGGATGCGGGCGCCGCGGCGGGCCAGCTTCTCCGTCATGATGGAGTGCCGCATGAGCAGCGCGGACACCAGGTAGGACGCCGCGCAGCCGGCGAGCCGCGGCAGGAGGCCCAGCGGCTGCCGCGTGGTCTCGAAGGCGAACACCACCGACGCGAGCAGCGCGCGGGACGCCCCCGCGAAGAGGGCGGCCATGCCCACCAGCGCCGCGACGCGCACGTCCACGCCCAGGGAGGGGAGCAGCTGCGTGGCCAAGAGCCCCAGGCCGGAGCCCAGGCCGCCGCCCAGCGTGAAGAGGGGCGCCAGCGTCCCGCCCGACGTCCCGCTGCCCAGCGCCACGGACCAGGAGATGAACTTGAACGCGCAGAAGGCGAGCATCGCCGTCCCCACGAAGCGGCCGGACAGGATGTCCTCGATGTTGGTGTAGCCCACGCCCAGGGTGCGCGGGGAGAAGGCGCCCACCACGCCCACGACGATGGCGCCCAGCGCGGGCCACCACATCCAGTGCAGGGGCAGCTTCTCGAACGCGTCCTCCAGCCAGTACACCGCGCGCGTGCACGCCACGGAGGCGACGCCGAGGGCGAGCCCCAGCACGCCGTAGAACGCCAGCGCCCCTCCCGAAGGCGTGGTCAGGTCCGGGATGGCGAACGCGGGCGCGCCGCCCATGAACGCGATGCGCACGCCGGTGGCGGTGGCGGTGGCCAGGGCCACGGGGATGACGGAGCGGGGCTTGAACTCGAAGAGCAGCAGCTCCACGGCGAGGAGCACCGCGGACACCGGCGCGCCGAACGTGGCGGCCATGCCCGCGGCGGCGCCCGCGGCGAGCAGCGCCTTGCGCTCATCCGCGGTGACGTGGAGCCCCTGCCCCAGCAGCGACCCCAGCGCGCCGCCCGTGGCGATGATGGGGCCCTCCGCGCCGAACGGGCCGCCGGTGCCGATGGCGATCGCCGCCGACAGCGGCTTGAGCAGCGTCATCCGGGGCGGGATGCGGCTCTGGTTGAAGAGCACCTGCTCCATGGCCTCCGGGATGCCGTGGCCCCGGATGGCCCGCGAGCCATAGCGCGCCATCAGCCCCACGATGAGCCCGCCCACCACGGGCACGACCACGACCCAGGTGCCCAGCGTGTTGTCCCCGGGCGACACCGGCTGCGCGGACAGCCGGCCGAAGAACGCGAGGTTCGTGACGAAGTGGATGAGCGCGCCCAGCCCCTGCGCCACCAGGCCCGCGACGGCCGCCAGCGCCACGGCCAGGCAGCTGATGAACACGGTGCGGGAGTCCACCGCCACGGAGGTGGCGGGGGTGCGCAGGCTGGCGAGCGCGGGCCCCATCGACGGGGCCACGGGGAGGCTGGACCGCGCCGCTGTCCCCCCGCCCAGCCCTTCCTCGATGCGTTCCACGTCAGGTTTCTTCATCGGTGTGCTCCTGTGCCCTGCCGCGCCGCGGAGGGCGCGAGGCTTCGTCTTCGAAAAAGAGCGGGGCCACGTCCCCGTCGAGCCCCAGGGCGCGCACCCACGCGTCCAGTCCCCGCACCAGGCCGGCGCGCACCTCGGGCTCCAGGCCGCGCAGCGCGGAGATGAGGCGGGCCTGGGCCATGGGCGGCGCCTTGCGAAGCAGCGCCCGGCCCTTCGGCTCCAGCGCCACCTCCACGCGGCGGCCGTCCTCGTCCGAGCGGCGCCGGCTCACCAGCCCCTGCTCGATGAGCTTCGTGACGACGACGGACACGCTGCTCTGGTGGGTGAGCGTGCGCTCCGCGAGCGCGTTGATGGAGCACGGCCCGGACTCCGCCAGCTCCTGAAGGATGAAGAGCTGGGCGCCGCTGATGCCCACCAGCCGTTCGGAGGCGCGGGTGGAGACCCGCAGCAGGCGCACCAACCGCCGCACGCCGTCCATGGCCGCGCGCACCTCGCCGGAGACGTCCGGGGGCGGCGGCCGATTTGTATGGGAGCCCATATATATGCCCGCAACCTACGGGGCAGGGGGCGCGGGCACAAGCGAAAGCGCTGGGGAGGCCTGGCTGCCTGGGCCCAGCCGGCGAGGCGTGGGCCCGGAGTTCGCCATCGGGAGGGTGGGCCCACCCTGGGAGGGGTTGTCACGGAGGAGCGTTCCGAGGCGCGGGGGCGGCCCCTTGAGTCGCGGGCGGTGGCGGCACGGTCGCGGTGTCCCGCTGTGCCAGGAGCCAGTCCACGAAGAGGCGCGCGGCCGGGCGCAGCCGCTTGTGCGAGGGATACACCACGAAATAGCTCGCGCGCGTGGGCACGATGGGCCCGGGCAGCCGGAGGAGGCGGCCGTCCGCGAAGTAGGGCGTGGCGATCTTCTCTCGCGCCAGCGCCACGCCCAGGCCCTGCACCGCGGCCATCAGCGCGCCGGTGGTGTCGCTGAAGCTGTAGCGCTCCTCGAACCGCGCCCCGCGCACGCCCGCCGAGCGGAACCAGTCCTGCCAGCCCTGACGGCTCAGGTCCGCGATGAGCGGCAGCGCCGCCACGTCCGCCGCGTCGCGCACGTGCTCGATGCCCGCGAGCCGCGCGGCGGCCACGGGGAACAGGGCGTCGTCCATGAGCGGCTGCGCGGTGAGGCCCGGCCAGGGGCCCTGGCCGTAGCGGATGCCCAGGTCCGGCCCGCCCTCGTCGAAGCGGGTGAGCGCCATCTCCGTGTCTACGTGGATCCGGACGCGCGGGTGCCGCGCGGTGAAGCCCGGCATGCGCGGCAGCAGCCACGCATACGTCAGCGAGTGCACGGTGGTGACGCGCACCACGGCGTCCTCGGCCCGCGAGTGCTTCAGCCCCCCGAGCACGTGGTCCATGTCCGACAGCGCGTTGCTGGCGGCGTCCGCCAACTGGCGCCCCTCGGTCGTCAGCGCGACGCCCCGGGCGTGGCGCTGGAACAGCACGACGCCCAGCCGGTCCTCCAGCTTGCGCACGTGGTGGCTGACGGCGCTGGCGGTCAGGTGCAGCTCCTCCGCCGCGCGGGCGAAGTTCTGGTGGCGGGCGGCGGACTCGAAGGCCGCCAGGGCGGGGAGCAGGTCGGTGTGAAGGGGCATGGGGGACGAGCCTCAAATCTGGCTCATGTCTGACACGGAAAGGATGCGCTTGTGAAGAAAGGGGGGCGGCGTGAAGAGAGGGGCCAGACAGAAGTCAGATTCCTTCCTCGCACGAGGGGGCCACCATGCGCGCACCCGGTCTCACCCATCCCCAGGCCGTGACTCCTCCCTTCAACCGGGCGTGGCTCACGCCCCTGGAGCTGGGCGGGCTGGCCGCCATCTGGGGCGCGTCCTTCCTGTTCCTCCGCATCGCGGCGCCGGCCTTCGGCCCCCTTCCCCTGGTGGCGGTGCGCCTGGTGCTGGGCGCGGCGGTGCTGATGCCGTTCCTCTGGCGCGCGCGCACGGCCCTCCGTCCCGCGCTGTGGCCCCGGCTGGCGCTGGTGGGCGTCATCAACGCGGCGGTGCCCTTCTCGCTGTTCGCCTGGGCCGCGCGCCAGGCCCCCGCGGGCGTCGGGGCCATCACCAACAGCATGGCGGTGCTCTTCACCGCCCTGGTGGCGTTCGTCTTCTACGGCGAGCGCATCGGAGCCCGGCGCGCGGTGGCGCTGCTCGCGGGCTTCGCCGGGGTGGTGGTGCTGGCCAGCGGCAGGGCCGCGGGCGCGAGCGTCGCCTGGGCCGTGGCGGCGGGGACCACGGGCGCGTTCCTCTACGGCATCGGCTCGAACCTGGTGCGCCGCCACTTCGCCGGACTGCCGGCCGCCGCGGTCGCCGCCGCCACGCTGGCCTGCGGCGCGGTGCTGCTGCTGCCCTTCGCGGTGGCCACGTGGCCCGCGGAGCCCATCGGCATGCGGCCCTGGCTGGCGACGACGGCCCTGGGCGTCATCTGCACCGGCCTCGGGTACGCGGTGTTCTACCGCCTCATCCAGCGCATCGGCGCGCCGCGCGCCGCCGTCGTCACCTACCTGGTGCCGCTGTTCGCGCTGACCTGGGCCTGGCTCATCTTGGACGAGCCGCTGACGCCCACCATGCTGGTGGCGGGCGGCCTCATCCTGGGGAGCGTGGCGCTGGGGCAGCCGCCCGCGGCGCCCCGGGCGAAGTGAGGCGTCAGGTCCGCTCGAACTTCCAGATGCGGTAGCCGTCCCGGACCGTGGGCAGGAAGCGCCGGAGGATGAACGCCTGGACGCGCTTTCCGGCGAGCTCCCGCGCGCGCACGGGCACGGAGGTGGCGGACGCGGCCGAGTAGCCCGCCTCCAGGAAGAGGGACTCCGGCGCGTCCGTCATGTCCTGGAAGGACGCGCCCATGCTGGCGAGCACCGCGTGCAGGTCTCGGCCGTACTCGCGCTGGAAGGTGGCGCGCATCAGGTCGCAGTACACGGCGTGGTGGGGGAACACCTGCCGGAGCACCGCGAGCATGTCCCGGCGCTGCGCGTCCGACAGGTACATGAGCACGCCCTCGATGATGACGTGCGTGCGCCGTGCGTCCTGGTAGGGCGCGAGCTTCTGGGCGAGCGACTCCGCCGCGAAGTCGATGGGGAGCCGCTCGAGCGGGTTCCTCGCCTCCGTCACCGGCAGCTTCGCGTCCTTGAGCGTGAGGATGGCGGGCTCGTCCACCTCCAGCCACCGGCCGCCGCGGAGCCGGTAGGCCCGCGTGTCGAAGCCCGCGCCCAGCACCACCACCCGCGCGTCGGGGGCCCGGTCCAGCTCCTCCTGCACCCGCGCGTCGATGATCCGGTGCCTCGCGGCGTTGCTCTCGTTGGCGTGGTCGAAGGACTGGAAGCGGGCCCAGACCCGCCGCGCTTCGTCGTCCATGAAGCGGGAGGCGAAGGTGTCGCCGCACAGCGGCCGCGGCCGGCGCGCGTCCTCCGCCCGGCAGGCCAGGGTGTAGTACGCGGTCTTCGAGATGGCGTTGGCCATGGGGGCCTCCTTGAAACCCGCGCGCAGCTTGCATGAGATACGCGTTTTCTCGAAAGGATGGTCCAGATGCGTTTCGTGATGGCGCTGGGCGTGGTCGTGTTGGGCGCGGGTTGCGCGCATGCCCCGAAGGCGGCGGACCCGGCCGCGCGGGCGCAGCAGCTCTCGGCGGAGGCGGAGCAGGCCTATGACGCGCTGGACTTCGAGCGGTGCGCGGAGCGCTTCCGCGCCTCCGGCGACGCGGGCGCGGAGGGACCGGACCGGGCGGAGTCCCTCTACCGCGCCGCGGGGTGTGCCTCGCTCGCGGGCCACGTGGACGCGGCCGTGGATGTGCTCAAGCGCGCGGTCCAGGGCGGCTACTACGACGCGGATCACCTCGAATACAACCCGGAGCTGGCGGCGCTGCACGGCCTCCCCGCGTGGAGCGGCATCGTCGCGGAGGCCCGCGCCAACCTGTCGAAGGCCACCGAGCCCCCGCTCCCGATGTTCACGCTCGCGGGCCTGGATGCATTCGGTTCGCGGAAGGTGGACCGGGAGGCGGTCCAGCGGGCGCTGGGGCTGGAGGTGGGCAAGCCCGTCGTCCGCAGCCCCGCGGTCTTCAAGCAGAAGTCGGCGGCGCTGCGCGAGCAGTACGGCCTCGCGTTCGCCCACCTGGCGATGTTCATGTACTTCGCCGAGGAGTACAAAGGCACCGTCTACATGGTGATGGACATGGTGGACGCCGCCGACGCGGCCCGGCTGCGCTTCCGGCCCCCGCCCCAGGGGCACCTCGCGGATCCGGAAGGGCTGCTCACCCGGTGGCACGACTATGAACAGCGCCTGCAGCAGCTCCAGATACAGGGCAAGCTGCCAGAGGACTCCACCTGCAAGGTGGCCCACTGCATCGGCGGGTTCGGCCACCCGGACCTCGCGGCCTACGAGCCGGAGTTCATCGCGAAGGTGCCCCCGCGGTTGGACGCGCTGACGGCGGTCCTGCGCGAGGACGCGGACCCGGAGAAGCGAAGCGCGGCCGCGTTCCTCCTGGCCTACGCGCCCACGGCCGAGGAGACCGTGCAGCGGCTGCGGCCCTCCATCCGCGATCCGGACGGCGGCGTGCGCAACAACGTGCTGCGCGTGCTGACGGCCACGCAGGAGGTCGCGACCAATCCCCTGCTGGACGTGGCCACGGTGGCGGACGCGGTGACGCTCCCGGAGGCGAGCGACCGCAACAAGGCGACCTTCCTCCTCTCCTACCTGCTGGCTGACCTGTCTCCCGAGGCGCTCGAGGCGCAGCGGACCGGGCTGATCCGCCAGTTGGGGGAGACGCTGGTCGCGATGTCGGCGCTCCAGGTGCCCCTCAACCGAGACCCCGCCATCCGGGTGCTGAAGCAGCTCTCCGGCGAGTCCTACGAGACCGCCGATGAGTGGCGTGCCTGGCTCGCGCGTCAGCCGAAGGTGGAGGGGTAGGCGCGAGGGCTCGACGTCCGGCTGCCTCTCCGGTGGTCAGCTTCCCCCCGGGTGGGGGAGGTGACCACCGGCGCGGCGCTCCAGGTGCCCGGCGCCTGGGTCCGCCGGTTCCCACCTCAACCCAGGCTGTCCGGGTTCGAGGAGTGCACGTCTCTTTCTTGACATGTGGACTCTGCGCCTTTAGAGGGTGATGATGAGAATGCCTATCATTTTCATGTCCGGGTCCCCGTCCCGGCGGGAAATGCGAGGCGCTCCATCCCCCCAAGCCAAGAGGCCATTGTCGATGAAGCACTCGTTTGCCTTGCGTTCCCTCCGCCTCTCCACCGCGGCGATCGCCCTGTCCCTGTTCGTGGGCTGCGGCGATTCGGAAGAGGACGGCCCGCTGTACGCCATCACCACGCAGCAACTGGTGTCGGACCCCGTGGAGAGCTACGTGGTGCTGACGCCCGACGCGGAGAAGGCCGCGTCGCTGTCGCTGGAGGGCGCCCTCAAGGTGCCCGGCCGCGCGCTGGGCGTGGGCATCCCCAGGTCCGGCTCCGTCTACGTGGTGAGCGACGCGAGCGCCACGGTGACCCGCTACACGCTGAACGCCGAGGACGCGCTGGAGGCCGCGGGCACGGTGAGCTTCGCGCCCCAGGGCGTGACGTCGCTGGGCGAGTACCAGGCCAACTTCCAGTTCGTCTCGGAGACGAAGGCGTACTTCTTCGACGGCGCCACCGCGCAGGTCGTCATCTGGAACCCCACGGCGATGACGGTGACGGGCACCATCCCGCTCACGTCGCTGGTCATCCCGGACACGGTGATGGCGTTTTCCGGCGCGGTGATCCACACCGGCGGGCAGATCATCATGCCGGTGGGCTGGCGTCCGGAGGCGGGCGTCAACGTCACGAAGAAGGCGGGCGTGGTCTCCATCGACACGGCCACGGACACGGCCTCCATCGCGACGGATGAGCGCTGCGGCTACACGCACGACGCCGTGCTCGGCACGGACGGCAAGGTGTACGTCGCCACGGAGGCGTATGGCGCCGCGGTGCGCCGGGTGGTGGGGCAGGACGCCCCGGAGCCCTGCCTGCTGAGGTACGACCCGCAGACGCGCCAGTTCGACACGACGTTCTACCGCTCGCTGGACTCGCTGGTGGGCGGTGGCACCGCGGGCGCGCTCATCCCGAGCCCCACGGCGGGGACGGCGTACGTGCGCGTGCTCGATGAGAGCATCGCCCCGGTGGAGGAGGGCACGCACCCGCGCACCATCGCGAGCGGCACCGGCTGGCAGTGGTGGGAGCTGAAGCTGGACACGCTGACCGCGACGCGGAAGGCCGACTTCCCGTCCACCTCCGGCAGCGTGTTCCTCTTCGAGTCGGAGAACCAGACGCTCTACACGGAGTTCGGCGCGGGCGCCGCGTCCACCACCTTCCGCGTGCTGGGCGACAACGGCAAGGCCGTGGTGTCGACGCAGGGCCTGTCCTTCTCCTTCCTCCAACTGCGCTAGCCAGGACCCACGACCATGCTCGGACATCCGATGCGTCACGCGGGCCTGCTGGCCATGGGGCTGCTGACGGCGACGACGGCGTTCGCCACCAGCACGGGCATCACCGGCAACTCTGGCAAGAGCGGGGTGACCTGCAACACGTGCCACAATGGCGGTGCGGCGCCCACGGTGGAGCTCGAGGGCCCCACGAAGGTGGAGAAGGGGGCCACCGCGCAGTACTCGCTCATCATCCGGGGCGGCGCCGCGAAGACGGGCGGCGCGGACATCGCCGTGGACAACGCGGACACCAGCCTCGTCGCCGGCACGGGGCTGAAGAAGCTGGGCGCCGAGCTGACCCACTCCGCGCCCCAGGCCTTCACGGGCACGGAGCTGCGCTTCAACTTCTCCCTCGTCGCGCCCGCCACGGACGTGACCATCAACCTCTTCGGCGCGGGCAACTCGGCGAACGCGGACCAGGACAGCACCGGTGACCGCGCCGCCAACACGAAGCTGAGCATCCAGGTGGGCAACGGCTCTCCGGCGCAGGAGGAGCCGGGCCCGGGTGACGGCGAGGACTCCGGAGGCTGCGCCGCCGCGAGCAGCGCCCCGTTCTGGGCGCTCGCGCTGGCGGGGCTGCCGCTGGCGGTGCTTCGCCGCCGCCGGAGCTGAAGCGCCCGTTGAGGTCGTGAAGCGAGAGGCCCCTTCCCGGCGCGAGCAGGGAGGGGGCCTGGTGCATTCCGCCATGAACATGCGGGAGCGGAGGGGGCGAGCCCCGGGCTCCTGGCGGGGGAAGGGCCGGAAGAGCGCGGCGCGCTCCGCCTCCTCCCTGCCATCCCGAGCGCCCGTCTCCACCGTGGGTGAAGGAGGCGGAGACTGTCATGGCGCAGGGATATTCCATCAACATCGGGTTGAACGCGGTGGATCCGAAGCACTACGCGGGCTGGGATGGCCAGTTGCAGGCGTGTGAGGCGGACGCCCAGGACATGGTCAGCATCGCGAAGGCGCGGGAGTTCAGCCGCGTCCGTCCCTTCCTCACGAAGGAGGCCACGCGCGAGAAGGTGCTCGCGGAGCTGGGCGAGGCCGCGACGGTGCTCCAGGCCGGGGACCTGCTGCTGTTCACCTACTCGGGGCACGGCGGCCAGCTCCCTGACATGAACGGGGACGAGGCCGACGGCCTGGACGAGACATGGTGTCTGTATGACGGGGAGCTCGTCGACGACGAGATCTACCAGGCGATGACGAAGCTCAAGGCCGGGGTGCGGGTCTTCATGCTCTCCGACAGCTGCCACAGCGGCACGGTGAGCCGGGTGGCCTACGCGGCCCTGCGCTCCAGCGGCAGCCTCCAGTTGCTGGCGGACTCGGTGCAGAGCACGGAGCCGGCGGAGCGGCGCTTCAAGGAGATGCCGCTGGGCATCGAGCAGCGCACGTACCGCGACAACAAGGCGATGTACGACGCCATCCTGAAGGGGCTGCCCAAGGACGATCCGAAGCTGATGCTCAAGGCCACGGTGCTGCTCATCTCCGGCTGCCAGGACAACCAGCTCTCCAGCGACGGCGTCTACAACGGCCTCTTCACGTCCAACCTGCTGCGCGTCTGGAACGGGGGGAAGTTCAAGGCCAGCTACCCGACCTTCCACCGCCGCATCCTGCACACCATGCCGCCCATCCAGTCCCCGGCCTACTCCGTCATCGGGGTCCCCAGCCGCGAGTTCGAGCGGCAGGTGCCGTTCCACGTGAGCTGAGACACGGTGAGCGCTCGACGCGGAGCGCCCACCGTGCCTGCTGCCTTCGCGTCGGCTTTCAGCCGCTAGTCCTTCGTGCAGACGACGTCATCGACCTGGAGGTGGTCGCGGTCGGCTTCGCTGCGGCTGGGGTAGAAGAACAGGCGCCAGTCGCGCACGTTGCCGGTGAAGCGGAAGAACACCGGCTGCCACGCGTCGCTGTCGACGGCGAGGAAGTCCGTCTGCGGGCTCCAGCCGCCGCTCGAATAGCTGCGGTGGCGGATGCTGCCGTGGCCGCGCACCCGGTACGAGCAGGAGTAGGTGCCCGTCGGCACGTTGAACTTCTCCGTGGTGAAGCGCTCCGCGGTCTGGATGGGGACCACGAACTGCAACGCCGCCGAGCCGCCGTGCACCGCGCTCGTGTAGCGCACGAGGCGCGAGGGCTTGATCTCCGAGCCCGGGTCCGTGATGCCGTTGTCGAGGCCGTACCAGTCATCCGGGACGTAGTTGTTCCCGTAGTAGGGGATGGCCCGGGTGCTCCAGCGCTCGAAGCCTCCGTTGCGGATGATGTTCGCGGGGTGGTCTGCCGCGACGCAGCGGTGGGTGGCCGTGTCACAGGCGGGCAGGGCGCCCTGGCAGTCATACGTCGTGATGCACGCCCCTTCGGCCAGCTCGCACACGCCCGTCGTGGGATTGCAGGTCTGGGCCGGGTTGCCGCACGTGACGCCAGCGCAGGGGTCGCCCTCGACGCAGCGATGCGTGGCCGTGTCGCAGACCGGCGTGTCCGGCGTCTGCGCGCAGTCCGCGTGACGGGCACAGCGGTCGTCGGCGGTCACGCAGGTGTGGGTCGCGTCGCAGGTCTGCCACTCGCCGCAGTTCATGGCGTCGTCGCAGCGGCCGGAGAGCGGCTTGCAGGTCGCGGTGGCGTTGTCGCAACGCGCCCATTCCTCGCAGCTGACGGAGTCACACGGCTCGGGGGCCCGCGTGCAGCGGACGTTGTCGATGAGCAGGTGGTCGCCGCTGGTGTTCCGGACGCTGAAGATGAGCTCGAAGGTGTCGAAGACGGCGTTGGCCAGGTTGAAGCTGTACGCCACCTGCGTCCACGTCTTCGTGTCGATGGAGGTGTAGGACGAGTAGCTGGAGTAGTCCGTGCTGAAGAAGCCGTTGCGGATGTCGCCCGTCCCGCGCGCCTGGTAGGTGCAGGAGTAGCGGCCCGCGGGCATGGACTTCGCCAGGGTGCTGAAGCGCTTGTGGGTGGTCGAGGTGTTGATCAGCCGGGCCGCGTTCACGCCCTCGAAGGCCTGCGTCGTGACCTTCTGCACCTCTTCGATGTTCGACGTGCTCCCGGACCACAGCGCAGGGAGGGCACCGGGCCACTCCTCGAAGCCCCCGTTGTCGATGACGTTCACCTCGACAGGGCCGCCCGCGTCGGGCGTCTCGGAGCCCGCGTCCGTGGGCTCGGTGCCCGCGTCGGGTGTCTCGGAGCCCGCGTCCGTGGGCTCGGTCCCGGAGTCAGGGACCTCCGTCCCGGCGTCGGGCGTCTCGGAGCCCGCGTCCGTGGGCTCGGAGCCTGCGTCGGGTTCCTCGGTGCCTGCGTCCGGCAGCGGGTTGCCTGAATCAGGCGTCTCGACGCTCGCGTCAGGCCGGCTCTGGCCCGCGTCGGGCGTCTCCGCCGGATCCGAATCACCGCACGCGACCACCCACACCAAAAGCGAAGCCAAATACACACGAAACAACTTCAACGCGAGCCTCCGGTTCCAGGACCAGGGCTTTCGTACCACATCGTGCGGGCGAGCCCCCTGCCTGCGCTCCGCAGGGGGCCGCGTGTCCCGCTCGCGCAGCTTCGCGACGAGGCCATCCTCGATGCTGCTTCACGTCATGACCGCCCTCGCTCCGCATCGTCCGGGCCAGCGCGTGCAACGCATTGCGCTTGGACAGGTTCTGGACGGGGAGGTTCTGGTGGCGCGCTCGCCGAGGGCCTCAAAACCAGGAAAGCTCCTTCAAGTTCGAGGAAGCGGCGGATGCGAGCCGCTTCCCGGGGCCCTGACCGCTGTCAGGGGGCTCCGACCCCAGCCGGCGTGTCCAGCGCCTCCAGGCAGGCCTTCAGGGTCGCCGCCAGGCTTTGCACGTGAGGGGGCTTGAGCAGCGTCATGTGGTTGCCGTCGATGTAGTGGACCTCCACTCCGCCCCTCGCGAGCCCACCCCAGCCCCAGCTTGGATCCCGGCCGTACAGCGCGGAGTCCGATTTCGTGCGGAAGAGCGTGAGCCGCCCCGCGTAAGGCGCGGGCTTGTAGCGGAACACCGCGGCGCTGTTCATCACATACGCGTTGAGCAGCGGGCGCATGCTCGGCGTCTGCTCGGCCCCGGTCTGGAGCTCGGAGGTGCTGGACCGCATCTCACTGAGGGTCGAGCGCAGCCCTCGCACCCGCGTCCGCACCCAGTCTGGCACCGCGGCGAAGCGGCTGCCGCCGGTGTCCGCGCCTCCCGGCGCCGCTCCCGCCGTCCGCTGCTCCCGCAGGTAGACATAGTCAGACGCCAGGCTCCAGATGTCGCGCGCCACCGAGTAGCCGAAGCGGGAGTACGTCATCACCGTGCCCGCGCCCGGGGCCCAGGTGTCGAAGAGCCCCAGGAAGCGGACCTCCTGCCCCTGCTCCGTGAGCTGCCGCGCCATCTCGTACGCGGCCATGCTGCCGAAGGACCAGCCTCCCAGGAAGTACGGCCCCGCGGGCTGGACGTCCCGCAGCCGCCGCACGTAGTAGCCGGCGATGTCTTCCATCGTCCGCTGGGCGATGAGCGTCCCGCTTCCCTCGAAGGACTGGATGCCGAACATGGGCCGGTCGAGCTGCAACGCCGCGGACAGCTCGTAGTACGGGAAGATCACCCCGAGGATGGGGTGGACGACGAAGAAGGGCTCTCTCTGCCCCTTCGCCCGGATGGGCACGACGGGCGGGACGGCGCGGCCCAGCGGGGCCTGGCCGCTCACGCCCTGCTTCTGCTTGAGCAGTTGTTCGAGCAGCTTCCGTTTGACCGGGGAGAGGCTCTCCGGCGTCTTGGCGGGGTCGTTCACGGGCTCACCGGGTCATGCGAGTGGGAGGCGCGGCACGGGCCGCCGGCTGCTCCTGGCCCTGGAGGTGCTGGAGCAGCGCCGCCGCCTCCTCGTCCGTCAGGTGCGAGATGCTCTCGAGCAGCTTCTCCGGCTCGTCGCCGAGCTGCATCTGGAGGATGGCGAGCGACATCGCCGCCACCGTCTCGTTCTCCATCAGCGTCTGGATGGAGAGGTCCACGTGGAAGGCGTCTCGCAGCCGGTGGACGAGCTGCGCGGCGATCAACGAGTGGCCACCCAGCTCGAAGAAGTTGTCGTGGACTCCCACCTGCTTCACGCGCAGCAGCTGGGCCCAGATGCCCGCGACCGTCTCTTCGATGGCGGTGCGGGGCGCGGTGTGGCGGCGCTCCGGAGAACGCGCGGTCGAGCCCGGCGCCGGGAGCGCCTTGCGGTCCACCTTGCCGTTGGGCGTCAGGGGCAGGGCGTCCAGCACCACGAAGTCCGTGGGCACCATGTACGGCGGGAGCTGCTCCTTGAGGAAGGTCCGCAGGCCCGCCGCGTCGAGCCCCGCCGGAATCATCGCGCGCGGCTTCCCCCGGCTCGTGCGCACGCCCGGTTGGAAGGCATAGAGCATGTAGATGTAGACCCCGGGCTGCCGCGCGTCCGCCTCGATGATGACCGCGTCGTCCACCTCGAGCTCGTAGCCCCTGGCCTTCAGCAGCTCGCTGGCGTCGCGCAGCAGCTCCTGGCTGTGCACCTCGATGGCGAGCTGGCGGATCTTCGGCCAGTCCTCGTCGCGGATGCCGCGCAGCACGTACAGCTCGCTGCGCTCCACGTCGATCTTCAGCAGGTCGATGCGCGTGATGCCGTGCTCGCGGATGACGTCCGACAAGGGCGTCAGCGCGCACGGGAAGGTCTGCGCGCGGTAGCGCTCCTCGAGCATCGCGTCGAGCTGCGCGTCGGTGAGCTGGCTGGCGGCGCGCTCCCGCGGGTCCAGGTAGTGCAGGAACATGGAGCGCGCTTCCTGGCGATCCGCCTCCACGTCCGCGAAGCGCCCGGAGAGGCCGGACATGAGCGGGTAGAACGTGAACTCCGCCGTCTCGACCTTGTCCGACACGCCCTGGTTGAACAGCTTGACGTTCAGCCCGTGCGCCTCGACGTTGGCCTGGAGCAGCTCGAACGTGGGGGGAATGGGTTCGAAGGCGTAGATCGTCGCGTCGCGGCACTGCTGGCTCGCGAAGAGCGTGAACAGGCCGATGTTGGCGCCCACGTCGAAGATGACGTCGCCGTCCCGGTACGTGAGCCCGTGCTGGAGGTACACCCGGTCTCCGAAGACCTCCTTGGCGATGCCGGCGGTCTGATGGGCCGTGTGGTGGAACACCGTCATCCCGTTGGGGAGCCGGTGGCGTGGGCGGGCGTCGTGCCTGCCGTCCGTGCGCTCGGGGCCCGGGGCGCGCGCGCTGGCGGACGGGACGAGGTACGCCACGAGCCGCGTGTCCCCCGGCACGTCCTCGCGCGCCACCACCACGGACTCCCGGACCCCGGGGTGTCGCTGGAGCGCCGCTTCAATCTCGCCCAGCTCGATGCGGAAGCCGCGCACCTTCACCTGGTGGTCGGCCCGGCCCAGGAACTCGAGCGCGCCATCCGGGCGGTACCGCACGAGGTCGCCGGTGCGGTAGAGGCGCGCCGCCGCGTCGTTGGTGAAGGGGTCGGTGATGAAGCGCTCGGCCGTGAGCGCGGGCTGGCCCAGATAGCCGCGCGCCACGCCCGCGCCGCCGAGGTAGAGCTCTCCCGGCACGCCAGAGGGCACGGGCTGGAGGTGCGAGTCCAGGACGTAGACCTGCGTGTTGGCGATGGGCCGGCCAATGGAGACCGCTCCGTTCAGCGCGTCGAGTGACCAGGTCGTCGACCAGATGGTCGTCTCGGTGGGGCCGTACATGTTGAGGACCCGGCCGGGGACGAGCTCCCGCAGCTGCTGGGCCAGCGCCAGCGGGAGCGCCTCGCCTCCCACCAGCAGCGTGTTCAGCGCGCGGAGGCTCCCGGCGCCCCGCGGGTCCAGGGTGAGCATCCGCGCCAGCGAGGGCGTGCACTGCATGTGGGTGACGCCGTGGCGGAGGAGCTGCGCGGGGATGGAGAAGTCCGCGGGCTCCGCCCCGGCGTGGGCGTGGCTGCGCTCGCGCAGGGTGTTCAGGTGCTCCAGCCCCTTCATGACCGTGCCCGCGTCGATGCCGAAGTCGATGAGGCTCGCGACCTCGTCCACGCCCAGCTCCTCGAGCTGTTCGATCATCGCGCGGCAGCTCTCCGGCGTGCCGAAGAGGCCGCTCTGCTCGAAGTAGCGGTCGAAGGCTCGCGAGAGGAGGGCGTCCAGCTCCTTCGCGCTGAGCCGCTGGGCGTCCGCGTCCTGACCCAGGCTCTGCGCGAGCCGCTTCATCAGGTCGAACGAGGTCCGCAGGTAGTCGAGGAAGGGCGCCCTCACGGTGTCGCGGACGGTGTCGCGATCCGCGCCCACGAAGGTGTGCAGCATCAGGGTGATGTGACCTCCCTCGGGACCGTGCCCGTGGCGCTTCCAGGCCTCGCGGTACAGCGTGAACTTGTCGCGCAGCTGCTCCAGGCTCTGGCCGAGCAGGTGGGTGAGGACGTTGGCCCCGAGCTGACCCGCGAGCTCGAAGGTCTCCGGGTTGCCCGCCGCGGTCAGCCACACCGGCAGCCGCGGCTGCAAGGGCCTGGGCCGCAGCGTCACCTCCACGTCCGCGCCGTTGGGGTCCTTGCGGTGGAGCGTTCCTCCGCTCCACAGGTCGCGGAGGGTCTGGAGGCCCTGGAGCATCACCTGCTTGCGGTCCGCGTAGTGCTCGGGGGCCAGCACGAAGTCGTTGGCCTGCCAGCCGGTGGCGAAGGAGACGCCGGCGCGGCCGTGGCTCAGGTTGTCCACCACCGACCAGTCCTCGGCGACGCGGATGGGGTTGTGGAGCGGGAGCACGACGCTGCCCGCGCGGATCTTCACCTGCCGGGTGATGGTCGCCAGCGCCGCCGCGAGCACGGCGGGGTTCGGATAGAGGCCCCCGAAGTCGTGGAAGTGGCGCTCGGGCGTCCACACGGCGGAGAAGCCGTGCGTGTCCGCGAACCTCACGGCGTCGAGCAGCAGCTCATACTTGTCCTGCTGCTGCGCGCGGTCCTCCGAGTTGGCGAAGAAGAAGAGGCTGAAGTCGAGCTTGCGCGCGGCGGAAGCGCGCCGGGCGGGCCGCGGCGCGGAGAAGAAGCTCTCCGCCTCCCCCTGGATGACCACGCGGTCTCCGCGCGTGAGGGGCCACAGCAGCTCGAGGATGGAGATGTCGAACGACAGCGTGGTGACCGCCAGCCACGTGCGCGCCGGCCCGTCGCCGAGCAGCGGGTCCATCGCGGTGAAGAAGTTGAGGGCCTGCCGGTGCTCGATCATCACCCCCTTAGGCCTGCCGGTGGAGCCCGAGGTGTAGATGACGTAGGCGAGGTGGTGCGGCGCGCTCTGGGATTCGGGCGGCGCCTCCGGGTGGCGGCAGAGCTCCGCTCGCTGCGTGTCGAGGCACACGACGTGCGGGGTCGGCGGCAGGCGGTCGCGCAGCCGCTCCTGGGTCACCAGCACCGAGGCGCTGGCGTCCGAGGCGATGAAGGCCAGGCGATCCGCGGGGAAGGCGGGATCCAACGGCAGCCAGGCGCCACCGGCCTTGAGGATGCCCAGGACGCCCACCACCATGTCGAGTGAGCGCTCGAGGCACAGCGCCACGGGCTCGTCCGCCTTCACGCCCAGCGATCGCAGGTGGTGGGCGAGCTGGTTGGCCTGGACGTCGAGCTGTCGGTAGGTGAGCCGCTGGTCCTCGAAGAGGAGGGCGACCGCGTCGGGCGTCCTCGCCACCTGGGCCTCGAAGCGCGCCTGGATGCTCGGGTCCTCGGGCAGGGGGAGCCGGGTCTCGTTCCGGGTCACCACCAGCTCGTGCCGCTCCTGCGCGGTGAGCAGGGGCAGGGTGGACAGGGGTTGATCCGGCGCGGCCACCGCCGACGCGAGCAGCCGCTCCAGGTGGCCCACCATCCGCGCCGCCGTGGCGGGCTCGAACAGGTCGGTGTTGTACTTGAGCACGCCGAAGACGGAGTCCCGGGCCTCGATCATCTCCAGCGCCAGGTCGAACTGTCCCTCCTGCTGCGGCATGAACAGCGGCTCCACCTCCAGCCCGCCCAGCTCCTCGCGCACGCCCGCGTCTCCCGGCGTCAGCAGCCGCACCACGCGCTGCGAGGTGGACTGCGGGCGCTGGAACATGAAGGCCGCCTGGAAGAGGGCGGTGCGGCTCTTGTCCCGCTCCGGTTGGAGCCGCTCGACGAGCATCGCGAAGGGGAAGTCCTGGTGCTCGAGCGCCTCCAGCACCGTCTTGCGCAGCTGCCCCACCAGGGACCGGAAGGACGGGCTTCCGGACAGGTCTCCGCGCAGGACCACCGGGTTGACGAAGTTGCCCACCGTGCTGGCGAAGCGCCGCTCACCCCGGCCGCTGCCCGCCGTCGGCGAGCCCACGAGGATGTCGTCCTGGCCGCTGTAGCGGTGCAGGAGCGCCTGATACGCGGCGAGCAGCGCGACGAAGAGCGTCGTCCCCTCCGCCTGGGCCAGCGCCTTGAGGCGCGCGGTCAGCTCGGGCGGGAGCTTCAGTCCCTGCGACGCCCCGTGGTGGCGGTGGACGGGCGGACGGGGATGATCCGTGGGCAGGTTCAGCGCGGGCAGGCTCCCGGAGAGCTTCTGCTTCCAGTACTGCCAGTGCCGCTCGCCGGTGGGGCCCGCGAGCAGCTCGGCCTGCCAGCGGGCGAAGTCGGCGTAGGTGCCCGCCACCGGCGGGAGCGTCACCGGGGTGTTGGCGCGCATGGCGGGGTAGAGCTGGTGCAGCTCCTCCACCAGCATCCACAGCGACCAGCCGTCGAACACCAGGTGGTGCACGTTCAGCAGGAGCGCGTGGTCCCGCTCGGAGCGGGAGAACAGGTGCGCGCGGAACAGCGGCCCCTGCTGGACGTCGAACGGCTGGCGATAGGCGTCCCGCAGCTTCTCTTCCAGCGCGTCCCACGCCGCGCCGGTGGCGTCGACGTGCTCGAAGTGGACATCGCGGTGCCCGGCGACCTCCTGCGCTGGCTCGCCGTCACGCACCGGCAGCGCGGTGCGCAGGGCCGGGTGGCGATCCACGAGCGCTTGCAGGGCCCGGCGCAGGGCCGCGACGTCCACGGCGGAGTGGATGCGGGCGCTGAAGGCGACGTTGTAGGCCGCGCTCTTCGGCGCCAGCTGGTTCACGAACCAGAGGCTCTTCTGGTTGTAGGACAGCGGGTGGGTGGCGCGGTTGCGGGAGGCCTCCTGCCGCAGGAGCCGCTCCAGGAAGGAGCGTTTTTCATCGGCGGAGAGGCCCTCCAGGGGGGGACGGTTCGTGCTCATGACGTGGGTTCGCTTTCCTGCGTCTGGCGGGCCAGGAGGGTCTTGAGCAGCTCCTCCACGCCCGCGTCGCTCAGTTCATTCAGTCCTGCGAGGGTCTGTCCCAGGTCCTCTGGAATGGCCTCGGGCGCCGCTGCCGCGCTCGTCGGCCTGGAGGCACTGGCGTCGTGGGAGGCCCGGGCCTCCGGCAGCCGCGCGAGCACTCGCGCCGCGAGCGTCGTCACGTCGCCGGCTTCGAGGAAGTCCACCAGCGCGACGTCGACTTCGAGGTCGCTCTTCACGCGGCTTCGCAGCTCGAACGCCATCAGCGAGTCCAGGCCGAGGTTGCTCAGCGGCTGCTCCAGGTCGAGCTGCTCCGGCTGGAGCAGCAGGGCGCGCGCGACCTGCTCCTGGAGGTAGCCGACGAGGAGCGGCTGACGTTCACCCGCCGGCGCTTCGCGCAGCCGCCGCAGCGTGGCCGAGCCCTGCTTCTCGGCCCGGGGCGCCGCGACGGGGGCCGCGTCCTCGAGCTCCGCCAGCAGGGGCCGCTGCTTGCGGACGTTGTAGAGGGGCTTGAAGCGCGCCCAGTCCACCCGGGCCACCGTGGCCTGCACCGCGCCCGCGCCCACCAGGTGCGCCATCGCGGTGAAGCCCTGCTCCGGGGTCAGGGCCTCGAGGCCGGTCTGCTTCAACCACTGGTCGAACCCCGCGTCGACCATGCCGCCACCGGCCAGGAGGCCCCAGTTGACGGTCAGCGCGGGCAGCCCCTGCGCGCGCCGCTCGTGCGCCAGCGCATCCAGGAAGCTGTTCGCCGCCGCGTAGTGGGCCTGCCCCCGGCTTCCCCAGATGGAGCTGGCGGAAGAGAAGGCGATGAAGAAGTCCAGCGGCTGCTTCCGGGTGTGCCGGTGCAGCACCCAGGCTCCGCCCACCTTCGGATGCAGCGTCGAGCTGAGCCCCCGGGCGGTGGCCTCTTGCAGGTCGCGGTAGGCCTCGCCCGTCACTCCCGCCGCGTGGATGACTCCGCGGAGGGGCGGCAGGGTCGCCGCGACGTCTTCGAGGATGCTGCCCATGCGGGTGGCGTCACCCACGTCGGCCGCTTCGAGCCGCACCGTGGCTCCCGCCGCCTCCAGGGCCTGGATGGTGGCGACGCGCTGCCTCAGCTCCGGGGGAAGGGCGGCGTCCGCCCAGTGCTCCCGGGCAGGGAGCGCGCGGCGTCCCACGAGCACCAGGTGGCGTGCCCCCTGCGCCACCATCCATTGGGCGAGCCGCAGCCCGAGGAAGCCCAGGCCGCCGGTGATGAGGTAGGTGGCCTGGGCCTGGAGGGTGAGCGGTGGAGCGGTGGTGGCGCTGGCGCGGGTGAGTCGCGCGCCGTAGCGCTGGCCTTCGCGCCAGGCGATGAGCTCCTCGTCCTCCGGCTCCCAGAGCTCGTCGAGCAACGTCTCGGCGCTCTCCCGCGGATCCGATGCGGGTGACAGGTCGATGAGGCCGCCCCAGCGCTGGGGCTCCTCGAGCGCGAGCACCCGACCCATGCCCCACAGCGGCGCCTGGGTGATGGCGACCGGGTCCGGTCCCGGCCTGATCGCCTGCGCGCCTCGCGTCACGGCCCACACCGACGTGGACACCTTTCGGCGCGCGAGGGCTTGCATCAGGTGCAGCAGGCCTTGGCTCCCGTGGCGCGCGGCCGCTTCAACGGCTTCGGTCTCCTCCACCGTCACGCCTTGCTCGTTGGCACGCTCCTGGGGGCGGGCATCCAGGCTCCACAGGTGCACGACGCGATGCAGGGGCGGCTGGCCTGGTTCGCTTACGGCCTCCAGCAGGCGGTCGAAGTCCTCTGGCCGGGTGGGATCCACTCGCGGCGCTCCCGGCGCGGCCGTGCCGGCTGGGAGCACGACGGTGCAGGTGGCCCCTCGCGCACGGAGCGCGTCCGCCAACCGGTGGCCGGTGCCTTGTGCGTCCGCGAGGATGAGCCACGGGCCCTCGGCCGCGCGCGCGGGTGTGGAGTCGCGTGCCGCGCGGGCCAGCACCACCGCCTGCTGGGCGGGCTCGTCGCTGCCGGGGAGCCGGGTCGGGAGGCTGGCGACGTCGGGGAAGCCGCGCTGTCGCAGCAGCGCCTCCCAGCGGCGGGCCGCCAGGAGCGGATGGTCTGGCCGCAGCTCCACGTCGGTGAAGCGCCACCAGCCGGGCGTCAGGCCAAAGGTCAGGTCGAGCCAACGCACCGGCGCCGTTCCTTCGAGGAGCACCAGCAGGCCTCCCGGCGCGAGGAGCTGACGCAGGTGCTCCAGCGTGCGCTGGAGGTCGCCCGTCGCGTGCAGCACGTTGGCCGCCACGATGAGGTCGTGGCGGTGTGGATCGAAGCCCTGCTCGGTGGGGGGCCGCTCGATGTCGAGCACCTGGTAGTCCACGAACGCCCACGGCTGGAGCTGGGGCTTCGCCTTGGCGACGAGCAGCGGGGAGACGTCCGTGAAGAGGTAGTCCGTCCGGTGGGCCGGGAGGATGGGGAGGACGTGACGGGAGGTGCCGCCCGTGCCTCCGCCCACCTCCAGCACGCGGAGCCTTCGCCCCTTGGGGAGCTCCTCGATGGCCGTCGCGATGGCGCGCTGGACCAGGGCATTCATCGCCCGTGCACCCGGGGTGTCGGTGTAGATGGACGCCGTCGTGGTGTCGTCCTCGGGGAAGAGGAGCGACAGGGGATCCCTCCGTCCCTGGAGCACCTCGGCGAGCTGGGTCCCGCAGCGGTCGAGCAGCGTGAGCTCCGCCTGGATGGCGGGGGCGCTGGCCCGGAGCTCGAGCACCCGGCTCCGCGCGTCCGGCGTGGGCATCGCCTTCAGCACCTCCCAGCCGGCTCCCGCGCGGCGCAGGACGCCATCCTCGGTGAGCATGTCGAGGAGTCGGCCCAACAGCCGGTGATGCTGCCGCGTCACGCCAGCGCGCTCCGCGAGGGGCTCCAGCGCGATGGGCTCGCCGGGCTGGAGCGTCACGCCGAGCCGCGCGAGCGCCTGGAGCACGTATTCCGAGGACAGCGGTTCGAGCTCCCGCAGTTGAGCCGCGTAGGCACGGAAGTCCTCCTGCGCGAAGAGCGCATCCACCTGCGCGGCGAGCCGCTGGGAGAGGGCTTCGGGCGCGGGCAGGAAGTCGGGCGGCGGCGCGTGGCGGCGCTCGCGGGGACGCCACGTGAGCTCGTAGAGGCTCTGCGCGAGCGCTGGCGTGAGCGCGGTGCCCTGGAGGGCTCGCATGTCCACGCGCTTGAGCATCATGCCCTCCACGGTGGCGACGCGCGCCCCGTCCTCGGTGAGCAGCGTCAGGTCCACGGTGTGGGTCAGCCGCCCCGCATCGAGCGCGGGCCGGACGCGCGCGTGGCTCCAGAGCACGGGCGTCGGAGGCCGATGCACGCGCAGGTGCTCGAAGCCCACCGGCAGGTAGGGCTCGTTGCGGCCGTCGTCCTCGAAGGCGGAGGCCAGGACCTGGAGGCAGCCATCCAGGAGCACCGGGTGGAGCACGTACCCCGCTTCCTCGTGCGCGTTCCCGTCCGGGAAGCGGACGCGGGCGAGCGCTTCGCGTGGGCGCCTCCAGAGCCGCTCGATGCCCTGGAAGGCCGGGCCGTAGTCGACTCCGTGCTCGCGCGCGGTCCGGTAATACGACTCGGCGGGCAGCTCGTCGGTGAGCGTGGCCTGGAGCGCCTTCAGGTCCACCGGCGGCAGGGCGTCGCTCGGCTCGCGGCGGCGCACCGTCCCGGACGCATGGAGCGTCCACTCCGGGTCCTCCGCTCCCTCCGGCGCCGAGAGGATGCGGAAGCGGAGCGAGTCTCCCTCCGGCGGTGACAGCACCGTCTGGACGGTCCGCGCCGTGCCCTGCGGGAGGACCATCGCGTGCTGGATGAGGACGTCCCTCAGCACGAGCTCGGAGGTGCCCAGGAGCGCTTTCCCGGCCGCGAGCGCCATGTCGAGGTACGCGGCGGCGGGGACCACCGCCTGATCAAAGACGCGGTGGTCGCGGAGGTACGACGGGGCGTCCTCGCACAGCCGGGCCTCGTACTGGAGGTCGCTCAGGGCCGAGCGCAGCCTCGCTCCGACCAGCGGGTGCAGGGCGCGGCCCGCGCGTTGGGCAGGGCCCCCGCTGGAGGTGCCGGGCGCGGTCTCGCCAAGCCCTTCGAGCCAATAGCGCTGGCGCTGCCACGGATAGGTCGGCAGCGCGACGCGTCGTCGTGGGTGGCCCTGCTCGAAGGCGGACCAGGAGATGGGCGTGCCGAGGACATGGAGCCTGCCGAGCGCTTCGAGCAGGACCTGCCACTCCGGAGCGCCGGAGCGCAGGCTGGGCAACCAGATGCCCGCGTCGGAGGGCACGCAGTCGCGCCCCAGTCCCAGCAGCGTCGCCTTGGGGCCGATCTCCACGAAGATGCCGCACCCCTCGGCGTGCAGCGTCCGCATGCCCCGGTCGAAGTCCACCGGCGCCAGGACGTGGCGGCACCAGTAGTCGGCCGTGGCCACGTCGTCCCCCGCGAGCACGCCGGTCACGTTGGAGACGAGCGGCAGCGCGGGAGGCGCGTAGGTCACCTGCCGGGCGACGCGCTCGAAGTCGGCCAGCATGGGCTGCATCAGCGGGGAGTGGAAGGCGTGGGACACCTTGAGCGGTGTCACGCGGATGCCCTGGGCTCGCAGTGTGGCGCCGGCCTCGTGGATGGCTGCCTGGGTGCCGGAGAGGACGACGCTGCGCGGGCCGTTGAGGGCCGCGAGGGACAGGGTGGTGGGGTGCGCCGCGAGCAGGGGCGCGACCTTCCCGGCCTCCGCCATCACCGCGAGCATCTCGCCCCCGGGCGGCAGCCGCTGCATCAGCCGGCCCCGCGCGGAGATGAGCTTCAGGCCGTCCTCGAAGCTGAAGACGCCCGCCACGCAGGCGGCGGCGTACTCGCCGACGCTGTGCCCCATGACCATGGCGGGCTCGACGCCGAACTCGCGCCAGAGCGAGGCCAGGGCGTATTCGAGCGCGAACAGCGCGGGCTGGGTGTAGCCGGTCTCGTCCAGCGCTCCGTCCGCGTCCGGCGCGAAGAGCACGTCGAGCAGCGGACGAGCGAGGTGGGGCCGCACGGCCTCCGCGCACGTGTCGAGGAGCCTCCGGAACGTGGGCTGTGTCTCGTAGAGCTGCCGCCCCATCCCGGCGTACTGCGACCCCTGGCCGGAGAAGAGGAAGGCGACGCGCGGCCGGCCGGTGGTCCGGGCCTGCCCCGTGAAGAGGCCCGCGGACTCGCGGCCCGCGGAGAACGTCGCCAGCAGCTCCCGCGCCTGCTCTCGCGAACCGGCCACGAGCGCCAGCCGGTGGGCATGGTGCGAACGGCCCGCCGCCGCGGAGAAGCAGATGTCCGCGAGCCGCGCGTCCGTCGCGGCCAGGTGCGCCTCGAAGCGGCTCGCCTGTTGCTCCAGCGCCTGGGGCGTGCGCCCCGAGAGCACCAGGACGTGCAGGGGCCGGTCGGAGGCCGTCTCCGGAGCCTCGACGGGGGGCGCCTCCTCCAGCACCACGTGGGCGTTGGTGCCGCTGAAGCCGAAGGAGCTGACGCCAGCCCGCCGCGCGCCTTCGCGCACGGGCCAGTCCCTCGGCGTCGTGGGCACCTCCACGGGCAGCCGCTCCCAGGGGATGTGCGGGCTCGGGGTCTTGAAGTTCAGGTGGGGCGGGTGCTCGCGGTGCTGGAGCGCGAGCACCACCTTGAGGATGCCCGCGATGCCCGCGGCGCCCTCCAGGTGGCCGAGGTTCGTCTTGGCCGAGCCGATCAGCAGCGGCCCCCCGGTGCGGCCAGGACCGAAGACGGCTCCGAGCGCGCCGACCTCGATCGGATCCCCCAGGGAGGTCCCCGTGCCGTGCGCCTCCACGTAGTCGATGTCCTGGGGCCTGAGTCCTCCGCGGGCCAGGGCCTGCCGGATGACGGCCTCCTGCGAGGGGCCGCTGGGGACGGTGAGGCCGCCGCTCGGGCCGTCCTGGTTGACGCTCGAGCCCCGGATGAGCGCGAGGATGGGATCGCCCGCCGCGCGCGCGTCACCCAGCCGCTTGAGGACGATCATCCCGCAGCCTTCGCCGCGCACGAAGCCGTCCGCGGACGCGTCGAAGGTCTTGCAGCGCCCGTCCGGCGCCAGCATGCGGGCCTTGCAGAAGGTGATGCCCACCTGGGGCGCGAAGATGACGTTCACCCCTCCCGCGAGCGCGAGGTCGCACTCCCGGTCGCGCAGGCTCTGGCAGGCGAGGTGGACGGTGACCAGCGACGAGGAGCACGCGGTGTCCACCGTCATGCTCGGCCCCGTCAGGCCCAGCGCGAACGAGAGGCGGCCGGAGGCCACGCTGAGCGCGCCGCCGGTGCCGAAGTACGCGTCGATCCGCGCCGGTGGCACCTTGCCCAGGGAGGTGGCGTGCTCGAAGTTGCTCACGCCCAGGAACGTCCCCGTCTGGGTGCCGTAGAGACGCTCGGGGGGGAGCCCGGCCCGCTCGAGCGCCTCCCAGGTCACTTCGAGCAGCAGGCGCTGCTGCGGGTCCAGGCTGGTGGCCTCGCGAGGGGAGATCCCGAAGAACTGCGGATCGAACCCGTCCACCTTCCCCAGGAAGCCGCCGTAGCGCGTGTACATCTTCCCCGGCGCATCCGGATCCGGGTCGTAGTACGCGTCCACGTCCCAGCGATCCGGGGGCACCTCGACGATGCCGCTGCCGCCTTCGCGCAGCAGTTGCCAGTACCGCTCGGGGGTGTCGGCGCCGCCGGGGAAGCGGCAGCCCATGCCGATGATGGCGATGGGCTCGCGCCGTGCGGCCTCGACGGCGTCGAGCTGGCCTTGCAGCCGCTCCAGCTCGACCAGGGCGTTCTTCATCAGGGACCGGTAGTCCCGTCCTTCTGCGCTCGTGCTCATGACGCGCGACCTCGTTGAAGCGCTGCGAGCTTCTGGGACAGCAGGTTCGCCAGCTCGTCCTGTGAGAGCGCGTCGAGCTCCTCGGGACTGGCGGCGGGTTCGGAGCCGATGGTGGATGGGGCCTCGGGGGCCTCCGGCACGGCGCCGGAGAGCTCGGCCAGCAGGTGCTCGACCAGCGCGTCCAGGGTGGGGAAGTCGAAGATGAGCGTGGAGCGGAGCGTGTGGCCCACCTGGGCCTCCAGCTGGTTCTTCAGCTCCACCGCCATCAGCGAGTCCGCGCCCAGGTCGAAGAACCGTTGGCGCGGGCCCAGGTCGTCGGCGCGCAGCCCCAGCACGCGGGCCACGAGCGCCTTCGCCTGCCGTTCGAGCACCGCCTTCCGCGCCCCGGGGGCCGCCGCCTCGAACTGCTTGAGGATGTGCGGGATGGGCGCCGCCGGCTGGCGCTTCTCGCGGGTGAAGCGCTCCAGGAAGGGCGCGGTTCCCGCGCGCGCTTCGAGCCGGGCCCAGGTCGCCGGGAGCACGCCCACCTGCGGCGCGTCCTGTTCGAGCAGGCTGCTCAGCACCTGAAGGCCGTGCTCGGGTGAGACGGTGCCGAGCCAGTCCGAGGCGGCGCGGCGTTGGGCGCCCGCGGCGGCCATGCCGGCACCGCTCCACGGCCCCCAGTCGATGCTCAGCGCGGGAAGGCCGAGCGCCCGGCGGCGGTGGGCCAGCGCATCGAGGAAGGCGTTGGCCGCGGCGTAGTTGCCCTGGCCGGGCGCTCCGAGCAGCGCCGCCGCCGACGAGAAGCAGACGAAGAAGTCCAGGGCCAGCCCCCGCGTCTGGACGTGGAGGTTCCACGCGCCAGCCGTCTTCGGGGCCAGGACCCGGGCGAAGCGCTCCCAGCTCTGGCGGTCGAGGACGCCGTCGTCGAGGACGCCGGCCGCGTGGACGACGCCCGCGAGCGGCGGCATCCCGGAGGGCAGGGACGCGAGCGCGTCCGAGAGCGCTCCGGCTCGCGAGACATCCGCGGCCACGACGTGCACTCGCGCTCCTTGCTGGTCGAGCGCCTGAAGTTCGATCCGCGCCTGACTGGAGGGCGGGGCGCGCCCGAGCAGCACCAGGTGACGCGCGCCCTTCGCGACGAGCCACTTCGCCACTTCGAGCCCCAGCGCGCCCAGGCCGCCGGTGACGAGGTAGCTGGCCTGCTCCCGAATGGTGACCGCCCGCGGCGGCGTGGTCGTGCGGTGCGCGGCGAGCCGGGCGACGAAGCGCGCTCCGGCGCGGTAGGCGAGCTGATCCTCGCCGTCCGTGGACTCCAGCGCTTCGACCAGCGCGGGGACGTCCCCGGCGGAGGCTTCGGCGGGAAGGTCGATGCGGACGCACGACAGCTCCGGGTGCTCCAGCGCGAGCACCCGCCCCAGCCCCCAGAGCGGTGCATGTTCGGCATGCGGGGGTGGCGAAGCGTCGCCGACCGCCTGGGTGCCGCGCGTCACCAGCCAGAGGCGCGGGGCGCGAGCGAGCCCCGCCCGCGCCAGGGCCTGCACGAGGTGCAGGACGCTGGCACAGCCGAGCTGCTGCGCGCGCTCCAGCGCCGAGCGCGCGTCGGGCGCCTCCTCGCGCACGGAAGGCGCGGCGAGGCTCCAGAGGTGGACGACGCCCGCGAGGGTCCTTCCCTGGAGGGCCAGGTCCTCGAACAGCCGTGCGAAGTCCTCGGGGCGCGAGGGGTCGAGCTGGAAGTGGGTCTCGTCGAGTCGCGCATGGGCTTCACCCACGCTCACCCGGATGCACGGCTCGCCCCTGTCCTCCGCGTAGCGGGCGAGCCCATCTCCGAGCACGCCTTCGGACGTGAAGACCAGCCAGGGTTGGGCACCGCCGAGCGCGGGCGCCTTGCGGGCCGCGGGCGCCAGGGGCCGGGGCTCCCAGGTGGGGGCGTACAGCCACTCCGCGTGGCTCGGGCGCAAGGCGCGCTCCAGTGCCCCGAGGCTTGCCTGCTGGTACTGGAGCCCTTCAATGACCGCGATCTCCTCGCCTGCGTCGCCGAGCAGGCGCACGTCGAGGAAGACGTTCGTTCCCTGGCCGCGCCGCATGCGCGCGTGACACCAGAACCGTTCGCCCACGGGCTTCGTCAGGAAGCGGAACCGCTCGATGCCGAAGGGGACGTAGGTGCCCTCGTTCCCGCCGGGGATCATCCCGCCGAGGACCTGGAAGCATCCGTCCAGCAGGATGGGGTGGAGCTGGTGGTCGCGCGCGTCCCCCAGGGTCGCGGGCAGCCGCAGCTCGCACACGGCCTCGTCGTTCCCCCGCCACAGCGCCTGGATGACCTGGAAGCGCTCACCGAGCCGGGCCTCGTGCTGGCCCATCACTTCGTAGAAGGCGGCTCCGGTGCGCTCCTCTCCACAGCGGGCCCGGACCTCTTCGAGCGACGCGTGGGGCTGCGCTCCCGCCGCGCCCCGGTCCGGCCAGCCCAGGCTTCCGGTGGCGTGGACGGAGAAGGACTCGTCACCCGTCAGGCTGTCTCCCTTAAGGCTGATCAGCTTGAAGGTGGCTTCGCTCCCGGTCCCCGGTGTGAGGATCACCTGGACCGTGCGCTGACCGGCGTCGGGCAGCGCCAGCGCCTGGGGGAACAGGACGTCGCGCAGGGTGCAGGACGCGGCTCCGAAGGCCAGCTCCGCCGCCGCCACGAGCATCGACACATGGCTGGCGCTGGGCACGACCACGATGCCGTGGATGCGGTGGTCGTCCATGTAGGGCAGCGTGTCGACGCCCAGGCGGGACTCGAAGCCGAGCTCCTTCACGAGCGGCGAGCGCAGCGCGCGGTGCAGCAGCGGGTGGAGCGCGGTGCCCCCCGTGGACGGCCCCTCGGCGCGGTCGGGGCCGGTCGGGAGCTCTAGCCAGTAGCGCTCACGCTGGAAGGGGTAGGTCGGCAGCGGCACCCGTCGGCGCTGCGCTCGCGACTCGATGGACTCCCAGTCCACGGAGGCCCCCCGGGCATACAGCTCGCCCACGGCGCGCAGCAGGGACGTCCACTCCGGCTGGCCCGGGCGCAACGTCGGCACCCAGCGGTGACGCGAGTCCGGCAGGCAGGCCCGCCCCATCCCCAGCAGCGTGGGCCGGGGGCCGATCTCCACGAACGTGTCGCAGCCGAGCTGCTCCAGGGCCGCCATGCCCTCGGCGAAGCGGACGGGCTCGCGCGCGTGGCGGACCCAGGCGTCGGCGGAGGGAGGCTCCGCCGGCAGCAGCGCGCCGGTCAGGTTGGAGACCCAGCCGAGGCGCGGCGCCGCGTAGCGCACCTGGCGGGCGACGCGGGCGAAGTCCTCCAGCATCGGCTCCATCAGGGGCGAGTGGAAGGCGTGGGACACGTTGAGCGGCGCCACCCGCACGCCCTCCGCCTGGAGCGCGGCGACCACCTGCCGCATGGCACGGGCGTCTCCCGAGAGGACGGTGCTGTCAGGACCGTTGATCGCGGCGAGGGACACGCGGTCCGCGACGTCTCGCAGCGCGGGCAGCACGCGCTGGACGCTGGCCGCCACGGAGACCATCGCGCCATCGCGAGGCAGGGCCTGCATCAGCCGCCCTCGGGCCGCGATCAGCTTCAGGCCGTCCTCGAGGCTGAACACGCCCGCGAGGCACGCGGCGGCGTACTCGCCCACGCTGTGGCCCATGACGAACGCTGGCTCCAACCCCCAGGACTTCAGCAGCGAGGCCAGCGCGTACTCCACGACGAAGAGGGCGGGCTGGGTGAAGCGCGTGTCGTCCAGCCGCGAGGCCTCCGCTCCTTGCGCGAAGAGCACCGGCAGGAGTGACTCCCCCAGGTGGGGCCGCAGCAGGGCGTCGCACTCCTCCACGGTCCGGCGGAACGCGGGCTCGGCGTCGAAGAGCTGCTGGCCCATCCTCGCGGACTGGGAGCCCTGGCCGGTGAAGAGGAACGCGAGCTTGGGCGGCGTCGCGCCATCGCCCGCGACCGCGGCGGTGGACTCCCGCCCTTCACTGAACGCGGACAGCGCCTCCCGGGCCTCGGAGGGGGTCGCCGCCGTGACGGCCAGCCGATGCGGAAACGGGGAGCGGCCCGTGCCCGCGGAGTAGCAGACGTCCGGGAGGGGCACGGTCGGGTGCGCGTCGAGGTGGGCCGCGTAGGACCGTGCCAGCTCGCGCAGCGCCGGCTCGGTGCGCGCCGACAGGGGCAGCAGGTGCGCGGGGCGTGCTCGTGGTGGCTCCCCGCTGGTGGAGACCGCCCCCGGGCGCGCCGGAAGGGCATCGGTGGAGGGCGCTTCCTCGAGCACCACGTGGACGTTGGTGCCGCTGAACCCGAACGAGCTCACGCCCGCGAGCCGGCGTCCCTGCCCGGCGGGCCAGGGCAGCAGCCCGGTGGCGACCTCCAGGGGCAGCCGCTCCCAGGGGATGTGCGGGCTGGGCCGCTGGAAGTGCAGGCTCGGCGGGAGCGCCTCGTGCTTCAGGGCCAGCACGACCTTGAGCAGGCCCGCGATGCCCGCGGCGTTCTCCAGGTGCCCGACGTTGCTCTTCACCGAGCCGATCACCAGCGGCCGGCTCCGGGCGTGGCTCGCGCCGAACACCGCGCCCAGGGCCCCCGCTTCGATGGGGTCTCCCAGCGCCGTGCCCGTGCCGTGCGTCTCCACGAAGCGCACCTGCGCCGGCTCCACCCCGCCGTTCTCCAGGGCTCCGCGGATGACGGCCTGCTGCGCCGGGCCGCTCGGGACGGTGATGCCTCCGCTGGGGCCGTCCTGGTTGACGGCGGAGCCTCGGATGAGGGCCAGGATGGGGCTGCCATCCGCCAGGGCGTCCGACAGCCGCTTGAGCACGACCATCCCGCAGCCCTCGCTGCGCACGTAGCCGTTCGCCGCGGCGTCGAAGGGCTTGCAGCGGCCGTCCGGGGCCAGCATGCGGGCCCGCGAGAAGTTGACGAAGAGCTGGGGCGACAAGAGCAGGTTCACCCCGCCGGCCAGGGCCAGGTCACACTCGCCGCTGCGCAGGCTCTGGCAGGCGAGGTGCACGGTCACCAGCGCGGACGAGCACGCGGTGTCCACCGCCATGCACGGGCCCACCAACCCGAGCGTGTAGGACAGGCGCCCCGCCGCGACGCTGAGCGCGTTGCCCGTGCTCAGGTAGGCGTCGATGCGCGAAGGGTCCTGCGTGCCCAGCAGCCGCTGCGCGTACTCCGAGTTGCCGATGCCCACGAAGACGCCCGTCTGGCTCTTGAAGAGCCGGGAGGGGGCCTGCCCCGCGTGTTCGAGCGCCTCCCACGTCACCTCCAGCAGCAGCCGCTGCTGGGGATCCAGGCTCACCGCCTCGCGAGGCGTGATGCCGAAGAACTGGGGATCGAAGCCGTCGATCCGCTCGAGGAACCCGCCGTGGCGGCTGCTCATCTTCCCGGGCGCGTCCGGATCCGGGTCGTACCAGGCGTCGAGGTCCCAGCGGTCCTCGGGCACCTCGCGGATGGCGTCGACCCCGTCGCGCAGCAGGCCCCAGAAGGCCTCCAGGTTCCTGGCGCCGGGGAGCCGGCACGAGGCGCCGGTGATGGCGATGGGCTCGGCGTTGAGCAGCGCGGCCTTGGAGCGCAGCTCCCGGGCCGCGAAGGCGAGCTTCAGCGGGGACATCTGCGAGATGCGTTGGGTGAGGCTGCTCATGGCGTCCCCTTCTCGTGCGCGCCGCGCGCGAGGAGTCGTTGCGAGATCTCCTGCTCCGACAGGTCCTCGAGCCCATCCAGGAAGGCATCCAGCTCTTCATGGGCCGAGGCCGACTGCCTGGGGGCCGGCTCGGGCTTCAGCCCGAGCAACCCGGAGAGGTGCTCCGTCAGGGCCTCGACGGTGGGGTGGTCGAAGAGCAGGGTGGCGCCGAGGTGCTGACCCGCGTCGCCCTCCAGCGTGTTCTTCAGCTCCACCGCGGTGAGCGAGTCGAGCCCCAGGTCGAACAGGCGCTGGCGTGGCTCGATGACGGTCCGCTCCCCCAGGCCGAGGACGCGGGCCACCTGCACGCGGACGTAGGTCATCAACAGCGAGCGGCGCTCGTGCGACGGCGTCTGGGAGAGCTGCTCCAGCAGCCTGGGACGCGGCGCCTCCGCGGGCCTGGAGCCCCGGGTGAGGGGCTCCAGGAAGGGCGCACGGGCGCGGTGGGGCACCGCTTGCGCGAACCTCGCCCAGTCCATGGGCAGCACCGCCACCTGGGGTGTCCCTTGTTTCAGCAGCCGCTCCAGCACGGCGAGTCCCTGCTCGGGAGGAATGGTCCCCAGGCCATGGCTCCTCCAACGCTCCTGCTGGGAGTCCGCCACGCCCGCCGCCATGCCCACCTGGGCCCACGGGCCCCAGTTGATGCTCAGCGCCGGGAGGCCCTGCGCGCGCCGCGACCAGGCCAGGGCATCCAGGAAGGCATTGGCCGCGGCGTAGAGCCCCTGGCCCGGTGAGCCGAGCAGGGCCGCGGCGGACGAGAAGCAGACGAAGAAGTCGAGCCGCTCTCCCAGCGTCGCCTGGTGGAGGTTCCATCCTCCGGCCACCTTGGGGGCGAGCACGCGGCCCAGCCGTTCGGCGTCCTGCTGTCCCAGGACGCCGTCCGAGAGAACGCCCGCTGCGTGGAGCACGCCCCGGAGCGGAGGCAGCGACGCGCGGATGGACTCCAGGGCGCGGTCGACCTCCGAGCGCACGGCCACGTCCATCCGCTCCAGCCGCACGGTGACGCCGTCTCGTGCCAGCCGGGCCACCCACTCCCGTGTCGGGTCCGAGGGCTCGGAGCGGGAGGCCAGCACGAGGTGGCGGGCGCCCTGGCGGACCAGCCACCGCGCCACCTCCAGGCCGAGCGCGCCGCGACCTCCGGTGATCAGGTAGGTGCCTTCCGGGCCGATGCCCCGCGTGGGTCCCGGGGCCTCGGAGGCGCGCGGATCCGCGGGCTGCGCGATCACCACCTTGCCGACATGGCGGGCCTGGGCCATGTGGCGGAACGCGCCCTCGGCTTCGCGCAGCGGGAAGACGCGGGCGGGGAGGGGCTGGAGCGTGCCGGCCTCGAAGTCCGCCATCAGCTCGCGCAGCATGGCGGTGATTCGCGCGGGCTCCTGTTGCGCCACCTGTCCCAGGTCGAACGGCAGGTAGCGCACGTCCGGCCTGAGCTGGTGGGCCTCGGACGTATCGAGGATCCCCAGCTTGCCGATCTCGATGAAGCGACCGCCCCGGGCGCACAGCGCGAAGCTGGCGGAGAGGAACTCGCCGTTGAGGCTGTTGAGCACGACGTCCACGCCGCGCCCGCCGGTCAGGGCCATCACCTGCTCGCGGAAGTCGAGCGTGCGCGAGCTCATCAGGTGCTCCACCCCGAGCGCGCGCAGGGCCTCCCACTTGCCAGGGCTGGCGGTGGCGAAGACCCGGGCCCCCGCCCGCAGCGCGAGCTGGACGGCGGCCATGCCCACTCCACCCGCGGCCGCGTGGATGAGCACCGTCTCCCCGGCGCGAAGTCGCGCCAGACCATGCAGCCCGTGATGCGCCGTGAGGAAGGCGATGGGGAGGGTGGCCGCGTCGATGAGGCTCAGGGCCGCGGGCTTGCGGGCGACGAACGCGGCGTTCACCGTCACGAAGCTGCCGAGGCTGCCGATCGCCTGGGCCGCGAGGACCTCATCGCCGGGTTGAAGGTCTGGGACGCCTTCGCCGACGCGCGCCACGGTGCCGCTGCACTCGAAGCCGAAGTGCAGCTCGCCTGCCGTCAGGGGACGCCCCTCCGCCGAGCGTGGAGTGACCATGCCCAGCGCCTGGAGCACGTCCCGGAAGTTGAGCCCGGTGGCGCGCACGGTGAGCTCCACCTCGCCAGGGCCCGGCGCGCGCCGGGGCAGCGGCTCCAGGCGCAGCGCCTCCAGCGCGCCCGTGCGGGGGATGCGGAGCTGGACGGGGCCTCCCCCGAGAGTGGTGGGCTCGGAGGCGTCGTCCGACCGGTGGCGCACCAGTCGCGCGACGTACCTCCGGCCCCCGCGCAGCGCGAGCTGGTCCTCTTCATCCGGGCTCCACAGGGCTTCGAACAGGGCTCGCGCCGTCTCTTCGCGTGCCCCGCCGGTGTCGGGCTCCAGGTCGACGCAGGTGCACTTGAGCTCCGGGTGCTCGGTCGCGACCGCGCGCCCCAGGCCCCACAGCGTCGCTTGATGCGGGTGCAGTGCCCCGGGAGGTTGGGACACGGGCTGTGCGCCGCGCGTCACCACCCACAAGCGCGGAGGCGCCCGCGTTCCGGAGACGAGCGCCTGCACCAGGTGCAGCAGTCCCTCGGCGCCCGTTCGCGGTGGGTGGGGCGCGGAGGCTTCGGGACCACCCGCGTCCACGGGCCAGAGGTACGCCACCCCACGAAGCGGCGGCCGGCCGGGCGCCGTCAGCTCCGCGAGCAACCGTGAGAGGTCCTCCGGCCGCGAGGGGTCGATGCGGTCACGCGCGGGACCCGAGGGCTCCTCCGCGTTGCCGGGCTCCACCTGGACACAGGACTCGCCTCGCGCCTCCAACCGGCGCTGAAGCTCCAGCCCGGTGGCGCCACCGCCGAGGAGCAGCCACCGACCCGGCGCGGAGGGGGCGGGAATGCGCGCCTCGGAGGGCTTCTCCTGCCAGCGGACCTCGTGCAGCCAGCGCTCCGTCTCTTCTCGCTGGGGCGTGAGCGCGTCGTGCTCCACCCGGACGATGGAGAGCCGTTCAATGTCCGCGATCGGGGTTCCATCCGGTGCGACCAGGTGCAGGTCCGCGACGAGCCGGGCCGGGCTGGCCTCCTCCGTCCTCCCGACGCGCGCCTTGCACACCAACTGGGAGCCAGGACGACCATGGAACCGAAGCCGTCCAATCCCTGCCGGCAGATAGGTCCCGTGCACGCCCCGGTCCGCCATGGGTGCACCGAGCACCTGGAGACACGCATCCAGCAGCACCGGGTGCAGGAGGTAGGGCGCGGCGTCGAGCGCGAGCACCTCCGGAAGCCGGAGCCGTCCCACGGCCTCCACGTCGTTGCGCGCGAGTCGCTCCAGCGCCTGGAAGCCCGGGCCGTAGTCGAGGCCCTGCTCACGGCACGTCTGGTAGTACCGGTCGACGTCCAGCGGGGTCTCCACGCCTGCTTCCCAACTCGCGACGTCCACCGAGACGGGCGCCGCCGCGTGGAGCGCGCGCAGCCTCCCGCTGGCGTGGAGCGTCCAGGTGGGCGCGTCGTCCGCCGCATCAGCGCGGGCGCTGTGGACCTGGAAGGAGGCGGTCGCGCCGCTCTCGGGCGTGAGGATGAGCTGGAGCGCGACCTCCCGGTCCAGGTGCAGCGCCTTCTGGAAGGAGACCTCCTCCAGCTCCAGATGGGTCGTGCCCAGCCAGGAGGCACCAGCGGCCAGCGCGAGCTCGACGTAGCCCGCGCCCGGGAACACCGGGGTCCCGAGCACGCGGTGATCCGCCAGATACCCAGGCGTCTCCGGGCCCACCCGTGACTCGAAGAGGAGCTGCCGCAGCGCGGAGGGGACGCGCCGGCCCAGCAGCGGGTGGGCGGCTTCGCGGCTGCGCTTCGCGGTGGACGCGCCCGGGCGCGTGGAGGCCGGGGACTCCACCCAGAAGCGCTCCCGCTGGAAGGGATAGGTCGGCAACGCCACCCGGCGACGCGCGTAGCCGCTGTCGAAGCCCGCCCAGTCCACGGGTACGCCTCGGCCGTAGAGCACCTGGAGACTCTGGAGCGTCACCTGCCAGTCGTGCTTCCCCTTGGACAGCGAGGGGAGCCACGCGCACCGCGCCCCTGGGGCCAACTGCCGGCCCAGCTCCGAGAGGACCGGCTTCGGACCCAGCTCCAGGAACAGCTCGCACTCGCGTTCCCGGAGGGCCGCCACGCTCTCCGCGAAGCGGACCGGTGCCCTCACGTGCTGGACCCAGTAGTCGCGGCCCAGCTGGTGCTTCGTCGCTGGCAGGCCCGTGAGATTGGAGATGAGCGTGATGCGCGGCGGCGAGAACGCCACCTGCGCCGCTGCCTGCTCGAAGGCCGCCAGCATCGGCTCCATCAGCGGCGAGTGGAAGGCGTGAGAGGTGTTCAGCGGCTGCGAGCGCACCCCGCGACGATCGAGCTCCACGAGCACCTGTTGGAGCGTCTCGCGGCGGCCCGAGAGGACCACGTCGCGGGTGCCATTCACGGCGGCGATCGCCAGCTCGCGGGCGTGGGGCCGGACGGCCTCGGCCACCGTGGCCTCGTCCGTGAACACCGCGGCCATGGCCCCATCCCTGGGCAGCGCCTGCATCAGCCGCCCGCGCCGGGCCACCAGGCGCAGCCCGTCCTCCAGGCTGAACACCCCCGCGACACAGGCGGCCACGTACTCGCCCACGCTGTGGCCCGCTACCTCGGTCGGCTCGACGCCCCACGACCGCCAGAGCGTCGCCAGCGCGTACTCGAGCGCGAAGAGGGCCGGCTGCGCGGAGGCCGTCTCGTCGATCGGCGAGGGCACGCCGTTGGCGGGGTAGAGCACTTCGAGCAGCGGCGGCTCCAGCTCGCTCCGGAGCACCTCCTGGCAGTGCTCGAGCGTCCGCCGGAAGACAGGCTGTGTCTCGTACAGCTCCCGTCCCATGCCCGGGGACTGCGACCCCTGTCCGGTGAACAGGAAGGCCACCCGAGGCGCTCCGGTCTCCGGGGCGTGCGTCCGCAGGCTGCCCGGCGCGGACTCCCCGCGCGCCAGCTCCGAGAGCCGGGAGCGCAGCTCCGAGGACGCGCCCACCACCACGCTCAGGCGGTGGCGGAAGTGCGCGCGTCCGGCGTTGGCGGTGAAGCAGAGGTCACCCAGCTCCGCCTGGGGCGCGTGCTCCAGGTGGCTCGCGTATCGCGCGACGAGCGCGTCCAGCGCGGGCCCGCTCCGGGCCGACAGGGTCAGCAAGTGCAGGGGCCGCTCGGGGCCCGGCGGCGGGGCGGCCTGCTCCGGAGGCTCCTCGAGGACGAGGTGCGCGTTGGTGCCGCTGATGCCGAACGAGCTGACGCCGGCCACGCGCCGCTCCCCATTCACGGGGAAGTGGGTGGGCGTGGTGGGGACCCGGATGGGGAGCTCGTTCCAGGGCAGGTGCGGCGTCGGCTGCTTCAGGTGGAGGTGCGGGGGGATGAGCTGGTGCTGAAGTCCCAGCACGACCTTGATGAGCCCCGCCACGCCGGCCGCGGCCTCCAGGTGGCCGATGTTCGTCTTCACCGAACCGATGAGCAGCGGCTGGTCCAGCGAGCGTCCCTCGCCCAGCGCCGCCGCCAGCGCGCGGACCTCGATGGGGTCTCCCAGCGAGGTGCCCGTCCCGTGGGCTTCGACGTAGGACACCTGCGAGGGCTGGACGCCCGCGCTCCGCAGCGCCTCGCGGATGAGCGCCTGCTGGGCCTCGCCATTGGGGACGGTGAAGCCGCTGCTCGGGCCGTCATGGTTGACGGCGGAGCCCCGGATGACGCCGAGGATGCGGTCCCCGGCTTCGAGCGCCCGGGACAGTCGCTTGAGCACGACGATGCCGCAGCCCTCGCCACGGCCGTACCCATCCGCGGCGGCGTCGAACGTCTTGCACCGGCCGTCGGGAGCGAGCGCCCGCGTCCGTGACAGGAAGACGGTGATCTCCGGAGCGAGGATCCGCTGCACGCCTCCCACGATGGCCAGCTCGCACTCACCGGTGCGCAGGCTCTGGCTGGCCAGGTGCACGGCCACCAGTGACGACGAGCAGGCGGTGTCCACGGCCATGTTGGGGCCCTGGAGGCCCAGCACGTGGGACAGGCGGCCGGAGGCGAAGCAGAAGCCGTTGCCCGTGCCCGCGTAGGCGCTGATGCGCGTCGGGTCCCCCGCGAGCAGTTGCAGGTGCGTGTAGTCGTTCTGGCCGATGCCGATGAAGACACCCGTCCGGCTGCGCGCGAGCTGCTGGGGCGCGTACCCCGCGTCCTCCAGCGCCTCCCACGTCACCTCCAGCAGGAGCCGCTGCTGTGGGTCCAGGCTGTTGGCCTCGCGCGGCGAGAGGCCGAAGAACGCGGCGTCGAAGAGGCCGGGCTCGGGCACGAACGCGCCCTGCCGCGTGTAGATCTTCCCGGGCGCCTCCGGGTTGGGGTCGTAGTACGCGTCTACGTCCCAGCGGTCCGGGGGAATCTCACCGACCGCGTCCACCCCTTCGTGGAGCAGCCGCCAGAACCGCTCCGGCGTGTCCGCGCCGCCGGGAAAGCGGCAGCCCATGCCGATGATGGCGATGGGCTCCGTCCGAGCGCGCTCGGCGGCGTCGAGCCGGCCCTGGAGCTGCTCGAGGGCCAGGTAGGCCTGCTTCAGCGGCGAGAGGTTGCCTTGCGGTGGCGACATGGGGTGGGTCTCGGAGTTCAAAGCCTGGCCAGCTTCGCGAGGAGGAGCCGTTCGACTTCCTCTTCGGACAGCTGCTCGACGACGGCGGCGGAGGCGGCGGGCGTGCTCGCGCGCGGCGCGGGGAGAGGGGGCGCGGGGGGGGAGGAGGGCGGAGCGCTGGCCCGCAGCTCGCGATGGAGGTGGGCGGCCAGCAGCGAGATGGTGGGGTGCTCGAAGACAAGGGTGGGCGGCAGCGAGCGTCCCAGGCTGACTTCGAGCCCCTTGCGCAGCTCGAGCGCGAGCAGGGAGTCCATGCCCAGGTCGGTGAAGCCTCGCTCCAACTCGAGGGGATGGGAGGGCTCGCGCCCCAGGGTCCGCGCCGCGAGCTCGCGGACGTGACGGGTCAGCAGCGCGAGCCGCTCGCTGTCGGGCGCCTGCTCGAGCCGCTCCAGGAGCGTGTCCTGGCGGGGCGTCTCCCCGGGCACGGCGGCGTCCAGCGCCGCGAGCAGGGGCATGCGCCCGCCCGAGGGGAGCTGTCGCCGGAAGGTGGACCAGTCCACCCGCAGCACGGCCACCTGGGGTGCCGTCTCGTCCCAGAGTCGTTCGAGCGCGCCGAGGCCCTCCTCCGTGGACAGCGGCGTGAGGCCGTGGGCCTCCAGCCGTGCGCGGTAGCGCGCATCGACCGCCATGCCCGCCTCCGCCCACGGGCCCCAGTCCAGGCTCAGCGCGGGCAGGCCGAGTGCACGGCGATGCCACGCGAGCGCGTCCAGGAAGGTGTTGGCCGCCGCGTAGCTGCCCTGTCCGGGTGAACCGAGCAGCGCGGAGCCCGCGGCGAACAGGATGAAGGCGTCGAGCGGATCGCCGCGCGTCAGGCGATGCAGGTTCCACGCGCCGCGAGCCTTGGGCGCCATCACCCGCGCGAGTCGCTCCTCCGACTGATGGAGGAGGATCCCGTCGTCCACGATGCCTGCTGCATGGACGACCCCGCGCAGGGGCGGCAGGGTGGCGCGCACCGACTCCAGGAGGTGCTCCACGGCGCCGGCATCGCTGACGTCCACCTGCGCCACGTGCACCCGGGTGCCGGCCTCGCGCAGCCGCTCCAGGGTCTCCTGGGCGGCGGCGGCAGGGGCCCCCCGGCCCAGCAGGACGAGGGCTCCGGCGCCCCGCTCGCTCATCCACCGCGCGACGCGCAGCCCCAGGGCTCCGAGCCCGCCGGAGATGAGATAGGTGCCATCCGCACGCAGGGCGCGCGCGCGGGACTCGGACGTGGGGATGCGCTCCAGCCGACGGACGTAGCGGCGACCCTGGCGGAACGCGAGCTGGTCCTCTCCGCTGGGGCGCTGCACCTCCGTCCACACGGTGTGCGGTTCGTCTGCCGGCGCCGCGGGATCCAGATCCACGAGACCGCCCCACAGCTCCGGGTGCTCGCGCGAGAGGACCTGGCCGATGCCCCACAGCGGCGACTGCGACAGCGAGAGCCTGGAGGGCTCCACAGGCGACACGGCCCCCCGTGTCAGCAGCCAGAGCCGAGGAGGGACGCCGAGGCCCTTCGCGCTGACGAGCGCGCGCACGAGCTCGAAGACCCGGGCGCCGCACTGCCCGAAGTCTTCCTCCGGCGTCGTGCCCGCTTCGTCGAGTCCTGGCGCATCCAGGCTCCAGAGGTGGAGGACGCCGACGAGGGGAGGGCGACCGGGCTGGAGCGCCCCGGCCAGCAGCCGTTCGAGCTCCTCGACGGCGGCGTCGGGTGGGGGCTGCCAGGCCAGGATGCAGGCGTGTCCCTGGGCCTGGAGCACGTCGGCGAGCGCCTCGCCGAGGCCCGCGCGATCCGCGAGGATGAGCCACTGCGTGGGGACGCTGGCGGCTGCGACGTCGGTGGGACGCGCGGACTCCCGCCAGCTCGTGCGGTAGCAACTGTCGCCCAGGACATCACCGGCCTGCTGCTGGTGATGCCGCTGGATGAGCAGCCGCAAGAGGTCGGGGAGCAGCGCGCGCTGCTCTGGCGTGAGGGGGCCGGTCCGCTCCAGCTCGCGCCCCAGGCCGTCCACGTCTTGGCGATCCAGCAGCGCCACGACGCGCGAGGAGGAAGGCGCGCGCGGCGTGCCCTTGGCTTCACGTCTTCGGGGGCGCTCGGACTCCTCGTACCAGCACCGCTGCCGCTGGAACGGATAGGTGGGGAGTGGCACCCGGCGCCGCGCGCGGCCCTGGTCGAAGCCTCGCCAGTCCACCTCCGCTCCGCGCGTGTGCAGCGCTCCCAGGCTGGTGAGCAGTTGGCGCCAGTCGTCGCGGTCCGGACGAAGGCTGGGGAGCCAGAGCGCGTCCGCTGCTTCGGGCAGGCACTGGCGCCCCATCCCCAGCAGCGTGGGCTTGGGGCCCACCTCCACGAAGACCTGGGAGCCCTGCTGGTGCAGGGTGCGCATTCCGTCGGCGAACAGCACCGGCTCGCGCACGTGGCGCGTCCAGTAGGCGGGCGTGGCGAGCTCCGGACCCGCCAGCGCTCCGGTGAGGTTGGAGATGACGTCGAGGGTGGGCTGGGCGTAGTGGACACCGCGCGCCACCTCTTCGAAGGCCGCGAGCATCGGCTCCATCAGCGGCGAGTGGAACGCGTGCGAGACAGCAAGCGGCTGGCTCTGGATGCCCTGGGCTCGCAGCTCGGCGGTGAGGGCTTGGACGGCCTGTCGACGCCCCGACAGCACGACACTGGCGGGCGCGTTGATCGCGGCGATGGACACCGAGTCCTTCCATCCTTCGAGCAAGGACGCGGCACGCGCGGCATCGGTCGCCACCGCCACCATGTCTCCATCGTCCGGGAGCGCCTGCATCAGGCGGCCTCGCGCGACCACGAGCCGCAGCGCGTCCTCCAGGCTGAACACGCCGGCCACGCAGGCCGCCACGTACTCGCCCAGGCTGTGGCCCATCACCGCGGTGGGCCTCACGCCCCAGGAGCGCCAGACCTCCGCCAGCGCGTACTCGAGCGAGAACAGCGAGGGCTGGGTGAACGCGGTCTCGTGGAGCGGCGAGCGCTCCCCGGGGGCGGGGTAGAGCACTTCGAGCAATGGCCGGGAGAGCTGTCCCTCCAACAGCGTGGCGCAGTGTTCGAGCGCCCTCCGGAAGACGGGATGCGTCTCGTAGAGCTGGCGTCCCATGCCCTCGCACTGCGAGCCCTGGCCTGTGAAGAGGAAGGCCACGAGGGGGCGGCTCCCGCTCGGACCGCGGCTGGCATGGACGGGCACCTGCCCCCGGGCGAGCGCGGCGAGCTGCTCCCGCGCTTCCGCCGGCGACGCGGCTGTCAGCGCCGCGCGGTGGGACAGGCGCGCGCGGCCCGTGTTGGCGGAGAAGCACACGTCGGCCAGGGACTGCTCGGGGTGCGCGTCCAGGTGGCGCGCGTAACGGTCCGCCAGGGCGCTGAGCGCCTCGTCGGAGCGGGCGGAGAGGGTCAGCAGGTGGAGGGGGCGCGACGCGTCCTCCGGCGCGGGCGTCTCCGTCGAGCCGGCCTCCGCGAGCACCACGTGGGCATTGGTTCCGCTGAACCCGAAGGCGCTCACCCCGGCCACGCGCGGGCCGTCACCGGCGCGCCAGGGCGTGAGCCGGGTCGGCACCGTCAGGGGCAGTTGCTCCCACGCGCCGATGAGGGGATTGGGGCGATGGAGGTGCAGGTGCGGAGGAAGCTCGCGGTGCCGCAGCGCGAGCACCACCTTGAGGAGCCCCGCCATCCCGGCCGCGGCCTCCAGGTGTCCGAGGTTGGTCTTCACCGAGCCCACCCACAGCGGCTCCTCGCGAGGGCGCTCCGCGAAGACGGAGGCCAGCGCCTGCACCTCGATGGGATCGCCCAGCGAGGTGCCTGTGCCGTGCGCCTCCACGTAGGACACCGCCGTGGCCGGGACCGCCGCGTTCTCGAGCGCCTTGCGGATGACGGCCTGCTGGGCGGGCCCGTTGGGGACCGTCAACCCGCTGCTGCGTCCGTCCTGGTTCACCGCCGAGCCTCGGATGATCGCGAGGATGGTGTCTCCGTCCGCCCGGGCATCGGACAGTCGCTTGCAGATGATGACGCCGCAGCCCT
This sequence comes from Corallococcus sp. RDP092CA, assembly GCF_041903675.1. NCBI lineage: Bacteria > Pseudomonadati > Myxococcota > Myxococcia > Myxococcales > Myxococcaceae > Corallococcus > Corallococcus sp. RDP092CA. The sequence goes on along the minus strand of NZ_JAYESI010000028.1, from coordinate 42,802 downwards.
CGGAGCGGACGTAGCCATCGGCCGCGGCGTCGAAGGTCTTGCAGCGCCCGTCCGGTGCCAGCATCCGGGCCTTGGAGAAGTTGACGGAGAACTCCGGCAGGAGCTGAAGGCTCGCCCCGCCCACGAGCGCCATCCGGCACTCGCCCGCGCGCAGGCTCTGACAGGCCAGGTGCACCGCGACGAGCGAGGAGGAGCACGCGGTGTCCACGGAGAGGCTGGGCCCCTGCAAGCCGAGCCAGTACGAGAGCCGGCCCGAAGCGACCGCGTGCGCATTGCCGGTGCCCAGGTACGCGTCGAGCTCCTCAGGGCCGCGCGCCAGCAGCAGCTGTCCGTAGTCAGTGCCGCCAATGCCGACGAAGACGCCCGTGGCGCTGCCCGCCAGCGAGTCCGGCGGCACGCCCGCGTCCTCCAGCGCTTCCCACGTCACCTCCAACAGCAGGCGCTGCTGGGGATCCAGGCTCCGCGCCTCCCGCAGGGAGACGCCGAAGAACGGGGCGTCGAAGTCCTGGATGCCGTCGACGAAGCCGCCGAAGCGGGTGGAGATTCTTCCCGGCGTCTCCGGATCCGGGTCGTACCAGGCCTCGGCGTCCCAGCGCTCCGGGGGGACCTCGGTGATGGCGTCGACCCCGTCGCGCAGCAGGCGCCAGTACGCCTCGGGAGAGCGCGCCCCGCCCGGGAAGCGGCAGCCCATGCCGATGATGGCGATGGGCTCGCGGCGTGCCGCTTCGACGGCGTCGAGCTTCGCGCGCATGTCCTCCAGGGCGCCCAGCGCCCGCTTCACGGGAGACAGCGCACCGCTCTTCTTGGCTCGTTCGACCATGTCCTCCGACCTCATTCGTCCCGGGGCTCGCGTCAGAACCGCAACGTCTCCAACTGCTTCAAGAGCAACGCCTCGGCTTCTTCCTCGGAGAGCGCCTCCACCTCGAGCCGGGGGCCGGGCTCCGGGGCGGCATGCGCCTCACGTCGCTCCTCGGGCGGGGGCTTCGCCACGGCCCCAGGAGCGCCAGGCAGCGACGCCAGGAAGTCCGTCAACGCGTCGAGCGTCGGGTAGTCCAGGGTCAGCGTCGCTGGCAGCGGCTGGCCCAGGCCGCGCTGGAGGCGGTTGCGCAACTCCAGCGACGTGAGCGAGTCCATCCCGAGGTCGAAGAAGCCCGTATCCGCGGCAACCACCCGGTGGCTCTCCAGGCCCAGGACGTGGGCGAGCTGTCCGCGGACGTGCTCCGCGAGGAGCGTGCGTCGGCGGTGCGGCGGAGCGGACTGGAGCTGCTCGAGGAGCCCGACCGGTGCTCCCACGGGGGCGGGCGCCAGCTCCGCGAAGTCACGGATCAGCGGCAGCCGGCCCGCGCCCTCGATGAACTTCCGCCAGTCCACGGGCACCACGCCCACCTGGGGCACGGGGCACGAGAACAGCCGCTCCAGCACGGCGAGCCCCTGTGCTGGCGGAATCATCCCCAGCCCCTTCTTGCGCAACAGCGCCACCGCTTCGGCCGAGGACGCGGCGCCCACTTCGGACCAGCCGCCCCAGTTGATGCTCAGCGCTGGCAGTCCCAGTGCGCGCCGGTGCCAGGCCAGCATGTCGAGGAAGGTGTTGGCGGCGCCGTGGTTGCCCTGGCCGGGATTGGCCAGCAGGGCCGCCGACGCGGAGAACAGCACGAAGCAGTCCAGGGGCAGCTCGCGCGTGAGCGCGTGCAGGTGCCAGGCGCCCCGGACCTTGGGCGCGAGCACCTGGGCGAAGCGCTCCCAGGTGAGCTGGCTCAAGAGCCCGTTGTCGAGCACGCCGGCCGCGTGCATCACGCCGCGCAGCGGGGGGAGGTTCGTCCGGACGTGCTCCAGCACGCGGCGGACCTCCTCCTCGCGGGAGATGTCGGCCTGGAGGAGGTGCGCCTGCGCGCCCGCGAGCGCCAGCGCCGCCACGGCCGCGTCCGCCTCGGGGCCGGTGGCGCGGCGCCCGACGAGCACCAGGTGCCGTGCCCCGCGCTCCGCCATCCACCGCGCCACGAGTGGCCCCAGCCCACCCAGTCCGCCCGTGATGAGATACGTGGCGTCCTCGCGGAAGCGCACGGTCGCGGCCGGCGCGAGGGCGTGGCGGGACAACCGGGACACGTAGCGTCCCTCGGCGCGGCGGGCCACCTGGTCCTCGTCCTGGACCGAGAAGAGCTCGTCGAACAGCGCCTGGGCGTCCTCCTCCGGAGGCGCTTCGCCCGGCCGCAGGTCGACGCGGGTGCAGCGCAGCTCCGGGTGTTCGAGCGCGATGGCTCGGCCCAGCGCCCAGAGGGGGGATTGCGCCAGCCCCGGGACGTCCGTCGACGGGCCCGCCGGGACCGCGCCGCGAGTCACCAGCCACAGCGCGGGCGGTGTCCCCTCACGCAGGGCAGCCAGGGCCTGCACCAGATGCAGGGTGCTCGCAAACGACCGGGTCGCCGCCGCGTCGAGCGAGGCCGCATCCAGGGTCGCGACGGAAGCGACCTCCAGGCTCCAGAGATGCACCACGCCCGCCAGCGGCGTGGGCGACGCTTCGCCAGGCCGGCCTGTCCGGGCGAGCTCGATGAGGCGCCGCAGGTCCGCGGGACGGGTGGGGTCCACGCGGAACACGTCTGGCGCCACCTGCTCGAAGCGCTCACCGGGACGCGCGAACAGGCACGCGTCGCCGTGCTGCCGCAGCCGCGCCGCCAGGTTCTCTCCGAGCGGGCCCTCCTCCACCAACAGCAGCCAGCGCCGCCGTGGCGTCACCGTTGAATCCACCCGCGCGTCGGCCCGGGCCAGGAGCGCCGCCTGCCTGGAGAGGACGGCGAGACCTTCGTGCTCCAGGGGGAGCGCCGCAGCCTCGGAGAACCCACACTCGCGCAGGACCTTGCACCACTGCTCGGAGGAGAGCAGCGGGTGGCGCGAGCGCAGGTCGGTGTCGACGAAGCCGTTCCAGCCGCCGGTGAGGCCGAAGGTCAGGTCGATCCACCGCGTCGGCTCGGTGGCTTCGAGCGCCACCAGCAGACCTCCCGGGCTCAGCAGCGTGCGCACGTGGCGCAGGGACTCGCGGAGGTCTCGCGTGGCGTGCAGGACGTTGGAGGCGAGCACCAGGTCGTAGCCGCCCGCGTCGAGTCCCTGGGCCGATGGCTCCTTCTCCAGGTCCAGCGCCTGGTAGCGCACGAATGGATACGCCGCGAACTCCTCCGAGGCCCGCGCGGTCAGGAGCGGCGACAGATCCGTGAACGTGTACTCGCTGCGGTCCGCGGGCAGCAGCGGCAGCACGTAGGAGGTCGTCGCGCCGGTGCCCGCGCCCACTTCGAGGATCCGCAGCTTGCGTCCCGGGGGCAGCCGTTCGAGCGCCGCGGTGAGCGCACCCTGCACCAGCGCGTGGATCGTCCGCGAGGCAGGGGTCTTCCGATACAGCTCCGCCAACTGGCGCGAGTCGCCTCCGGGGAACAGCAGGTGCAGGGGATCGACGCGTCCCTGGAGCACCTCCGCCAACTGGGTTCCGCAGCGCCTGAGCAGGTCCAGCTCAGCCCCCACCGAGGGGTGCCGTGACGCTGTGGCTTCGAGCTGCTCGCGCGCGTCGGAGCGCGAGGGCAGGGGGCCCTCCTCGGCGAGGATGTCGATCAAGCGCTCGAAGAGGCGGCGCTGGGCGGGGATCACTCCCAGCCGCTCCGCCAGGGCCGCCGCGGGAACCGGAACGTCAGCGGCTGGCTGCCAGCTCAGCTTGCGCAGGGCTTCGCTGATGAGGACGGCGCTCAGCGACTCCAGCGCTCGCAGCCCGGACTCGTAGGGCGCGATCTCCGGCTGCGCCAGGAGCGTGGACACCTGTGCGCCCAGTCGCGCTCGCAGCTCCTCGATGGGCGGGAGGAAGTCGGGGGGCGGCAGCGTCCCCGGGAGCGCCTGGAGCTTCCAGCGCACCTCGTACAGCCAGTCCTGGAAGGCCGGCGCGGAGCGCTGTTCGCGGTGCTTCGCGACCAGGGCTTCGAGGACCCTGGGCAGCAGGCCGCGCTCCTCGGGAGCGAGGACCTGATCCGCCTCGACCATGCGCGCCAGCCGCGCGACGTCCCCTGCTTCGAGCAGCCGCACGACCTGCGAGGCAGCCCCGGCGCCGTCCGTCGGGGCGCTCCGGGTGGCCCCCACGGAAGGGCAGAGCCAGTAGCGCTGCCGTTGGAAGGGATAGGTGGGCAGCGCCACCCGGCGGGGCGCGGGATCCTGCTCGAAGCCAGCCCAGTCGAGGGGCGCGCCCCGGACGTAGAGCTCCGCCACGCTCTCCAGCAGTTGTTGCCAGTCCGGACGCTTCGGGTTCACGGAGGGCAGCCACGCGACGGTGGCATCGTCCAGGCAGCCTGCGCCCAGCCCTGCGAGCACGGGCGCCGGGCCCAGCTCCACGAAGACGCGGCAGCCCTGCTGGTGCAGCGTCCGGACACCGGCGGCGAACTGAACGGCCTCGCGGGCGTGGCGTGCCCAGTAGTCCGGAGAGGTGAGCTCCTGGCCCGCCAGCGCTCCGGTCAGGTTGGAGACGAGCCGCAGCCGCGGCGCCGACAAGGAGACCTGGGCCGCGAGTCGCCGGAGCTCCCGCAGGATCGGCTCCTGTCGCGGTGAGTGGAAGGCATGGGAGACCTCCAGGCGCCGGGTGCGCACGCCCTCGGACTCCCACTGCGCCGCGAGCGCGCGCACCACCTCGCGCTCTCCCGAGACCACCACGCTGCGAGGGCCGTTGATGGCGGCGATGGAGACGGCGTGCGCATGCGGGGCGAGCCTCGGCGTCAGCTCCTCCACGGAGGCCTGCACCGACACCATCTCTCCGTCGCGTGGCAGCTCCCCCATCAGCCGCGCCCGCCCGGCGATGAGCCGCAGGCCGTCCTCCAGCGAGAAGACGCCCGCCACGCAGGCGGCGACGTACTCACCGACGCTGTGTCCGAGCACGGCCGAAGGGACCACGCCCCAGGAGCGCCACAGCTCCGCCAGCGCATACTCGAAGGCGAACAGGGCCGGCTGCGTGAAGCGCGTGTCATCCAGCGGCGCGCGCGCACCGTTCACGGGGAAGAGCACCTCCAGCAGCGAGCGCCCGAGCTGTCCCTCCAGCAGCCCCGCGCAGCGCTCCAGGGCGTCCCGGAAGGTGGGCTGCGTCTCGTACAGCTGTCGGCCCATCCCCGGGTACTGGGCGCCCTGACCCGTGAACAGGAAGGCGATCTTCGGGCGGTCGGCGCTCGACGTGCGCCGGGCACGTGCGTCCGGTGGAAGGGCTCCCGTCGCGATGTCCGCGAGCTTTCGTGCCGCCTCCTCGCGGGATGCCGCGACGAGCGCCAGGCGCTGCGGCAGATGCGCGCGGCCGGTCCGGGTGGTGGAGGCCACCTCCCCCAGCGGGTGGTTGGGCGAGGCCAGGTGCCGCGCGTAGCGGTCCGCAAGCTGCCGCAGCCCCTCCTCGGAGTGCGCCGACAGCGTCAGCAGGTGGTACGGCCGCTCGGGGGCGGGAGGCCGGGGCGCGGGGGCTGGCGCCTCCTCCACGAGGACGTGCGCGTTGATGCCGCTCATGCCGAACGACGCCACGGCGGCGGTGCGGGGCCGGTCCCGCTGGGGCCAGGCCGTGCGCTGGACGGGGACGCGCAGCGGGAGCGTGTCCCAGGGGATGTGCGGGTTGGGCTGTTGGAGGTGCAGGTGCGCGGGGAGCTCGCCGTGCCGCAGGGAGAGGACGACCTTGATCAACCCCGCGATGCCCGCCGCCGCCTCGAGGTGCCCGACGTTCGTCTTCACCGAGCCGAGCAGCAGGGGCTGCGCCGCGTCGCGCCCGGAGCACAGCACGTCCGCCAGGACCCGGACCTCGATGGGGTCACCCAACGACGTGCCCGTCCCGTGCGCCTCGACGTAGTCGACCTCGGTGGGGCCGAGCCCCGCGGCGTCCAGCGCCTGCCGGAGCACGCGCTCCTGGGCGGGGCCGCTGGGCACCGTCAGCCCGGCGCTCCGTCCGTCATGGTTCACCGCCGAGCCGCGGATCACCGCCAGGATTGGATCGCGGGCGGCCACCGCGTCCGAGAGGCGCTTGAGCACCACCACGCCGCAGCCCTCGCCACGGCCATAGCCGTCCGCCGACGCGTCGAAGGTCCTGCACCGCCCATCCGCGGACAGGGCCCGCATCCGGGAGAGCAGCAGGGAGATGTCCGGCGACAGCATGAGGTTGACGCCGCCGGCCAGCGCGAGGTCGCACTCGCCGGCGCGCAGCGCCTGACAGGCCAGGTGCACCGACACCAGCGAGCTGGAGCACGCCGTGGCCACCACCATGCTCGGTCCCTGGAGCCCCAGGTGGTACGAGAGCCGGCCCGCGGGGAAGCTCAGCTCCGTGCCCGTGCCCCCGTAGGGGTCGAGCGCCACGGTCGCCACCTGCTGCGCCTGGAGCCGGGTGTAGTCCGTGGCCATCAACCCCACGTAGACCCCGGTCCGGGTGCCCGAGAGCCGGTCCGGCGCGATGCCCGCGTGCTCGAGCGCCTCCCACGCCACCTCCAGCAGGAGCCGCTGCTGTGGATCCATGCTCGCCGCCTCACGGGGCGAGATGCCGAAGAACGCGGCGTCGAACGCGTCCACCCGGTCGAGGAACGCGCCCCGGCGCGTGTACATCTTCCCCGGCGCGTCGGGGTCCGCGTCGAAGTAGTCGTCGATGCGCCAGCGATCCGCGGGCACCTCGGACGTCGCGTCGCGCCCGTCGCGGAGCAGCTCCCAGAACGAGGCGGGATCCACCGCGCCGCCGGGGAAGCGGCAGCCGATGCCCACCAGGGCGATGGGCTCGCGCCGGGCCTGCTCGACAGCGGCGAGCCGGGCCTCGAGCTCCTCGATGGCCAGATAGGCCTTCAGCAAGGGGGAAGGGGCGTTCACGGACGACTCATCTCTTTCGCTCCAGCGACGCGAGCTTCTTGAGGAGGACGGCCTCCAGCTCCGCCTCGGAGAGCCGCGTGACGTCCTCTCGCGGCGCGGCAGGGGCTCTCGAAGCCGGCGGAGGAGCGGCCCTGGGCTCCGGCGTGAGGAGCCGCTCCTTCAAGTGGGTCATCAGCTCGTCGAGGGACGGGTGATCGAAGAGCAGGGTGGAGGAGAGCGGCTTGCCGGCGCGGGCCTGGAGGTGGTTGCGCAGCTCGAGCGCCATCAGCGAATCCAGGCCCAGCTCGAAGAGGCTCTGGTCCGTGGGCGCGGCCTGGCCCGGCGACAGCGCGAGCACCCGCGCCGCTTCGGCCTGGAGCACCTCCATCAGCTCCCGCTCCGCCTCCTGCGGCGCGAGGCCCGCGAGCTGTGCTTCGAGCGTTCGCGTCGGCTGCGACGAGGCGGTGCCGCGCGGCACCTGCGCCGGGCGCCGCTGGCGAGGCAGCACCGCGACCTGGGCTCGCTCCGACGCGAGCAGCACCTCGAAGGCGCGCATGCCTTCGGTGGGCGTCAGGGCGCGGATGCCCAGGTGCTCCCAGCGGGCGCGGTCGCGGACGCCCAGGTTCGCGGCCATGCCCGCGCCGGCCCAGGGCCCCCAGTTGATGCCGAGCCCCGGCAGCCCGAGCGAACGGCGGTAGGCCACGAGGCCATCGAGGAAGGCGTTCGCCGCCGCGTAGTTGCCCTGGCCGGCGTTGCCCAGGAGCGAGGCCGCCGACGAGAAGCAGGCGAAGAAGTCGAGCGGCATCGACCGCGTCGCGGTGTGCAGCAGCCAGCTCCCCATCACCTTGGGGGCCAGCGCGCGCTCGAAGCGCTCCCAAGGCAGGTGCAGCAACACGCCGTCGTCGTTGACGCCAGCGGCATGCACGACCCCGCGCAGCGCCGGGAAGGATGTCGCCAGTCGGGTGAAGAGGTCCTGCGTGGCGTCCGGTCGGGAGATGTCCGCGTCGAAGAGCCGCACGGTGGCGCCCGCCACCGCGAGCGCATCGAGCGCCTGCTGCTGCTCCGCCGAAGGCGTCGAGGCACGACGGCCCACCAACGCCAGGTGTCGGGCGCCGCGCTCCACCAGCCAGCGCGCGACATGCAGCCCCAGCGCGCCCAGGCCGCCCGTGATGAGGTATCCCGCCTCCGGGCGAAGCTCCACGGTCCGCGCGGTGGTGGCAGTGGCGACGGGCGAGAGCCGGGCCACGTAGCGCTTGCCCTGGCGCAGGGCGAGCGGACCTGCTTCGTCCTGGTCCACGAGCGCCAGCGCCAGCGCGGTCAGGTCCTCCTCGGCGCGTGTGGGGCCCAGGTCGAAGAGCGAGCACCGCAGGTCAGGATGCTCAAGGGAGAGGACGCGTCCGAGTCCCCACACGGAGGCCTGGGCCGGCTCCACGGGCGCCTCCATGGTGCCCACGGGCTGCGCGCCGCACGTGCCCAGCCACAGCTTCGGCAGGGGGGGACCCTCTCCCGCGACCAGGAGGCGCAGCAACTGGAGCACGCTCCCGCAGGTGCGCAGGTGCAGCGCGCGCAGGGTGTCGATCGAGGTCATCTCGTCGACGTGGGCATCCAGGCTCCAGAGGTGGACGACGCCCCTCACCGGGGTCTCGCTCAGGAGGCGCCGCAGGAGCTGGCCGGCTGCCTGGGGCTCTGAAAGGTCGAGCACATGTCGATCGGGCCCCTCGGCGTGAGCGCCCGCGGAGTCAAAGAGCAGCACGCACGACCCACCCCGCGCCCGCAGCGCATCCGCGAGCCGGAGGCCGACACCGCCCTGATCCGCGAGGAGCACCCAGCGGCCGGGCTCGCGAAGGGAGGTCGGTCGCGGTGACGGCGCCACGGGCTCCCAGGTCAGCTCCTGGAGCCAGTCACGCTCCCGGCCCTGGAGCCCGTGCAGCAGCTCGGGGCTCACCCGGCGTCCGACGAAGCCCTCCACGTCGGCGACCTCCTGGCCCTGCGCGTCCATGAGGCGGAGGTCGCCGAGCAGCGTGTCCTCCGATCCGCCCTCCGTCCGGCGCAGCCGCACGTGGCACCAGAGGGGGAAGCGCGCGGGGCGGGCGTGGAGGCGGAGGCGCTCGATGCTGAAGGGAACGAACGTCGGGAGCTCGCCGGAGTCGTCCGGTGGCAGCGCCGCCAGCAGGAGCTGGAAGCAGGAGTCCAGGAGGGCCGGGTGGAGCGGATACCGCTCGTCACGCGTCAGGGACTCGGGCACCTCCATCCGGCTGAGGGCCTCCGCCTCGCGCCGCCACAGCTCCTGGTGCCATTGGAAGGCGGGCCCCAGGTCGATCCCACGGCGGCTGATGGACCGGAAGAACGAGCTGGCATCGAGGGCTTCCGTGAAGCCCGCGCGGAGTGCCCCGAGCGGAAGGCGTTCGAGCGCGGTCCCCTCGGCGTCCCGTGCGCTGGCCGACCGGACCCCGCCCGTCGCGTGCGAGGTCCACTCCACACGCGCGCCGGCCGCGTCGGGATCGAGCGTGAGGACGGTGAAAGAGTCCTTCCCGGCTCCCTCGGGACTCAGCACGACCTGCAACTCGAGGCTCGTGCCTTCGGGCAGGACGAGGGCCTGGGGAAAGGAGACATTCTCGAGCACGCTGCCCTGCCCGCCGTGCACCTGCTCCGAGACGGCGAGCACGTGGGTCAGGTGGCTGGCGCCAGGGACCGTGACCTCGCCAAAGACGACGTGGTCCTGGAGGAAGGGCAGCGCCGCCACGCCGATGCCGCTCTCGAACAGGGTCTGGCCGATCAACGGCGAGTGCACGCGCCGGCCAGGAATGACGGACGCCCCGCTGGACGCACGAGCGACGGGAGGTGTCGCGGACCGCGTGGGCGGATCGCACCAGTACCGCATGCGCTGGAAGGGGTAGGTGGGGAGCGGGATCCGCCGGCCCTTCGTCTCGCCCTGCGCGGAGGCCCAGGAGACCTCCTGTCCGCGCTCGTACCTCGCGCCCAGCTCGGACAAGTGTCGTCGGGACGCGTCCTGCCCGGCCGCGGAGCCGTCGCCGCGCGAGGCATGCCGTGCGAGCGCCTGGGCCAGCTCCATCGCGGAAGCGCCAACGACGGCGAGGCGGTGGGGGAAGTGGGGGCGTCCCGTGCACGCGCTGTAGCAGACATCGTGCGCGGAGAGCTCCGGGTGCGCGGTCAGGTGGCGTTGGAAGCGAGCCGAGAGCTGTTCCAGGGCCTCCGGACTCCGCGCCGACAACATCAACAGGGAGGGGCGTTGAGGCTGGGCCGCGCGCGCGGGCCGCGCTGGTGCCTCCTCGAGCACCAGGTGCGCGTTGGTTCCACTCAGTCCGAAGGCGCTGACCCCGGCGATCCGCTTGCCGACCGTCTCCCACGGGATGGGCGCCGTGGGCACCTTGAGCGGGAACCGTCCCCAGTCGATGTGTTCGCTCGGACGCTCGAAGCTCGGGTGCGGGGGAATCTCCGCGTGGCGCAGCGCCAGGGCGACCTTGATCAGGCTGGCGATGCCGGCCGCGGGCTCCAGGTGGCCGATGTTGGTCTTCACCGAGCCCACCCAGAGCGGCTGATCCGGGGGGCGCGCCGGGCCGAAGACTGCGCCCAGGGCCTCGAACTCGATGGGGTCCCCCAGCCGCGTGCCGGTGCCGTGGGCTTCCACGTAACCCACCTCGCCGGGGCGGACCCGGGCGCTCTCCAGCGCCTGACGGATCAACGCCTGCTGGGCCAGCCCGTTGGGCACCGTGAGCCCGCTGCTGGGCCCGTCGTGGTTCACGGCGGAGCCGCGGATCACCGCCAGGATCTCATCCTCGTCCTGGAGCGCGTCCGACAGCCGCTTGAGCACCACCACGCCGCAGCCCTCGCCGCGTCCGTAGCCATCCGCCGAGGCATCGAACGTCTTGCACCGGCCGTCAGGCGACAGCGCGCGGGCCCGGCTCAGGAACAGCATCACCTCCGGAGACAGGACGAGCTGCACGCCGCCCGCGAGCGCCATCCTGCACTCGCCGCTGCGCAGGCTCTGGATGGCCAGGTGGACGGCCACCAGCGACGACGAGCAGGCGGTGTCCACCACCAGGCTCGGACCGTGGAGTCCCAGGGTGTGGGACAGCCGTCCGGCCGCGAAGCTCAGCCCGCTCCCGGTCCCCGCCCAGGCGGTGATCCGGGTGGGGTCCGACGAGAGGAGCTGGAACAGCGAATAGTCGCTCTGGCCGATGCTGACGAAGGTCCCCACCCGGTTGCCCGCGAGGCGGCTGGGGACCTGGGCCGCGCCCTCGAGCGCCTCCCAGCACACCTCCAGCAGCAAGCGCTGCTGCGGATCCAGGCTCGCGGCCTCCCGGGGGGAGATGCCGAAGAAGAGCGGGTCGAATTGATCCACGTCCTTCAGGAAGGAGCCGGACCGCGTGTACATCTTCCCTGGACGTTCCGGGTCGGGGTCGAAGTACGCGTCCACGTCCCAGCGGTCGGCGGGGATGGGGCCCACGGCCTCCCGGCCCTGGTGCAGCAGCCGCCAGAAGGACTCGGGGTCGTCCGCGCCGGGGAAGCGGCAGCCCATGCCCACGATGGCGATGGGCTCGCTGCGAGCGCGCGCGTTGGCCTCGAGCTTCTCGATGACGAAGAGCGCCTGCTCCAGGGCCTTCTGCTGTGCGCGCGTGGAGTCTTGACCCATGGGGTTCCTCTAGCCGTGCGTCTGGTACTTGCTGGCGATGCGCGCGATGAGCTCTTCCGGAGAGAGCGTGGGGGGCTCGTCGCCGAGAGGGGCCTCCGGGCCGCTTCCGGTCGCGAGCAGGACGTCCTGGAGGTGCTGCGCCAGGGCCTCGATGCGCGGGTAGTTGAAGATGAGCGCCGCGGACAGCGGCTGGCCCACGTCCCGCTGGAGCCGGTTGCGCAGCTCCACGGCCATGAGCGAGTCCATGCCCATCTCCGCGAAGCCTCGCTGCGCGTCCATGGGCTGTGTGGGATCCCACCGCAGGATGCGAGCCACCTGCTCCTGCACGTACGCGCGCAGGAAGCCCGGGCGCTCGGTCGCGGGGGTCGCCTCCCAGCGCTGTGCCCAGGACGGCTCCGTGGAGGCTGCGCCGAGGGCCGCTCCCTCGACGAGCTTTCGCAGCAGGGGCATCCGTGGCCGTGCATGCGCGGCGAAGGTGCTCCAGTCGATGGGCAGCACGGCGACGTCAGGCACGCGCGAGGACAGCAGCGCGCCGAACGCCCGCAGCCCCTGCTCCGTCTCGAGCGCGCCGAACCCCTCGTCCGCCAACCGCTGGCGGCTGTGCGCATCCAACCCCGCGGCCATCCCCAGGTCCTTCCAGGGGCCCCAGCCGATGGTCAGCGCTGGCAGTCCGAGCCCGCGCCGGTAGCGCGCCAGGGCGTCCAGGAAGGCATTGGCGGCCGCGTAGTTCGCCTGTCCAGGGGCGCCGAGGAGGGCCGCCGCGGAGGAGAAGCAGATGAAGAAGTCCAGCGCCTCATGGCGCGTGGCGAGGTGCAGGTTCCAGGCGCCGTCGGCCTTCGGGCGCCGCACCCGCTGGAAGCGCTCGGGCGTCTGCTGTCGCAGCGTCCCGTCATCGAGGACGGCCGCGGCATGCACGACCCCGCGCAGCGACGGGAGTCGCGCCTTCAGCGCCGCGAGCACGCCGGTGACATCCTCGGGTCGCGAGACATCGCCCTGGACGACGAGGACCTGGGCCCCCGCGCGCTCCAGGGCCTCCACGGCCTCGCGCGCCGCCTTCGTGGCGACGCCGGAGCGGCTCATGAGGACCAGGTGCCGTGCCCCCTGCCGCACCAGCCACCCCGCCACGGCGAGCCCGACGCCTCCCAGCCCACCGGTGATCAGGTAGCTGGCCTGGGCCTCGAAGGCAGGCGGGGGCGGGGCCTCGGACGGGAGCGGTTCCAGCCGGGCCGCGTAACGGTGTCCGCGCCGCAGCGCGAGGCGATCCTCGTCATCCGGTGATCGCAGCTCGGCTTCGAGCCACGCGGAGACCTCCTCGTGGGCGTCGGAGCCCACATCGACCAGACGCACCCGCAGCTCCGGGTGCTCGGTGCTGGCCACTCCCGCGAGGCCCCACAGCGGGGCCTGGGCCACGGCGCGAGGGCCGGGCTCGTCGCCCACTGCATGTACGCCGCGAGTCACGCACCAGAGCGGCGGTTGCGCGGCCTGGGTCCACCCTCCGAGCGCCTGGAGCAGCCACAGCAGCCCGTCACACGTCGCGCGCTGTGCCGGGTCGAACGTGTCGGCCTCCAGTCCCTCCGGGTCGGGAGCGTCCAGTGCCCACAGATAGACGATGCCCGCGAGCGGTGGCTTGCCCGGAACCCCGAGCCCCTCGACCAGCCGCGTGAGCGCGGCGGGATCAGCCAGGTCCGGCGCATGGGGTGAGGGCCCCAGCAGCTCCTCGGTGGTGGCGATCAGGCAGCGCTCCCCACGCGCCTCCAGCCGGGACGCCAACGCGTGGCCCAGGCCGCCGCGGTCGGCGAGGATCAACCACTCGCCCGCGTGCCGTGCGGGCGCGACCCCACCGCGCGGCGCGGGGCTCCAGGAGACGCGGTACAGCGTCGACGCCACCTCCGCCTCCGCCCGCTGCCGCTGGTGCTCGCGCACGAGCGCCTCCGCGACTTGCGGCAGCGTCTCCAGCGCCGGGCCATTGAGCGCGCCGCCGCGGCGGAGCTGCTCGGCGAGGCCACGCACATCGCCGGTTTCGAGCAGCGAGGTCAGCGGCGTGTGTCCCGCCGGTCGCCCATCGTCGCGCGAAGGTCGAGCGTGGGCCGGGCCGCCGTCGGGCGCCTCGAACCAGAAGGACTTCTGCTGGAACGGGTAGGTGGGCAGGACGCGCTTGCGGCGGGAGTAGCCCTGGTCGAACCCCTCCCAGTCCACCGGCGCACCGCGCACGTACAGGGTGCCGAGGCTCTCCAGCAGGGTCCGCCAGTCGTCACGGCCCCGCAGGCTGGCCAGCCAGAGCAGGTCCGGATCGGGCGCGCACAGCCGCCCCAGGCTCGAAAGCGTCGGCTTCGGCCCCAACTCGACGAACACCCGGAACCCGCGCTGGACCAGGGCCTGGATGCCTTCGGCGAACCGCACCGGCTGTCGCACGTGACGGCACCAGTACGCGGCCGTCGTGACCTCGTCCGAGGCCACCGCTCCAGCTACGTTGGAGATCAGCTCCAGCCCCGGCGGAGACAGCGTCGCGGTGCGCAGCACGCGCTCGAACGCGGGCAGCATCGGCTCCATCAGGGGCGAGTGGAACGCGTGCGAGACCTGCAAGCGCGCGGAGCGGACGCCCTGCGCCGTGAGCCGCGCGAGCACGGCCTCGACGGCGCGCTCGCTCCCGGAGATGACCACGCTCTCCGGACCGTTGAGCGCGGCGATGGCACACGCGTCCCGGTCCGCTCCGAGCGCTGCCTCCACGCGCGCCGGGGTCGCCGAGACGGCGGCCATGGTCCCGCGCTCGGGCAGCTCCTGCATCAGGCGCCCGCGCTCGGCGATCAGCTTCAGCCCGTCGTCGAGGCTGAACACCCCCGCCACGCAGGCCGCCGCGTACTCACCGACGCTGTGACCCAGCACCGCCCCGGGCACGATGCCCCAGGAGCGCCACAGCTCCGCGAGCGCGTACTCGAGCGCGAAGAGGGCCGGCTGCGTATAGGCCGTCTGGTGCAGCAGCGGCTGTGCGTCGGGCGCGTGGTACAGCACGTCGAGCAGGGGGCGCTCGAGGTAGGGGCGCAGCAGCGCGTCGCACTGCTCCAGGCGCTCGCGGAAGAGGGGCTGGGTCTCGTACAGCGCGCGGCCCATGTCGGGGTGCTGGGAGCCCTGGCCGGTGAAGAGGAAGGCCACCTCGGGCGGTTCCGCCAGGGCCTGTCCGGTGAGGAGCGCGGAGCCTGCGCCCCTGGCCATTCCGTCGAGCTGGTCGGCCAGCGCCTCACCCGTGCCCGCGACCGCGCAGAGCCGGTGGGGAAGCCTCGCGCGTCCGGTGTTCGCGCTGAAGCAGACGTCGCCCGGGGGCAGCGACGGTTCCGCTCGAAGCTGGCCCGCGAAGCGCGCGGCGAGCTGCTGGAGCGCGGGCGCGCTGCGCGCCGACAGCGCGAGCAGGTGGAGGGGACGCTCCACCGGGCGGTCCTGCTCCTCGTCCTGGGGGGCGGGCTCGGCGTCGGGAGCGCGCTCCAGCAGCACGTGGGCGTTGGTGCCGCTGAAGCCGAAGGCGCTGACCCCCGCGATGCGGCGCCCGTGGGACGTGGGCCACGGCTGGTGCCGCGTCGGTATCCGGATGGGGAGCTTGTCCCAGGGGACGTGCGGGTTGGGCTGACGCAGGTGCAGGTGCGCGGGGAGCTCCCCGTGCTGGAGCGCGAGCGCGACCTTGATCAGCCCCGCGATGCCAGCGGCGGCCTCGAGGTGTCCGATGTTCGTCTTGACCGAGCCCACGAGCAGCGGCTGCTCGGGGGGACGCGGGCCGAAGGCGGCCCCCAGCGCCCCGAGCTCGATCGGATCCCCCAGGGAGGTGCCCGTGCCGTGGGCCTCCACGTAGTCCACCTGCTCCGGGTTCACGCCGGCGCTCTGGAGGGCCTGCCGGATGACGGCCTGCTGGGCGGGGCCGTTGGGCACCGTCAGGCCGCTGCTGCGTCCGTCCTGGTTCACAGCGGAGCCGCGGATGACCGCGACGATGGGGTCCTGATCCCTCAGCGCGTCCGCGAGCCGCTTCAGGACGACGATGCCCGCGCCCTCGCCGCGCACGTAGCCATCCGCCGAGGCGTCGAAGGTCTTGCACCGCCCATCGGGCGCCAGCATCCGGCCCTGCGAGAAGTTGAGGTGGAAGTGGGCGGAGAGCAGCCGGTTCACCCCGCCCGCCAGCGCCAGGTCACACCCGCCGCCGCGAAGGGCCTGACAGGCCAGGTGCACCGCGACGAGCGACGAAGCGCACGCCGCGTCCAGGGCGACGCTCGGCCCCTGGAGTCCCAGGTGGTACGACAGCCGCCCGGCGGCCATGCTGTGCGCGGTGCCGGAGAACGCATACGCGTCGAAGGACTCGGGGGGCCGCGTGTCCAGCAGCCGCGCGTAGTCCCCGGTGCTGAGCCCCACGTAGACGCCGGTGAGCGAACCGCTCAGTCGGTCCGGAGCCATCCCCGCGCGCTCGAGCGCCTCCCAGCTCACCTCCAGCAGCAGTCGCTGCTGGGGATCCAGGCTCGCGGCCTCGCGCGGCGAGATGCCGAAGAAGTCCGCGTCGAACTCCGAGCGCGTGGAGAGGAACGCGCCCTTGCGGGTGTGCATCCGCCCCGGCACGTCCGGGTCTGGCGAGTACCACGCGTCGATGTCCCAGCGGTCGCGGGGCACCTCGGTGACGGTGTCCACGCCGTCGCGGAGGACCTGCCAGAAGGCCTCGGGGGTGTTGGCCTCTCCGGGGAAGCGGCAGGCCATGCCGACGATCGCGATGGGCGTGGCGTTGAGCAACTCGAGCCCTGGCCGGAGCTGCTCGGCCGCGAACGCGAGCTTGACGGACGACATGGCGGCGAGACGGTGCGAACGGCTCATGGCGCGCTCCCGCCCTTTCGCGGTGTCGCCGGGGGTGGTGCGCCCTCGGGGCCCGTCGTGGATCGCCGCCCGGTCTTGAGCTGTCGCGTGAGGTCGCGCTCGGAGGTCTGCTCGACCTGGGAGAGCAGGGCATCCAGGTCCGTGGGGAGCGCGGCGGCCATGGGGGGCTCCTCCCGCGAGGGGGCCGCCACCTTCGTGTGCCGCGCGGGAGCCGGCTGCGTCGGGGCGCTCCGGGTATCTCCCGGCAACTGGCCCGCGAGCACGTCGGTCCACAGGTGCTCCGTGAGCGCGGCGATCGTCGGGTGATCCATGGCCAGCGTGGAGGACAGGGCTGCACCCGTGCCGCGCTCGAGCCGGCTCTTCAGCTCCAGCGCCGTGAGCGAATCCATGCCCATGTCGAAGAGGCCCTGTCGCGTGTCGATGGCGCTCGCGGAGCGGAGCCCCAGGACCGAGGCCACCTGCTCGCGGACATGCGCGGAGAGCGCCGCCTGTCGCTTCTGAGCGGGGACCTCGGCGAGCGTGCGCAGCAGGTGCTCCGGCGGCGGCGTGGTGGCGCCACCCGGGACGTCCACGCGTGCAGCGCCGCCAGGAGCGAGCCCTGCCTGGAGCCGGGCGGGAGCCGCATCGCGCCGGGCGCCGGGGGCGGTGCGCGCGAAGAGCAGGGTCTGCTCCAGCAGCACCTGGGAGCTGCCCGCGGGGCGCGTGCCGGCGACGCTGGCGAAGCCGACCTCCGTGAGCAGGGCCTGCCAGCGCTGGGGCGTGAGGAGCGGATGCGAGGGACGCAGCGCGGCGTCGTTGAACCGCCACCAGCCCCGCGTCATGCCAAACGTCAGGTCGAGCCAGCGGCGCGGCGCGGTGGCCTCGATGAGCAGGAGGACGCCACCCGGGGCCAGGAGCGTCCGGGCGTGCTCGAGCGTCCGCCGCAGCTCGGCCGTGGCATGCAGCACGTTGGAGGCCACCACCAGGTCGAACGCGTGGAGCGCCACGCCCTGCTCATCGGGAGGACGCTCGATGTCCAGCGGCGCGTAGCGAAGGAAGGGATACGCGTGGAACCGCTCGTGTGTGCGCGTGGCGAAGCGCGCGGAGACGTCCGTGGCCACGTACTCCGTGACCGAGGCGGGCAGATGCGGCAGGAGCGCGGCCGTCGTGCCGCCAGTGCCCGCTCCAATCTCGAGCACGCGCAGCGGGGTGTCCGCGCTCACGCGCTCCAGGAGCGGGGCGAGCGCCGCCTGCACCAGCCGGTTCATCCGCCGCGCGCCGTCGGAGGCCTCGTAGATGCGCGAGGCCAGCTCCAGGCTCCCACCCGGGAAGAGCAGCTCCAGCGGATCCTGTCGACCCGCGAGGACCTCGCCCAGCCGTGCGCCGCTGCGCTCGAGCAGGGCCAGCTCCGGCTCGGTGGCGGGGAAGCGGGAGCGCAGCGAGCCGAGCAGCTCCTCGGGGGAGGCGAGCCCCACGGAGCGACGCACCGTCCACTCCGGGCCCACGCGCTCGACGACACCGTCCTCGACGAGCATCTCGAGCAACCGCGTGAACAGCCTGCGGTGGCGCTCGACGACGCCCAGTCGCTCCGCCCAGGACTCCGAGGTGAACGACTGTCCGGCCTCCAGCCGCGCACCCAGGACCTCGAAGGCGCGGACGATGTACCGCGTGCACAGCGCCTCCGCCTGGCCCACGGGACCGTCATCCACGGCGGGGCCCGCGGTCGAGGCAAGGGGCTCGCACAGGTCCGCGGGCAGGCGAGAGACGAGGTCTTCAGGAGCCGGGAACCGGTCGGCCGCGGACTCCGCTCCGGCGGAGCCGTGCGTGGCAGCGGGCGCGGGCTCCTGGAACCAGCTTCGCTCGCGCTGGAACGGGTAGGTGGGGAGGACGACCCTGCGGCGTGCCTCGCCGCGATGGAACGCAGCCCAGTCAATGGGGGCACCCTGGCAATAGAGCGCCGCCAGGTGCTCAAGTCGCGACGGCCAGGACCCGGGGTTGAGTTGGAGGACGACGCCTGCGCCCTGTTGCTCCAGGGCTCCACGTCCCCGCGCCCCGAGCCCCGCGCTGGGGCGATAGCGGGACCAGTGCTCCAGGGGACTGCCCGCGCCGGAGGGCACGAGCCCAAGCGTCGGTGGCTGGAAGGAGAGGCCCGCCGCGACGCGCGCGAGCTCGGGGACGCGGGCATCCGAGGAGAGGCCGGTCGCCCGTGGCTCCAGCGTGGAGCGCACGGCGACCAGCCGCAGGCCATCCTCGACGCTGAAGATGCCCGCCACGCATGCCGCGGCGTACTCACCGACGCCATCTCCCTGTGCGAAGGAGGGGTGGACGCCCCAGGAAGACCACAGCCGCGCCAGCGCGACCTCGACGGCGAAGCAGGCGGGCTGAAGTGTCTCGAACAGGGACAGCCCGGTCGCCTCGCGCAGCACCCGGTCGCACGTGTCGAGGGTCTCGCGGCAGACAGGCTGGGCCGCGGACAGCTCCCGCCCGAGGCTCGCGAAGTCCGCGCCTCCGTCGGGGAACTGGAAGGCGACCCGAGGTGATGCGCCTGCCTGCGTGCGCCCCTGCGTCGAACCCTCCACGGGACGACCCTGAGCGAGCCCCTCCAGCTTCGACCGCAGCGCCTCCGCGGTGCTCCCAAGTACGCCGAGCCGGAAGGGCAGGTGCGCGCGGCCGGTGCTGGCGGTGAAGCAGAGATCGCCCAGGTCCTGGTCGGGATGGGCCTCCAGGTGCCGGGCATACTGGTCCGCCTGGGCGCGCAGCGCGGGCTCGGAAGCGGCTGACAGCACCAACAGCTGCTCGGTGCGCTTCCCTAGCGGGGCCACGGCCCGGGCTTTCGGAGCCGGAGCCTCCTCGATCACCACGTGCGCGTTGGTGCCACTGAAGCCGAAGGCGCTCACGCCGGCCAGGCGCTTCCCGGAGCCCGCGGGCCAGGGACGCAAGGTCGTGGGGATCTCGAGCGGAAGCTCGCTCCAGGGGACCCGGGGATTTGGGTGGCTCAGGTGCAGGTGGGGAGGGATGGCCTCGTGCTGAAGCGAGACCACGAGCTTCATCAGGCCCGCGATGCCAGCCGCGCTCTCCAGATGCCCCACGTTGGTCTTCACCGAGCCCACGAGCAGCGGACGCTCCACGGGGCGCTCGTGGCCGTAGGTGGCGCCCAGCGCTCCCAGCTCGATGGGATCTCCGAGCGGCGTGCCCGTGCCATGGGCTTCCACGAGCGACACCTCGGCGGCCGACACGCCTGCGTTGGCGAGCGCCTCCCGGATGACCTCTTCCTGCGCGGGTCCCATGGGGACCGTCAGCCCGCTGCTGCGCCCGTCCTGGTTGACCGCCGAGCCGCGGATCAACGCCAGGATGGGGTTGTCATCGGCGAGCGCGTCCGAGAGCCGCTTGAGGACGATGACGCCGCACCCCTCGCCCCGGGAGAAGCCATCCGCCGAGGCATCGAACGTCTTGCATCGCCCGTCGGGTGAGAGCATCCGGGCGCGGCACTCGAGCAGGTAGGGCAGGGGAGAGAGGATGAGGTTCACCCCGCCCGCCAGCGCCAGGTGGCTCTCCTTGGCCCGCAGGCTCTGGCAGGCCAGGTGCACGGCGACCAGGGACGAAGAGCAGGCGGTGTCGACGACGAGGCTCGGCCCCCGCAGGCCGAGCACATAGGAGAGCCGCCCTGCGGCCACGCTCGGATAGGAGCCGGTGGCGGAGTACAGGTCGACCAGCTCTGGCTGGTTCGTCAGCCGGAGGTAGTCGACGTTCATCAGGCCGACGAAGACGCCGGTCCGACTCCCGGCGAGCGACGCGGGAGAGATGCCGCTGCGCTCGAGCGCCTCCCACCCCACCTCCAGCAGCAGGCGCTGCTGGGGGTCCATCATCGCGGCTTCGCGCGGAGCGATTCCGAAGAACGGCGCGTCGAACCGGTCCACGCCCTCCAGGAAGGCCCCGTGGCGCGTGTACATGGCCGACGGCGTATCGGGGTTGGGGTCGTAGTACGTGTCCACGGGCCAGCGCGTCGCGGGCACCTCGGTGACGGTGTCCACGCCATCGCGCAGCAGGCGCCAGAAGGCCTCGGGCGTATCGGCGCCTCCGGGGAAGCGGCACCCCATGCCGACAATGGCGATGGGCTCGGTGCGGCTCTGCTGGAGCTCGGTGAGCTTGCCCTGGAGGCCTTCGATCTTCAGCAGGGCATTCTTGATGAGCGTCCCGTAGTCGGGGCCCGTGGCTTTGCCTTCCATCACCCCCCCTGCTCCATCGACGCCAGCTTCGAGGCCAACAGCTCGGCCAGCTCATCCTGGGAGAGCGTCTCCAGCGCGAGCTGCGGCGGGGCCTCGTGTGGTTCCTGCGAGGGCCGCGGGGCGGGACTGGACGGCTCCTTCATCGCGAGCACGCGCTCCGCCAGGTGTCCCGTGAGCGCCTCCACGGTCGGGTGGTCGAAGACCAGGGTCGCCGCGAGGGTGCACGCGAGGCTGGACTGGAGGCGGTTGCGCAGCTCGACCGAGGTCAGCGAGTCCATGCCGAGCTGGAAGAAGCCCTGCTCCGACGGGAGCTGCTCCGAAGCGCTCCACCCGAGCACCTTGGCGACCTGGGCCTGGACGTGCTGCATGAGCAGCCCCCGGCGCTCATGCGCGGCGGCGGCCTGGATCCGGCGCAGCGCCTCCCCACGCGCCTCGGGCTCCTCGCGAGCGGTCGCCGGAGTCATCTCGGAGAAGAAGCGAGAGGTGGCGCGCTGCGAGAGGAAGCGCGGCCAGTCGATGGGCGCGATGCCCACCTGCGCCGCGCCCTGGAGGAAGAAGTGCGTCAGCGCCGCGAGGCCCTGCTCCGGGGCGATGGTGCCGATCCCCTTCACCCGCCAGCGCTCCCCCACCTGCTTGCGGGCCGCGGCGCCCACCTCCGACCAGGCGCCCCAGTTGATGCTCAGGGCGGGCAGTCCCTGGGCACGGCGGGCGTGGGCCAGCGCGTCCAGGAAGGCGTTGGCGGCCGAGTGATTCGCCTGTCCGGCGGAGCCGATGAGCGAGGCCGTGGAGGAGAAGAGGACGAAGAAGTCCAGCGGCTGGTCGCGGGTCGCCTCATGCAGGTTGAAGGCGCCCAGCACCTTGGGGGCAAGCACGGTCGCGAAGCGCGCCCATGTCTGCTGTCGCAGGGCCCCATCTTCCAGCACGCCCGCGGCGTGGATGACGCCCCGGAGGGGAATGCCCTCATGGGTCAGCCGGCTCACCACGCTCCGGCACGTGGAGGCATCGGACACATCTCCGCGCACCAGGTCGATCCGTGCGCCAGCCCGCCTCAGGTCCGCCACGTCGGGCTGGAGCTGGCTCATGTCTCGACGCCCGAGGAGGACCAGGTGGCGAGCACCGTGCTCCACGAGCCACCGGGCCACGAGCAACCCCAGCCCGCCCGAGCCGCCGGTGATGAGATACGCCGCATCTGGCAGGAAGCGCGGCGCGCCCTCCGGGCTCCAGGGCTGGCGGCTCGGCACCAGCCGGGAGATGAAGCGGGAAGGCCCTCGGAACGCCACCTGCGCCTCTCCGTCCTCGGCGCGGAGCTCCCCATCGAGCTGCTCCGCGCCGGAAGAAGCATCGGCTTGCGGATCCAGATCCACCCAGGTGCAGCGCAGCTCCGGGTGCTCCAGTGCGATGACCTTGGCCATGCCGGCCAGGGGCGACTGGGCCAGCCCCGGCAGCTCCGGAGCAGGTCCCGCGGCGGAGGCACCTCGGGTGACGAGCCAGAGCGCGGGAGGCTGGGTCGGCTCGGCGTCCAGCAGCGCCTGGACAAGGTGCAGGGCGCTGCCGCAGGACCGACGCGACGCTGCCTCCAACGACTCCGGCGTGAGCGACCGCGGGTCGGCCGCCTCAAGGCTCCAGAGGTGGACCACCCCGCGCGGTGCTTGAGGGCCGAGCGCGCGCAGCAGTCGGCGCATGTCGTCAGGGTGCTCGGGCGACACGGAGAAGGTCTCGGCATCGACCCGGGCGAACTCCGCGCCCGGCAGGGCCAGGGTGCAGGGCTCACCCCGGGCGCGCAGTCGCTCCGCGAGGGCCCGGCCGGTGCTCGACGACCCGGCGAGGATGAGCCACCGCCGTGACGCCTCCGCGTCGGCATGGCTGGCCGGAGCCCGAGCGACGAGCACGGACTGGGGGAAGAGGACGGAGTCCTCCGGGCTGAGCGCCACGGGGTGCTCGAAGCCTTCTTCTTCGAGGAGCGCCGTCCAGCGAGACGCCGACAGCAGGGGATGGGCGCCGCGCAGCTCCGGATCCTGGAAGCGCCACCAGCCCTCGGTCAGTCCGAAGATGAAGTCGATCCAGCGGCGCTCCGACGTGCCCTCCAGCAGGACCAGCTCACCGCCCGGTGCCAGGAGCTGGAGGACGTGCCGCAGCGTCCGGCGCAGATCCGCCGTGGCGTGCAGCACGTTGGCGGCCAGCACCAGATCAAACGTGTGCGGCTGGAACCCCTGCGCGCCAGGCGCCGACTCGATATCGAGCAGCTTGTACTGCACGAAGGGGAAGGCGCCGAAGCGCTCCGTGGCCCTGCTGGTGAAGAGGGTGCTGACATCGGTGAAGACGTAGGTGGTCTGCTCCGGGGGCAGCAGCGGCAGCAGTCGAGCGGTGATGGAGCCGGTGCCCGCGCCGATCTCCAGCACGCGCAGCGGCCTCCCCGGAGGCAGGCGCGAGAGGGCGAGCTGGACGGTGCGCTCGACGAGCGCGTTCATCCCCCGGAAGGTGGGCGCTTCCTGGTACAGCCGCGTCAGCGTCGACGTGTCCGCCTCGGGGAACAGGAGCTGCAATGGCTCCACGTCGCCCCGGAGCACGCCCGCCAGGTTGTTCCCACAGCGGGAGAGCACCTCGATCTCGGTCGAGGCCTGCGGGAAGTCCCGCAGGAGCGCGGTGGTCTCCGCGGACGCATCGGTGGGCACGGCGGGGACGCGCGAGGCCCAACCCTCGCCGTGGCGCGTGAGGAGGCCCTCTTCGGTCAGCAGCGAGAGGATGGAGCCCAGCAGCCGGTGGTGCCGCGCGACAATCCCCAACTCCCGGGCGAGCCCGTCCAGGGTGAACCGCCGCTCGGGCTCGCCCGTCCAACCCAACTGGACGAGGGCCTGCTGGGCGAACGTGGCGCACAGCGCCTCCATCCGCTGCGCGAGAGGCACGAGGGCACGACCTGCCACGGTGCTCGCCAGGGCGGCCTCGGCCGTGAGTCGCGCCTCCAGCTCCGGGGGCGAAAGCAGCCCGCCCGGCTTCCGTGAGATGAGGCGGCGGTCCTGCGCGCGCCACTCCACCTGATACAGCCAGCGCCGCCACTCCGGTTCAGCGGAGCGCACGGCGCCACGAGCTGCGCGTTTGAGTGCGAAGCCCTCCAGCTCCGCCACCAGGAGTCCCGCGCTGTCGAAGAGGCGGAGGTCAGCCGAGAACGCCTCACGACTCCCGGCCGCGCGCAGCCGAGCGTGACACCACCGCGACTGTTCGAGGGGACCCGAGAGCCGCAGCCGCTCCAGCCCGACGGGCAGGTACGTGACTTCATCAGTGTCGCTGGGAAGCGCCGCGCCCACGACCTGGAAGGCCGCGTCGAGCAGCACGGTGCGCCGCCCCGCCGCGTCCTCACCCGCAAGGACGTCGGGCAGGCGGAGCCTACCGAGCACTTCGCCGGACTGGTGCCAGAGCGCGTCGAGTGCCTGGAACGCCGGGCCGTAGTCGATGCCACGAGCGCTGCACCGGGAGTAGTACTGCGCGACGGAGCGCTCCGCCTCGAGTCGCGAGCGCAGGGCCGAGGCATCCACCCGGACCTCCTCGGAAGGAGCCTCGCGGGCCCGCAGCCGTCCGGAGGCATGCAGCACCCAGCGGCCTTCGTCGTCGCCATCGCCCTCGGCTCCGTCACCCTCCAGGCTGAACACCTGGAAGGACGCGGAGCCCTCACCGGAGGGACGGAGCACGCACTGGACCGTCCGCTGCTGCTCTTGCAGCACCAGGGCCTGCTGGACCGTGACGTCTTCCAGCTCCAGGGGCTGGACGCCCAGGTGGATGCGGCCGGCCGCGAGTGCCAGCTCCACGAATGCGGCGGCCGGAGTCACGGGCGCGGAGAAGACACGGTGGTCCGCGAGCAGTGGCAGCGTCTCGGACGAGAGCGCGCTCTCGAAGATCCGCTCCTCGCGCCGCACCGCGGACCGCACGGGACGGCCGAGCAGCGGATGGGAGGCGCGGCTCAAGGAGCGCGTGTCGTCCGCACGGCCCTTCCGGGCGAACCAGAAGCGCTCGCGTTGGAAGGGATAGGTGGGCAGCGGAACCTTCTGGCGGCGCGACGCTTCATCGAGTCGGGCCCAGGGGATGTCCGCGCCGCGAACATAGAGCGCGCCGAGGCTGGTCAGGAGCGGCTCCCACTCCGGGCGGTCGGGGCGAATGCTGGGCAGCCAGCGTCGGTGGGGCTCGGGGAGGCAAGCGCGGCCCAACTGGATGAGCACGGGTTGGGGGCCGACCTCGAGGAACAGCTCACAGCCCAGCCGGCCCAGCGCCTCCATTCCCGCCTTGAACCGCACGGGCTGGCGCACGTGGTCGCGCCAGTAGGCAGCGCGAGTGATCTCCTCGCCGACGAGCTCCCCCGTGAGGTTGGAGACGAGCGGGATGCGCGGCGGCGAAAAGGTCAGCGCGGCGGCGGCCCGCTCGAAAGGACCGAGCACCGCGTCCATGAGCGGGGAGTGGAACGCGTGAGACACCTGGAGCCGACGGGTGGTGACGCCGCGAGCCGTGAAGTCCCGCCCCAGCTCCACCACCGCCGCATCCGGGCCTGAGATGACGACGCTGGAGGGGCCGTTCACGGCGGCGATCGCGACGGTGTCCCCGATGGAGGCGAGCGCCTCCCGCACGCGCGCTTCCTCCGCGAGCACAGCCAGCATCGCCCCGCCGGGTGGCAGCGCCTGCATCAGCCTCGCGCGGGTCGCGATGAGCTTCAGCCCGTCTTCGAGGCTGAACACCCCGGCCACGCAGGCGGCGGCGTACTCGCCCACGCTGTGACCCAGGACGACGTCCGGCTCGATGCCCCAGGAGCGCCATAGCGTCGCGAGCGCGTACTCGAAAGCGAAGAGGGCCGGCTGGGTATAGAGCGTCTCGTGCAGCAGGGGCGAGGGTGCGTCCAGGGGGAAGAGGACCTCCAGCAGCGGACGCTCCAGCAGCGGGCGCAGCAGCGCATCGCACTGCTCGAGCGCGCGGCGGAACGTCTGCTGGGTCTGGAAGAGCTGCTGTCCCATGCCCGCGTACTGCGAGCCCTGCCCGGTGAACAGGAAGGCCACCTTCGCCCGCTCCCGGCCTGTCTTCCGGGCCAGCGCGGGGCCGGGCGTGGGCGCGTCCTCGCAGCGGCCCGAGCGAGCGAACTCGCCGAGCCGGGCGCTCACCTCCGCTGCAGATGTGCCCACCACCGCCAGCCGGTGATCGAAGTGGTCACGTCCGGCGCCAGCCGTGAAGCACACGTCCGCGAACGGTGCAGGGTGCGCGTCCAGGTGGCGCTGGTAGTGCCCGGCGAGCTCCCGGAGCCCCTGCGCGTCGCGGGCCGACAGCACCAGCAGGTGGTGTGCTCGATCCTCCCTGTGCGGTGCGGCCACGAGGAGCGGCGGTTCCTCCAGGATGACGTGCGCATTCGTCCCGCTGAAGCCAAACGAGCTCACCCCCGCCAGGCGCCTGCGCTCCGAGGTACGAGGCCAGTCCGCGCCCTCCCGCGAGACCTCCACCGGAAGGGTCTCGAGCCGCAGGAGCGGGTTGGGGTTCTCCAGGTGCAGGTGAGGGGGGATGCGCTGGTGCTGGAACGACAGGATGACCTTGCCAAGCCCCGCGAGGCCGGCGACCGCCTCTGTGTGGCCGACGTTCGTCTTGACGGAGCCGATGCGCAGCGGAGCGGTATAGGAGCGCCCCTCGCCATAGACGTTCGCCAGGGCCCTGACCTCGACGGGGTCGCCCAGCGAGGTCCCCGTGCCGTGGGCCTCCACATAGGAGACCTCGTCCGGGCGGACGCCCGCCATGGCGAGCGCACTGCGGATGACCGCCTCCTGTGACAACCCATTGGGCGCGGTGAGTCCGTTGCTGGCGCCGTCCTGGCGGATGGCGGTGCCCCGGATGACGGCGAGGATGGGATCCCGGTCCGCGAGCGCCTCGGAGAGCCGCTTGAGCACCACGACGCCGCAACCCTCGCTGCGCACATAGCCGTCCGCGGCGCTGTCGAAAGTCTTGCACCGTCCGTCCGCCGCGAGCATGCCGGCGTTGGAGAACGTGACGCTCAGCTCCGGGGCGAGGAGCAGGTTCACGCCCGAGGCCAGCGCCAGGCGGCTCTCACCGGCGCGAAGGCTCTGGCACGCGGCATGGACGGCCACCAGCGACGACGAGCACGCCGTATCGATGGAGAGGGCAGGGCCCTGGAGCCCGAGCGCGTACGCCACCCGCCCCGCTGCGATGGAAGGCGCGTTGCCGGTCGCGAAGTGGATGTCCAACTCCTGGTAGCGGCCGGCGCGCACCTGGAGCAGCTCGTAATCATGGGTGGAGATGCCCACGAAGACGCCGGTGGCGCTGCCCGCGAGCGAGCCCGGCGCGATGCCGGCCCGCTCCAGCGCCTCCCACGTCACCTCCAGCAGCAGCCGCTGCTGTGGGTCCATGGCCGAGGCCTCGCGCGGAGAGATCCCGAAGAACCGCGCGTCGAACCGATCCACTCCCTCGAGGAACCCGCCGTACCGGCTCACCATCTTGCCCGGCGTGTCGCGCTCTGGGGCGTAGAAGCGCTCGACGTCCCAGCGGTCGCGGGGAACCTCCGTGATGGCGTCCACGCCGTCGCGCAGCAGCTCCCAGAAGCGCTCGGGCCCATCCACCTGTCCGGGCAGCCGGAACGCCATGCCGATGATCGCGATCGGCTCGTGGGTGGCCGAGGCACTCGGCGCCGGACGCTCCTCCTCCGGGACCGGGCGCGGACGCACCGGTTCCACGGGCCCGGCGACACGGGCGGGGGAGGGCCCACCCGAGGCACCCCGGTGCAGCATCTCCGCCAGGGCGCGAGGCGTCCCGAAGCGGAAGAAGCTCGTCACGTCGAGCTCGGCGCCCAGTCGCTGGCCCAGGTGCGTGCGCAGGCCGTGGAGATCCAACGAGTCCAGCCCCAGCTCCACCCAGGCGCGCGTCGGAGTGAGATCCCGTGCGCGCTCCCCGAGCACCTCGCGAACGGCATGCGCGATGGCCGTGGATACTTCGTCCAGGCTCCCGGCCATGACCCCAGGAGCGTCGGCCCCCGAGGGACCGCGGTGGCGCGACTCCAGGCGGTGACAGAGGTCATATTCGACGAGGACCCCGTGGCCCTGATTGGCCAGGTCGCCCGGTCTGTAGCCGTGAACGAGCCCGCGAACCTCCGCGCCATGGCTGACGTGCAGGCGCAGGATGGGGTCACTCGGGAGCCCGGAGGCGTCCCGTCGCTGGATGTAGTCCTCCAGGGGGACGTCCGCGTGCCGTCCGTAGTCGCGGCAGAGCGTCACCGCGACGACGCGCTCCACGTCCGCGCGCGCGGTGCACCATTGCAGCATGAACTCCAGGAGCTGATCCCCCAGGCCCTGCTGCTGGGCCTCGGGGAGGACATTGAGCGCGAGCAGTTGGACGACCGGATGAGCCGGTCCATGCAGCCGCCACACCTCCGTGCTGGTGGTGGAGCGCAGCGCGGCGGCGTCCCGGATGCGTTGCGCGTAGAGGACCCCCAGCACGCGACCGTCCACCGCGAGCACACAGTGCTCCCGGGGCGAGCGCTCCACGCGGTGGTGCAGCGTCTCCACCGTCATCCGCAGTGGCTCCGGCCAGCACGCCTCTTCCAGCCGCACCAGGGCCGGGAGGTCGTCCAGGACGGGATGCCGGAGGACGTAGCCGCGTTGATCAAGGCCGGTCCGGGCCGCGGCCAGGAGGAAAGAAGCCCTGTCACTCATGGGCTCCCCCTGGAGGGCCGGAACGGTGGGGGGGGCGGGGCCGCTACTCGACCTGGATCTTGAGCTTCTGCGGCTTCGGCGTGGAGGCCTCTTCCACCTGTTGCAACTGGTGGTCGACGATCTCCATGAAGCCCTTGAGCATCTCCGCGTTCGCCTTCAGCACGCTCTTGCGCAGGGTGAAGTAGATGGTGCGCTCGGCTTCGAGGTTGGCGATGAGCTGCTCTTGAACGGCCGCCATCAGCCTGGCACCAAACGACTTGGGCAGCTCGCGTTGCGTGGTCATGACAGCTCCTTTGCTGCGTGGGGTGTCTTGGATTCTCGCTGGACTCGTGGAGCTCTAACAACGGAGGAGTCTCCATTACTTCTGGAAGATGACCTGCAATTCGTTGGCGTTCTTCTTCGCGGTCACCGACGAGTAATGGAGCATCGCGGTCGGCAGCGGGACGTAGCGCTTGAAGTTTCCGATGCGGATGACCAGGTCGTTCTCCGAGCGCGTCATCGTCAGCTCGCGCTTGTCCACGAACGGGAGGTTCATCTTCAGCACGTAGCCATCTCCCTCCTTGGCGAAGGCATAGGAGGGCTGGCTGACATAGCACTGGGTGGGATCCTCCTTCTTGTAGAGGACGTCCACCACCTCGCCCAGTCTTTCCATGCCCATCACTTCGCTGGCGAAGTAGGGGACGGGGACCACCGGCACGGGGCTGAAATACTCATTCACCTCCTGGCAGTAGCGCGCCTGGTTCTCCGCCCACCGCGAGAAGTAGCCCTCCGCCGCCGGCATGACGCGGTTGATGACCACCATCTCCGTCGTCATTCCATACAGATTGAAATACATGTAGGCGCGCTGGGTCTCCCGGATGACCATCTTCTCGGGGTTGCAGACCAGGCGCACCGTCGTCTGCGTGGGGTCCAGCAGGCGCTTCTGGATGCCATTGAGCTCGGAGAACATCCCCTTGAGGCTGTTGAAGTAGTCATCCTCCGGGATGCCCATCTTGGAGGAGCTCTTGCCCAGGAGGGGCCGCACCAGCTTGCCGACCTGTCGGTCGAAGCTGAAGCGCGTCTTGACGTACCACTCGAGCGTCGCGGTGATGTTGACGAAGCGCAACGACTCGCTGGTGGGAGGGCAATCCACCACGATGGTGTCGTAGAGGTTCTTGTTGATGTAGCGGTTGATGAAGATGAGCGCGACGACGTCCTCCATGCCGGGGAGGATCGCCACCTCTTCGGCCACCACGTCCGCGACGCCGGCGGAGGCGAAGAGCGAGGCCAGGTACTGGTAGATGGTGCTCCACTCGCGCTCGAGCTCCTCGGCGACGTCGATCTCCTGGATCTCCAGGTTGTCAGCCACCTTCGTGGGCCGGCCCTTGTTGTGGTCGAAGAGGCTGAGGTCCAGGTTGAAGGAGTCCGCGAGGCTGTGCGCCAGATCGAAGGAGAGGATGAGGGTGCGGGAGCCCTTCTGGGAGGCCGCCAGTCCCGTCGCCGCGGCAACGGTCGTCTTCCCGACGCCGCCCTTCCCTGAAATCATGATGATGCGAGCCATTCAGATACCCCTGGGGTAACGGGAGACGACGAAGAGACGAAGGAGGTGCCACCGGGCGCCGATGCTCTGGCGCGAGGTCAGGGAGGGGTGAGGTCGGTCACGATGAGCGAGCCGCCGGCCCCGGTGGGCGTCTGGTGCGGGCGCGACTGACGGAGCCAGTGGTGCTGCATCCACCGCAAGGCTCCGCTCAGGTCCGCGTCGTCCGCGATGCCGAGCAGCTTCTCCACCACGTTTGGCATCAGGTCGACGGGGATCACCGGCAGCCAGGCGTTGGTCATGGGGACGGCGTCCTGGAGCGGGGGATTGAGCCGGAAGAAGTTCTGCTCGCCGAGGATCTGGAGGCACTGGAAGCTCACGGCCTCCACGCCGCTGGCGAAGACCATCTCCAGCAGCAGGCCGGGCTGCTTGAGGTCGAGCACCCACTGGCGAGGGCCCCAGTCCCCGTCCTCGGAGGCGATGTAGCGGCGGTTCAGGCCTCCGCCCACGGAGAACAGCTGGATGTCAGGCGGCTCGAACTTGTCGCCGCGCAGGCCCTCGGCGAGGGCGCACATGCTCGGGTTGTTGGCGTAGATGCCGGCGTCGACGAAGCCCTCGAAGATGGGGAAGCCCATGGGGCTGGCGGCGGTCCGTAGGCCCACGTCGACAGCGAGCTCGCCGTGGTCGCCGTTGGGGTCGCGGGTGGACAGGGTGCTGAAGATCCGCGGTGCCCAGCTGCGCTGGCGGCCGCCGCGGCCCTGGTTGTCCAGCTCGAAGGTGGGGATGACGACCTGCCGCGTGAGCTGGCCCAGGGTCGCGTCTCCCAGCAATGCCTCCAGGGCCCTGCGCGCCTCGTGGTTGGTGTAGGTCGCGGTCGACAGCGGGCTGAACGCATGCTGGGGAAGGTTCAGCGTGAAGTAGCGGGAGTCCGACCAGAAATCGATGGCCACCTGGAGCTGCTCCGCCGGAGAGGTCCCCGATGCGAGGATCAGCGCGGAGATGCCGCCCGCCGACGTGCCCGAAAAGGCATCCACGTCATTGAGGAAGGGGAACATCGCGTTGAGGCGCTGGAGGAGCCGCAGGCTGATAAGGGTATGCAACCCCCCTCCGTCCAGGCAGAGGACCTTGAGACCGGTGGGTGCCATTGGAAGTCCTTGCAGATATCGAGGTTTCAGCGCCGACCCGGGAATTCGTACCCAGATGCAAGGGTGGGGAACAGTCCGCAGCGCGTCGCGCCCTTCAGGACCACGCCATGGGTTGAGTCAGGGTGGACGCGGCATGAGGGCGCGGATTCGCGAGCACGTTCGACCTGGATCCGAGGTAAATCATTGCCGCGCGGAGGCGTCTGGCGCGCCAAGTACCTGGAATCGTGGCGGGAAACTGCGAGAGGCAGACTTGGTGAGTAGCTGTCGCCGCGCTTCGCATTGACTACTCATGGGCAGGGTTTCCGCCCTGGTGCGTGATCAATGGCATGCGTGCCTGGTGGGTTGTCAGGATGGGGTGCGTGGGCTTGCCTGACGCGCTGCCTTTGGGCAACCACGGCACGCCCATCCGACAAGATTTCGTTGCGAAGGTTTGCGACCTCTCCGTTCAAGGGGCTGGCGCGTGGCCCTGGAAGGTCTGTGGTGGGACGCTGGACGGACTGGAGGAACACGAACTCGAAGCGTTGCCGATGCGGAAGTGGAGGCATTCAGCGGTTCATTGCGGTGGCAGTGTGGATGGTGTTGTGCCGCTCCGGATTGTTGAGACACCGGGTTGGTCGTAGTCAGGCCGCCTGTCTCGACTGCATCAGCTCTTGCTGGGCCTGACTCGGCGAGTGGAAATTGTGGCGTTCCAGCTGCCAGTGCCCGTTGTGCCTGTGAGAGCACTTCAGCAGGGCCTGCCGCAGTTCCTCCATGGCAGAGAGGGTGCAGTCCCAGAGGAGATGTCCCTTGAGGGGGCGGATGAGACGACAACGGAGCCGCAACCGGGCGCCCTGCACCTGACGCGGCATCAGCACCCGCTGGCCCGAGGCGGCCGGCACCCATTCCTTTCAATCCTGAGTCATGACGCGCGGCCGGCCCCAAGCCGAGCTGAACGTCAGACGTGTGTCCTTTGCTCCCCTCGCTGGGGCATTGCTGGGAGGCGTGTATGCGAATGGCGAGACGTTGGGCGGTATGGCTGGGGTTGCTGTGGCCCGTGGGCGCGTGGGCGGAGGACGTCCCGGAAGTGCAGCCCGTGGAGGAAGACGCGCCTCCTGGCGAAGACATCTCCTTTCCGACTCCGGAGGAGGTGTCCCGGACGTCGTCCCAGGACCGGCCCTGGAACTACCTCACGCGCGTGGAGGCGGAGCCGTGGGCGCTGTGGCCCCAGCGCGGGGGCGAAGCCGAGGGCTTCATGCAGGTGGAGCCGATGCTGGTGCTGGACGGCGGAGAGAAGTTCGGCGCGAACCTCGGAGGCCCGGTGCGCTTTCGCCTCCGGGGCGGCGAAGGCGCGGGGCGGGTGCGGAAAGAGGACTGGGACACCCTCTCGGACTTCGGGCAACTGGTGAGGGCGCTGAAGCTGGGGGCCGACTCGTCGCCCGTGGCGTTGTGGGTGGGGCAGATGGAGGGCTTCCACCTGCTGTCCGGGCACCTGGTGCGGCGCTACTCCAACCTGACGAATCCGGACTACCACCCAGCGGGCGCCCTCCTCACGGCCATGGCGGGCCCGCTGTACGTGGAGGGCTTCGCCTCGGACGTGCTGGCCGCGCGCCTCATGGCGGCGGAGGTGGAAGTGGACGTGCAGCACGTCCTCTTCGGCAAGCCGCGCAAGCGCAAGCACTACACGCTGTCGCTGTCCGTCGCGCATGACTTCGCGCGGGTGTCCGAGACGTCGCGCCGGGCCCTGCTGGCGCACCTGGACGGCACGGCGGTGCTGTGGCTGCGCAAGGGCCGCGAGGTGCACGTCGTCGCCGGGTGGGGCGGGCGTCCGGGGGAAGGAGGGGCCTGGGGCGCGGTGGCGGGCGTCGGCCTGGACGTGGTGACGCCGCAATTGGACTTGCTGGCGCGGCTGGAGGTGCGCCGGCAACACGGCGGCTTCCGTCAGGGCTACTTCGGCGCGGACTACGAGTTGGCACGCTTCCAGGCGGCGGGAACCTCCGGCCTGCCGCTGGCGGAGGCGCCCTTCCCGGACGGGTACTCCGTGCAGACGGAGGCCTCGGTGGCCTGGGACGCGGAGCTGCTGGACGAGGTGCTGCACCGTCACCTTCGCATGACGGTGGGCGTGGAGGCCTTCAGCTGGGGCCGCCTGGACGCGGACTGGCGCCTCGGCGTGCAGTTGCTTCGCCGGAACGTGGAGCTGGCCCTGAAGGGGCTGGCGGTGGGCGTGGGCCAGCCCGGAGCGCGCTACCTCGTTTCCGGTGAGGCCCGGTGGCGCTTCCTCGGAGGGAAGCTGTACGCGACGGGCCAGGGGGGCACGCTGCTGTTCCCCACGGCGGAAGGGACGCTGCGGCCGGGGGCCTTCGCTTCGGTGGGCCTGGGGGTGGACAATGCGCGCTGACACGTGGCTGCTGCTGAGCGTGGCCCTCCTCTCCACCGGGTGCATGGGACTGGTGGGGCCCGCGAGCCGGGGCACCCTCCAGCAACGCGCGGGGGCTGTGCCCTCGTACTCAAGCCCTGCGGACGGAAGGGGCTCCGCGCACGCCGCGCCGTCCGTCGAGGACGAGGACGACGAGGACGAGCGCACCCACCGCCGCCGCCCCACGCGCGTATCGGCAGGGACGGCCCTCATCACCACCAGCCACGGCGAGCAGACGCGACTGGCCGTGCAGATGGGCCTGCTGGAGGTGGACGTCTTCGAGAAGTTGCTGGTGCTCGCGGGCCTGGACGACCTGGACGAGCTGCCCCTCCGGCACAACCCCTTCACCCAGGACGATGCGGTGGAGGTGCTGGGCCGGCTCATGCAGAAGCCCGTGACGCTGGGCACCTTCCCGCCGCGCATGGCGGCGGGCTTCCTGCTGCGCGAGGTGCTGGAGGGCGGCGAAGTCTCGCGCGAGGAGCTGCTGCGCCGGGTGAAGCGTTTCAGCCGCGAGCAGGTGGCCGTCCTCCGACCAGACGGCTACCTCGTGTGGGCCCTCGATGGGCGCACCCAGCAGAAGGTGGCGCCCGTCGAGTGGAAGGACGGCGCCTTCCGAGCGCACGGCTTCGAGTTGGGGCGCTTCTACAGCGGCAAGGGCGGCGTCTTCCGCGCCGTGGACGCGCGGCTCCAGGCTTCGGACTGGCGGCCCCTGGCGGAGGTGTACGACGACGCGGACGTCATCAACCGCTCGCTGGACGGGGCCGAGGACGCCTTCGTGGAGCTGTACCACGCACTGGGACAACTCCTGTCCCGCCCCGTGGACAGCATCGCGGGGCTGCGCCACCTCCCGGCCGGCTTGGCGGCCCTCATCTCCTCGTCGCCTGCGTACTGGGAGCGCTTCCAGTTCATGACGCAGGGCGAGCAGATTCGCGAGGTGGCGCGGCTGGCGACGAGCGTGTTCGCCACCTGGGGCGCGGCCTCGACGACGACGCGGACCCTGAAGGGGCTGGTGGTGGGGGCGGAGGCCACGGTGCCGGTGCTCTCGCTGTCAGCGGAGGGCGTGCTGGTGCTGGAGCGCGTCGCGGTGCCAGCAGGGCGCGCGGCGTCGGTGTTGAGCGGAGGGCCCGGGGCGGCCATCATCCTCCAGAAGGCAGGGAATGCGTCAGGCTCGGGTGGTGGGAGTGGTGGAGGTGCGCAGGGCGCCGTGCCGTCGAGCGGGCCGCGGGGCTACTCGTCCTTCAAGTCGTTCAAGCGTGCCATGGGGCCGGCAGGGCAGGGGAAGGAGTGGCACCACATCGTGGAGCAGACGGACGGGAACGCAGCTCGCTTCGGACCGCAGGCGCTCCACAACACGGAGAATGTCATCCCGCTCGACGAGGCAGTGCACCGGCAGATCAGCGGATATTACTCGTCGGTTCGTTCATTCTCCCAAGGCAAGACCGTGCGCGCATGGCTCGCCCCCCAATCGTTCGAGGCGCAGCGGGCATTCGGTCTGAAAGTCCTCCGTGATTATGGGGTTACTCCATGAAGCATGAATCGTCGAAGCAGGCCTCTGTTAGCGAACTGGTTGCGGCCTACGTAAAGGCGGCGGAGTTGCATTGGCAGGCCACCGTCAAGGGGGCCCACAAGAGCGCAAACGCGCAGTACGAAAGACTCAGTGCCGCACGGCGAGAGCTGCGGGACAGGGGGGAGGATGGACGTTCGGCCTTGACGGAGTTGCTGCAACACAGCAATTCGAATGTCCGCCTGTGGGCCGCATCCCACGTCTTGGAGTTTGCCCCTGCGCTAGCGGAGGCGGAACTGGAGCGGCTGGCTCAAGGTCCAGCCGGTGCGATGAGACTTGATGCTGAGATGACGCTCAGTGAGTGGCGGGCTGGGAACCTGAAGTTCACTGAGGGCTGAGCAATCCGTCCGTCGTCACCTCTGACATCGGCAGCGGGACGAGCCAGTGGTGCCAACTCGGCGCTAACAGCGTTCTAACAGCGGCAGGCGGTCAGAAACGAACGGGGTTGGACGGTTTGCACCGTCCAACCCCGCGTTTTTACATGTCCCCGACGGGATTCGAACCCGTGTTACCGGCTTGAAAGGCCAGCGTCCTGGAGTCCTGGGGTGCGAGAGGTTACGTTATAAGTCATTGGAGCGACTGGGCTTTATGGGCCTTTCCGAAGCTGGCTGGTACCCGGGTTCAGCGCTCATACGTAACCTGTACGTAATGGGTGATTGATGAGCGGCTGGACCGGCAAGTGGGCAGGCGGACGCACCAAGATCGACGGAAAGGGCCGAGCCCAGTGGGTGCTGGAGCGCATGGTCGCGGGCCGGCGCTTCACCAAGGTGCTGGATGCCACCAGTGAGAAGCAAGCCCTCGCCGAGCTCGCGCTGTTCGAGCGGGACCCCGACCAGTACGTGACCGCCAAGGAGGCCGCCGCCAAGGCCAGGGCCGATGCCGTCATCATCGACGCCCCAACGGTCGCTGGCTTCCTTGATGACCTGCGGCGGAAGGGCAGGACCGAGCCCTATATCCGCTACATCAGGAGCTATCTCGCCGACTGGGTCGAGCGACTGGGGGCCGTGGATCTGCGACAGGTCACGCTCCAGCAGTACCGGCAGGCCCTGGCGAAGATGAAGGGGGCGGAGCACAAGCGCATCGTCGCCCTCAAGAGCCTGACTGCATACCTGCGTGAACAGGGCCGACTGACACGCACGCAGGATGCGACCCTCGATTTGAAGACGCCGACCATCAAGCCGGCCCGCCCCATGGATGAGCGCGCCTACACGATGGATCACGTCCAGAAGTTCTATGCGGCTCTGAGCAGCTACCGGTACGTGACCGGCTACCGGGTTGACCGCCAGCCGGAGGAGGGTGAGTTCCAGACCGTGGACATGCAGCCGGTCCGGGACGTGTTCGTCCTCCGGGCTTTGTGTGGGATGCACGGGACCGAGATCGAGCGCCTGGCCGAAGGGAAGGGTGTCATCAACCTCCTCGAAGGCTATGGAGAGATCGTAGGTACGCTCTTTTTCCCGCACAAGAGCGGAGAGGGGCACGTCGTGTCGGTGGATGCCCAGGCTCTGGCTGCGGCTCAACGTCTTCAGGCCCGTGGTCGGGCTCCGAATCGGGTCTACCTGTCGAGGGCGATGCGCAAGACCGCACAGCAGAGCGGTTTGGAGGTCATCGAGCTGGAGCGCTTGCGGCACTCCTTCATCACCTGGGCCGTGACCGGAGGCACGCTCGTGCAGCCCAAGGACGGCGGCATCCCCATCGCGAGTATCGCTGAGCTGGTCGGGCACAAGACGCAGCGGACAACGCGGCGGTTCTACTTGGGCACGTTCATCCCGCCGATGGCCAGGCTGACGCTGCGCTTGGATCATCCAGAAGATCCGAAGCCAGTCCCGAAGTTCGTCGTCGTGGCCGGTTGAACCGTACGTCGTCACCGCTCCCCGTCCTGACGTGAGGTACTGATCGTGAAGTCGTCCCCGTCATGGCCCTGGAGAAGACGGCAGCGGAGTTGAAGGCAAAAGGGAAGAGGATGGAGGAGCGAGGACCACGCACCGCTTTCACGCAGGGCTGCAAGGGGCGGGTGGTGAACTACTTGCGGCAACGCACGGCCCAGGGTGCCAGCATTGCCGCGATGGTTGCAAAGCCGCTTGATCGACAGGACGGTGGGCCGCGTTCTGGCTTGAGGCGCTACGGCTGGGGCGGCACGAGCTGTCGGAGCGACGCCACCATCTCGCCGAGCCCCCTCCGATGTCGCCCCGGGCTGCTGCGCTCCCCCTGCGGCTGGATAATCGTCCTCGCTCTGTGGAGCACCTCGTGGCCGGCGAGCGCTCGATTCACCTCAGACCCAATCACCCACACCAGCTGTAGCGGCTCGTTGGAGACGCTGGGCCATACGAAGCGATTGAAGCTGTCGCGAACCATCTGTAAGAGCTCGCCGTGCCCCGTCGTGACCGCCCCGATCCGCTCGTCGAAGCGCGCCGGGCTGATGGACTGGTTCCCGGCACCGTCTTCAGCGTTCGTACTCAGCGTCCCGTTTCAGCAGCGATTCCGGCGAGCGCGCCTGAGAGCTCTTCCGGTGTGGCGCGTTCGGGCTCGGATGCTACCCGCTCCGCGCGGTCGACGGCGTCCAGCCACGCGTTGGCGTAAAAGCCGTACTTGAGCTGGTCGAGATAGCGCGTCCAGGGGATCGGGTACACGCACGGCTCGTCGGTCGTCGTGCGGTCGACCACGTAAAGCCAGTACTCGATATCGGATCCCACCGCGGCCACGGCGTCCCGGAACTGCCGCGCGCTCAGAGCGACGCTCGCATCCTCCTGGAACACGCCTTCCTTCCCCTTCACCTCGATGTGACGGCAGCGCCCTGAGGCAGGATCGACACTCTGGACGTCGAAGCCCGGCTGGAGGTCGTCCATGGCCTGAGCGCTCCACCCGCGGGCGGCTTCGTACCGGAGCACAGCCTCTCGGGCCGCGTGATCGTCTTTTCGAGGTCGGCTCGCTCCGT
Source organism: Corallococcus sp. RDP092CA (assembly GCF_041903675.1). Classification (NCBI taxonomy): domain Bacteria; kingdom Pseudomonadati; phylum Myxococcota; class Myxococcia; order Myxococcales; family Myxococcaceae; genus Corallococcus; species Corallococcus sp. RDP092CA. Next base: position 5,057 of record NZ_JAYESI010000028.1, on the reverse strand, counting down.
TGCCGACCGCATCGTCACTCCGATCCACTACCAAGAATTTGAGGATATTCCGCCCGGTCCGGGACTCCGGACCGTTGGCAACCGGCAATGGATCAGGGCCTGCGGGAAGGGGCTGGTCCTCCGCGCGCTCGTTGCCCTTGGAGGACGGCGAGGTGCCGGGTGCCCCGGCGTCAGGCTCGAGCAACGGCGCCAGGATCGCATCAGGCCGCTGGAGTTCGTCTTCTCGTTTAACGCCCTTGAGCAACGGCGAAGCGCGAGTTGGCCCATCGCCGGAATCGGGCTTCGGTACTTCGACGTCTCCGGTGGGGGACGGGACGCCCAGGCTCTCAGCCAGCATCCGAAGCGACACCTCAAAGTCGGTTTCGTCGTCGAGGTGATGCAGGGCACCCGTGAGCCAGGCAACCTCGCTTCCGCGCTGCCCCAACTGGAAGAACTGGACGAGCTGATCGGCCGCCTCGGTCGCAAATTGCGCCGGCCTGCCCGCCACCACCAGCCGCGCCCGCTCGATGTAGGCCGAAACCTGGAGCCGGGCAGAGGGCAAGTCCGGCCGTTCCAAGTTCAGCTCAAGTCGCTCACAGTACCGGACGGCTTCGAGGACGCGCCGGTCCTCAATCGTCGAGAGCATCCCGACGAGCCGTTCAAGCCGGGACGCAAACGTTGGGCGAGCAATCCCCTGGCCCTCAACCAGCCTGATGCGATCGCTCAGGAGGCAGACTCCGAGTTTGGCGGCCACCCTCTTCACCTGCTCTCGCCCATCGCCGAGGTGGGCGCTCGCGACGGACACGGCGCTCGGCAGGTGCCTGCGGATGAGCGGCGACTGGACGTCATCAATCGCGAGGCTCGGGCTGAGCGGGTGCCACTCTCGGCTTCCGTACAGATATGCGCCACGAAGCGCCTCGTTCCACTCCCGCCGCAGAAGGCCGTTGTCGAGATCGTCCGCCACGTACCGGTACGCAGCGGCAAGATGGCGTCTGCGTTCTTCGACGCGCTTCGGACGCTCCTCCCAGATGCTGCGCAGGAACGCGAGCGCCTGGGACCCGGTGGTCGTCGCGGGCATCGACGGCCAGACCTGCAGGAGTTCGTACTGGAGAAATGGATCTAGCGAAGTGAGGTCGAGCACCCAGCCGTCTAGATCGCTCCTGAGGCCTGGCCCCACTCCGGCACGTCGGACGATCCGCTCCAGCGGGCGCGCCTGGACCCGGATGACTGACAAGGCCTCGTTCATCTGCGCGTCTGTCGCCTCTCCAGCCCCTACGGATGCGCGGGCGTCGCGGAGGAGCTGCGCGAGGACCTTGTCCTCCAGAGCACCGGCGCCGCGGGATGCGAGCCGGCGCAGGGCTGGCGCCTTTGACACGTTGGCGCCGAACTCCACGCCCTCCTGCTGCAACCGCTTGCCGAATTCCGAGTCCAGAGCAGCGATGGGAACGCCTTCGTAGTCCGGATCGGCCTGCAACCTGACGTCGGCCGGCCTCCGCCGTTCCCCGTCGCTGCAAGGAACCCAGGCCACCGCCTCCAGGAAGAGGACCCAGTTGGCCTTGCGGGCGCCGCGCGTGACCAACTCGACGAAGTAGGCGCTCTCGGCAAAGACGCGGCCCTTCCCGTCCAGCGCGCGATACCCCCTCGACAGCCAGTCCGCGAGCGCCGCCGCCGGGAACCGCGGAGCCAACGGCGTAAAGACCATGTCGACGATCGAGTAGCCCTGACGATTGGCGTTCGCGACGAGCTTCTCCTCGATATCGAGCGCCTTCGCGACGTCCGAGCGACGATACAAATGCGTCCTCTGAGGAAGGAGCGCGACGTCGCCGCGCACCCCGAGCTTTCGGAAGAAGGGCACGAGCGTCTCGACCGAGGCAACGTCGAGGTAGTCCCGGTGGATGGCAGGGATGTTCCCGAAGAGGCTGCGGCGATGCATGCCGCCTTCCACGTAGGGGTCTGCGAGCAGCGCATCTGCTGGCTTCCGCGGTCCCTCCTCCGTGAGAATCCACGGCACAAGGTCCGCACGCTGGCCGCGGCTGAGCGCCAAGTCGAGCAGCTGGACCAAAGGGAAGGCTTCCCGACGGGTCTTGTCCGCGAGCGCCTGCTGAATGACGGCCGTGAGCTCGACGCCCTGCCTCAGCCGCTTGAACCACGCAATCCCGGGACCGCTTGCCTTCTGCACCACCTGCCGGAGGCCGGGAGCTAGGCGCTCCCCCGGAATGGGGAGCAAGTCGGCCAGCGCGGCCGCGATGACCTCGCCGGACCTCTCCCCCGGCGACGGCGGCTCCTCGTTTAGCCACCGGATCCGCCCCGCCCCAACCCAGGCTCCGTCTTCGGTACGAACAACCGGAGACTCCTGCCACGGCGGAGCCGCCACCGAGTTCCACAGCGCGAACAGCGCGTCATGGCGTTCGTCCTCCGGGACTCCGCTCCACCAGCGGGGGAGTGCCGCCGGCCACGCGTGGATGGGGGGAACGATCTCGGGGCCGTAGCCGAGCCACAGAAAGAACTGAGTGGCGGAGTCTCCCAGCTTCGCCTCGTCCATGACGTCGCGATCAAAGAGCAGGTCGGGGCGCCAGCCCGCCCGCCGGCCGAACTCCGCGCGAAACTCGGAGGGAAGGCGCCAGACGTCCGGGGGCCTGCGCAGTTCCTGTTCCGGTGCGCCGTGGACCGGAACAACGGCAAGGTCACCTATCGCAGCGCCAATGGCGGAGCGGAGGTTCTCAAACGCGGCGCCAAGCGTTCCCTCATCGGAGCGCGGAACCAACAGGGCCTCCCACCCGGAGCGTCGGACCTCGGGCCGCTCGGCAACCCAGAGGAGCAGCTGTCGAATGAGCTCCGGTACCCGCTTCAGGATGGCCTCATGCCACGGGTCGCCGACGACATCCCGGAGGTTCTGGCGGTCCAGGTTCACGAGCCAGTCCGCCTGGAGGTGGAAGCGAAACGGGAGTTCCACCTGCGTAGGCAGCGTCGCGTAGACGTGACCGCGGGCGGGAGGGACGGGGCGACCCGCGCCATCAATCGGCAGGAGGGCAATCACTTCCCGAGATGGACGCTCGCCCGTACTGTCCGTCTGGTCGCGAAGAGCCTTCCGGACCTCCAGAAATCTCCGCATGGCAGCGTCGTCCGGACGGTAGCTCGCCCGAAAGCACGCCCACCTCCAGGGAGCATCACGGGCGGAGTCGTAGACCTCGGCAATACCGTCCGTTGCGTGCAAACTCCAGGTCCGCTCTCCGATAGATACGCGCTCGAGTCCTCGTAGCGCCAGGACGGCAAGCGGCGTCGGATCGTCCACGGAGCACAGGTGCTCGAGATCCTCGAACGGGGCTCCGGCCGGCCCCCGTGGAGCGCGGAGATCGAACCGAGTAGTGAAGCCGGGTTCGGGATCGGGGAGGTCCGGAGCCCACGACGGAAGCAACGTGTCGAACAAGTCAGGCCGTTCCGCCCCGAGGTCTCCATGCTCGGTCCCCACGTCGAAGCGAAACTTCCAGCCGAACCCGCTGACGCCAACCGTCTTGAAGCGGGAGAACGCCGCCTTGAACCCGACCCCCATGAACCCCACCGAAGTGAGGCCCTTGGTCGACGCTCCGACGGAAGCGAGGCCACGCACGTGGCGCTCTTCGAGCGGCTCAAGCCCGTCGTGCTGGAGCACGACATCGCCGGTGTCCGTCACGGTCCACTTCACCCAACGAGCGCCGGCGTCTCGCGCGTTCTGCGAAAGTTCGAAGACATACAACCAAGGGTGAGGAAGGCCTGCAGACAGGAGCGTCCGCGCCATCTCACGGGCCTTCAGACCATAGTCGCGCTCGTTCTCCTCACGTACTTGCCGGACGAACGCTTCCTGCGTTGGATTGATCTGCATTCTTGAGGGCCCCTCTGCTGGGCGTGGATTCTATCAGTACCAGCGACCGGGGCGTGCCCCGTCCCGGCTCCTTCGCGGGCGACGTGGTGGCGGAAGCTGGCCGCACCGCTAGACTCTTGCCTCATTGGAGGACACGCGATGCCGAGGCGCAAGAGGAGCTACGGCCCCACCGACAAACACGACGGACCCCGACGTGGCGAGTCGATACAGGAGTGGATGCGTCGTGACATCGAGAGAATGCAGCGTGAGGCCGAGAGGAACCCTCGCCCCGCTTACGTGGATGACCGCCAGCCCTCACCCTGCTTCGATCAGACCGAGGAACAGATCGAGGCATGGCTCCGAGCCAACGTGAAGATGGGCACTGAGGTCGCGGTGCGGGAGACGCAGGGATACCACCTTCGCTACACCATAGCCTCGGTGGACTACCTCGGTAAGGGTCGCTTCGGGGTGGGGAGCAGTGGATCCTTCTACTACAGCGGCAAGAACTGCTTTCACCCCAAGGGGCAGACCCGTTTAGTCATACCGACCGATGCCGTTCGTGGGTTCATCCAGCGGCATCCACAAGGGGTATCTTGGCTCGACAAGAACAGCTACCGAGTTGGGTTCTACTAAGCCGTCGGACGTGGTTTGTATCCATGTCGGAACAGGCCCCTGGTGGTAGCGCGAGCGTCCGCCGAATAGCTGCGAGGATCTGCTCACGCATCGCCTCGCCCCTCAGCAGTCTCCTGGTCGGGGTGGACACTATGTCCGGGGCTTAGATGCGCAGGTCACGAATGGCGGCAGCCAGCGTCTGGGCTTGGTCCTGGGCTCGCCGGGGCTGGGCAGTACGCCGTCGGGACCGCGTCTGGGACTCGCCAGCCTGAAGTGCCTCCAGACTGGCCACTGAGATCATGGTTCGCCTGCCTACGGATTTCCCACGCTGGAGCTGTCCCCGGCACAGCAGTTTGAAAACTTGGGTCCGGGCGCAACCCAGGCGCCGAGCAGCCTCCTCGACAGGGATGGATACTGGGAGTGGGGCCCCGACCTGATGCCGCAGTTCCAGCAGCTCCTGGCGCTGGGCGTGGACCTCTATGCGGAGGGCCCGCAGCTCCGGGTCAAGTCCCGAATCTTGTGTAGTTGGTTCGGAGGGGGTTCGGGGGAGGGAGGCTCCTTGGCGGTATCAAGCAGCGGCAGTGTCAGGGGGTGATTTCAGCAGAGACATGTCGAGGTAGCGGCGGTC
>NZ_JAYESI010000027.1:0-116280 GCF_041903675.1 Corallococcus sp. RDP092CA | reverse complement strand
CGGTGGCAATGTCGGAGGGGTCACACCCGTTCCCATCCCGAACACGGAAGTTAAGCCCTCCAGAGCCGATGGTACTCCGCGGGAAACCGCGTGGGAGAGTAGGTCGCTGCCGGATTCTTTTCTTGAAGCCCCTGTCGCCTTCCTGGCGCCAGGGGCTTTCTCTTTGCGGGCTTGCTTCCCCGTCAACGCCGCATGCCTTGAGCGTCGCTCCGCGCTCGCCTGGAGGCCCGTCCCGCTCCAGAACCGAGAGGGGCCTGATCGCGCGGACCGTGCAGCTGACCCCGCCGTGAGGGCTTGCTGGGGCGGGGCTGGGACGTGGGTGGGTCAGTTCTGGGGCGAGGGGAGGCCAAGTTCTCGGATTCCTTGGGGAATCGCGTCATCGTGGATGTTTGACCGCCGTTGCCACTGGATCTAGAGTCACTGCTCCCCCCGGTCTGCGCACCGCCTGCCGCGGTCCGTACTCGCCGGCGCCGGGCAGCCCCGCGAGATGAAGAAGCCGACCTTCTTTGGGAAGTACCTGCTCCTCGAGCGCATCAACGTCGGCGGTATGGCCGAGGTCTTCATCGCGAAGGCCTTTGGCGTCGAGGGCTTCGAGCGCATCCTGGCCATCAAGAAGATCCTCCCGACGATGGCGGAGGATGACGAGTTCATCACGATGTTCATCGACGAGGCGCGGATCAGCGTTCAGCTGAACCACGCCAACATCGTGCACATCCACGAGCTCGGGAAGCACGAGGACACCTACTTCATCGCCATGGAGTACGTGGCGGGCCGTGACGTCCGTACGCTCCTGGAGCGCTACCGTCGCCGCAAGGAGATCATGCCCACCGCGCAGGCGGTGTTCATCGTCTCCAAGATGTGCGAGGGCCTGGACTACGCCCACCGCAAGAAGGACGCGCGCGGCCAGGACCTGCACATCATCCACCGCGACGTCTCTCCGCAGAACATCCTCGTCTCGTACGAAGGCGAGGTGAAGATCATCGACTTTGGCATCGCCAAGGCCGCCAACCGCTCGCAGAAGACGCAGGCCGGCATCCTCAAGGGGAAGTTCGGCTACATGAGCCCGGAGCAGGTCCGGGGCATGCCCATCGACCGGCGCAGCGACATCTTCGCGGTCGGCGTGCTGCTCTACGAGATGCTCACGGGCGAGAAGCTCTTCGTGGGCGAGTCGGACTTCTCCACGCTGGAGAAGGTGCGCAACGCGGACATCCCGCTGCCGCGCGAGTTCAACCCGAACATCCCCGCGGGGCTGGAGAAGGTCGTCCTCAAGGCGCTCGCGCGTGAGCCCGAGGACCGCTACCAGTGGGCGTCGGACCTCCAGGAAGACCTGATGCGCTTCCTCCTCGCGGGGGACGCCATCTACTCGTCGAAGCACCTGTCCGGCTTCATGAAGGAGGCCTTCGCCGAGGACATGCTCCGCGAAGCGGAGAAGATGGAGCGCTATGCCTCCGTCGAGCGCCCGGATCAGATCGAACACTCGGGGGTGACCGTTCCGCCGCCCTCCGCGGCGCCCCGTGCGACCGCGCAGAAGAGGTCGCCTGCGCCGTCCGCCTCCGGCTCGCCCGTGGGCCGCGCCTCCACCGCGCCCGCCCAGCCCGCGCCTGGCTACATCCCGCCGCCCACCGCTGAAGAGCTGGCGGAGATGGACGGCGCCGCGGACAAGACGCAGATCGTTGACTCCACGCACACGTTCCGCAGCCCGGAGACCCGGGTCGCGGACAGCAGCGTCGTCGTGGACGACAGCGTCACCGGTCGCTCGGAGAACCCCATCGACCGGGCCGGACACCACACCAGCGCCTCCCCCTACGCCCAGGACGAGGCGCCTCGCGGCAAGGGCCGGAGCGGCCCCAAGTCCCAGGTCATCATCGGCGACGAGGGCGGCGAGGCCTACGCGGGCGCGACCATGATTGGTCCCGCGCCGACGGCACCTCCCTCGCGCTCCCGAGGTGGCTCGGCGGCTCCGGTGCTGGCGCCCGAGGAAGAGGAGGAGACGACGGGCAACATCACCGTCCCGGTGGGCTCGCGCCACAACGGCCTGCGCGCGCAGGTGGCCGAAGAGGAGGACCCGGACGGCGCCTACGACGACCAGGGCGACGAGTACGACGGCGACGGGCAGGACCCGGAGGACTACGGCGACGAAGGGCAGGAGGGCGAAGAGCCGCCCTACGACGACGAGGCCGACGGCCCGGCGACCCTCCCGCAGAGGGCCGCCAAGACGGCGAAGCCGGTCCCGGCGGCCAAGGCCAAGGTGGAGAAGCCCAAGGCGCCCGCCGGTCCGAGGAAGCCGCTGCCCAAGCCCGCCATCATCGGCATGGCCGCGGGCGGGGCCCTGCTGCTCCTCATCGCCGTGATCTTCGTGGTCCGCGGTTCGTCCTCGGGCTCCGTGAACTTCGTCGCGCCGGTGGGCGCCACCGTCCTCGTGGACGGTGAGCCGGTGAACGCCAACCAGGTCATCGAGCTGTCCGCGGGCATCCACAACGTGACGGCCTCGGCGCCGGGCCATCAGCCCGTGACGCAGCAGATCGAGGTCACCGCCGGCCAGGCGGCGGCCCCCATCCTCCTCAGCCTGAAGGCGGACGCGAAGCCCCCGGAGCCCAAGCCTCCAGAGACCCAGGAGCCTCCGCCCACGCCGCCGGTGGTGGACAACACGCCTCCGCCCACGACGACGGAGACGCCCACCGAGCCGCCCGCGCCGAAGACGTTCACCGCTCTGTTCGAGGGCCAGGAGGGCGCGGAGATCTCCGTCGACGGCAAGTCCCTGGGCAAGCTGCCCGGCGCGAAGCTCGGCGACCTGGAGATTGGCAAGAAGTACACCTTCACGGCGAAGCGTGCGGGCTTCAAGCCGTACTCCGGCGACTTCACGTCCAACGGTGACACCGAGGTGCGTGTCGCCGTGGACATGGTGGCCGAGGCTCCGCCGCCGGAGCCGAAGCCCACGCCGCCGGAACCCAAGCCCGTGGCGCAGACGCCGAAGCCCGCTCCGGAGCCGAAGCCCAAGCCCGTGGCGCAGACCCCGAGGCCGGCTCCGGAGCCGAAGCCGAAGGCCCCCGCCGCGATGGGCAAGTTCGCCTGCAGCACCGCGCCAGCGGGCGCTCAAATCTGGGTGGATGGAAAGAACACCAACCGCGTGACCCCCGTCCCGCTCGGCAATCCGTTGTCGCTGCCGGTGGGCAAGCGCAAGGTCGTCTTCAAGCTCAACGGGAAGTCGACCAAGCCCCAGGTCGTGGTGGTCGAGGCGGAAGGCGTGGCCAAGCTCATCAACGTCAAGGTGGAGTGAACGAACGCACTGCGCCATGGGGCATCTTGCGCCCCTGGCGATTGTTGAGCAGGGATGTCGGGGGGCAAGCTATGACGCCTCGCCCACGACGCTCCTTACGTTGAGGTGATGTGTCCATGAGCACGATGTCCACTCGAGGCAAGCCGGACGCTGGCCCCGCGCAGCAGCCTTTCACCTATCCCCTTCGCAAGGAGTTCGTGGAGCCCGACTGGCGGCGCATCCCGGGCTACAAGGACGTCACCGCGGCGGAGTGGGAGAGCTCGGTGTGGCAGCGCAAGCACACCGTGAAGAACCTGCGCGAGCTGAAGGCCGCGCTCGGGCCGCTGCTGCCGGACGACCTGGCCGCGAGCATGGAGCTGGATCAGAAGGACCGGGCGACGATGTCCATCCTCGTCCCGCCCCAGATGCTCAACACCATGAACCTGGAGGACCTGTGGAGCGACCCGGTCCGCAGGTACATGCTGCCGGCGATCGCCGACCGCCGCACGGACTGGCCCAACCACCCTCGCGCCAGCCGTGACAGCCTCCACGAGGCGGACATGTGGGTCGTCGAGGGCCTGACGCACCGCTATCCGACGAAGGTGCTGGCGGAGATGCTGCCCACGTGCCCGCAGTACTGCGGCCACTGCACGCGCATGGACCTGGTGGGCAACGACGTCCCGCAGGTGTCCAAGCACAAGTTCGCGACGGGGCAGAAGGAACGCTACGAGCAGATGCTGGATTACCTGCGCCGCACGCCCACCGTGCGCGACGTGGTGGTGTCCGGCGGCGACATCGCGAACCTGCCCATCCAGGCGCTGGAGCCGTTCGTCAGCGCGCTGATGGACATCCCGAACATCCGCGACATCCGCCTGGCGTCCAAGGGGCTGATGGCGCTGCCGCAGCACTTCCTCCAGGACAACGTGCTGGCGGGGTTGGACCGGCTGGCGAAGAAGGCCGTGGAGCGCGGGGTGGACCTGGCGATGCACACGCACGTCAACCACGCGCAGCAGCTCACGCCGCTGGTGGGCAAGGCGGTGCGCAAGCTGCTCGACATGGGCTTCCGCGACGTGCGCAACCAGGGCGTGCTCCTGCGCGGCGTGAACGACAGCCCGAAGGCGCTGCTGGACCTGTGCTTCACGCTGCTCGACCACGCGAAGATCCTGCCGTACTACTTCTACATGTGCGACATGATCCCCAACAGCGAGCACTGGCGGCTGTCGGTGGCGCAGGCCCAGAAGCTCCAGCACGACATCATGGGCTACATGCCGGGCTTCGCCACGCCGCGCATCGTCTGTGACGTGCCGTTCGTGGGGAAGCGCTGGGTGCACCAGGTGGCGGAGTACGACCGCGAGCGCGGCATCTCCTACTGGACCAAGAACTACCGCACGAGCGTGGAAGCGAACGACGCCGGCGCACTTGATCGGAAGTACGAGTACTTCGATCCCATCGACACGCTGCCGGAGTCCGGCCAGGCGTGGTGGCGGGATCAGCCCAAGGCGGCGTGATGGATTCCTCCGCGGGCGCCATGGCGCCCCTGTCGTCCCCTCGTCCCTCGCTCAGCGCGGAGGGGCGGGCCCGGTTGTTCCCCTCCGCGACCGACGCGGAGTGGGCGGACTGGCGCTGGCAGCAGCGTCACTCGGTGCGCAACCTGGAGCAGCTGGAGCGCTACGTGCGCCTGACCCCGGAGGAGCGCGCCGGGGTGCAGGAGACGTCCTCGCTGTTCCGCATCGGCATCAGTCCGTACTACCTGTCCCTCATCGACCCGGAGCACGCGGCGTGTCCGGTGCGCATGCAGTCCATCCCGGTGCGCGCGGAGGCCCGGGTGCGACCCGGGGAGCTGGCGGATCCGCTCGGCGAGGACAAGACGCGCCCGGAGGAGTGCATCGTCCACAAGTATCCGGACCGGGTGCTGTTCCTGGCCATCGATACGTGCTCGGTCTACTGCCGCCACTGCACGCGGCGGCGCATCACCAAGGGCGGCGAGGCGGAGCTCACCAAGGACCAGATGCGCCGGGGCATCGACTACGTGCGCAGCCACCCCGAGGTGCGCGACGTGCTCATCTCCGGAGGCGACCCGTTCCTCTTGAGCGAGGAGCGGCTGGAGTCGCTGCTCGCGCCGCTGAGCGAGATTCCCCACGTGGAGATGATCCGCATCGGGACGCGGGTGCCGGTGGTGCTGCCCATGCGCGTCACGGACTCGCTGGCGCGCCTGCTGCGCCGCTACGCGCCCGTCTACGTCATCACCCACTTCAACCACCCGAAGGAAGTGACGCCCGAGGCGCGCGAGGCGTGCGAGCGGCTGGTGGACCACGGCGTGCCGGTGGAGAACCAGGCGGTGCTGATGCGGCAGCTCAACTCGGACGCGCGCATCATCAAGGAGCTGTCGCACGTGCTCCTGCGCAGCCGCGTGCGGCCGTACTACCTGCACCAGATGGATGTCGCGGAGGGCTGCGAGCACCTGCGCACGCCCATCGCCAAGGGGCTGGAGATCCTCGAGCAGCTCCGCGGGCACACCAGCGGGCTCGCGGTGCCGCACCTCGCGGTGGACCTGCCGGGAGGGGGAGGGAAGGTCACCCTCCAGCCCGACTACGTCGTCGAGCGGGGCGCGCGCGAGACGCTGTTCCGCAACTACAAGGGCGAGACCTACGCGTATCCGGAGCCGGAGGAGACCGACTGCTCCTGCCCCTACGACGAGGTGTGGCAGGCGCGGTCGCGGGAGCTTGGCATCCGGGGCCGCTGATGGCCCCGGAGGTCGTCCGGTGTCGCGGCGGGGTTACCTGCCGCGGCGCGAGGACTTGGACGACTTGCGGCTGATGGACCGCTTCGGCGTGCCGGCGTTGTCGCCAATCTCCACGACCGGGGCCCCCGTCATGCTGTCCAGGTTGCTGTCGACGTCGACGGACGGCTCCGCGTCCTCCGTGGACTCCAGCTCCACGGGGTCCGCGTCGCTGAAGCCCTGCTGGATGTGGACCTCGCCGTCGCCCTTGCGCTTCTTCGCCTCGGCTTCCTTCTCCGCCTTCTCCTTGTCGTCGAGCCGCTTGGCCTCGTTGGCGACGCGCTGGTTGTCCTCGGGCGTCATCCGGGCCGTGAAGGTGGCGAACTCCTTCGCGGAGACGCCGTGCTTCTCCATGACCTTGGCGGCTTCCTTCTGCTGGTCGCGGATGGCCTGGCCCCGCTCGGCGTTGCTCATCTCCGACGGCTTGCGGTTGCCGTGCTCGGCGTTCACCTTGGCCTCGGCCGCGGCCTCATCGCGCTGGATGGCCGCCACCTTCTCCGGCGTCAGGCCCTCCTCCTCCGCGAGGGCAGGGGTCGCCAGCACGAGCGACGAAGCAGCGAGCATCAATGAGAGTCGGGTGGTCATGGGGAGGCTCCTCGATCCGACCCATCATAGGCACGGAGTCCGGGCCCGCGCATGGCTCGTTCTTCAGGGCGCCTGACACCGCGCGCAGCCGTCGCCCGCGCCCGCGCACTGCTCGCGGGCCCTGGCGCAGCGCGGCGGGAGGTCGTCCCGGTCCGCCTGCTTCTCCACGAGCCCGCAGAGCTCCTCCGCCGTGGCGCACGTCCTCGCGGAGACGTCGCATTGCTCCGCGCACGTCAGGTCGTCGCCCTGCTCGCGAGCGCGCAGCTCGTCGAGGCGGGCCTCGAGGCCGTCGATGGCCGCGTCGTCGTCCCCGGCCACCCGGGTGTCCACGTGCTTCGCGCAGGCCGTCAGGGTGACTGCCGCGGTGAGGAGGGCCAGCCAGGACCAGGTCGCTCGCATGGGCCTACCCATACGCGCCCGCTCGTGGCCGCGTCCAGTCAGCGGCGTTCGGGGGAGCGCATGCGGCGCTCGGGGCGGGGCTCCGGCTCCGGGGGGCGGCTCCAGTAGAGCCAGGCCGTCAGGGCCAGGAGCGCGGCCACCGCCAGCCTCCGCAGCCACTCCTCCCGCGCCTGCGTGGGTGAGTCCGCGTCGGCCTGCGCGGCCCGGTCCAGCGCGGCCTCCACCTCCGGCCCCACCTCCCGCACCCGCCGGCACAGCCAGGCCAGGGGCGCGAGCGCCACCGGCACGGGCGCGGTGTCCTTCTCCACGGCCAGGGCCAGCATCCGCTCCCAGGCGCTGGCCTCCTCCGCGCTCTCGGGCGGCCTCGCGGGCTGGCCCAGCCGCCGCGCCAGGGCCACCGCCGAGCGGAGCAGGAGCACCGAGAAGGCGTCGCTTGAGATCCCGTACCAGGCCGCGGCCTCCGCCAGGGGGCGGCGCTCCACGAGCCGGCGGATCAGCACGGCGGCCGTGCGGGGCTCCAGCGCGCGGAGGGCCTCGGCGAGGGCGTCGGGGGACAGGCGGGCGGCGTCGGGAGCTGAGGCGGTCACTGGGCTCCATTCTGCGGCATCCGCCCGGGGTTTTCGCGCGCGGTCCCAGGGGAGCTGGTCGGCCGCCCGGCCGATTTCTTGAGGCGGATCGCCCGGCCCCTAGACTGTTGGACCATGTTGCAACGTGTGGCACTGCTGCTGCTCCTGCTCGCGTCGTCGCGGGCGTTCGCCGTGGAGACGATGCGCATTGCCATGGACGACCCCGGCGACGAGGTCCGCGTGAGCGGCCGGGGCCTGGGCTTCGGCCCCGACGCCGAGGACGGGCGCTATGTCGCCGTTGCCTCGGGGCAGGCCACCGTGCGCCGCCGCAACGGCAAGCTGGAGGTCAACGGCGCGCCGGTGGTGGGGGACGCCATCCGCTTCCGGGGGGGCCTGGAGTCCTCCGACGCGGGCGGCCCCGGCGACGAGCCCCTCAAGGCGGGCACCGCGCAGGTTCGCGGCGACGTCGTCGTGCGCCTCTTCAAGAACGGCCTCCAGCTCATCAACGTCATTCCCCTGGAGGACTACCTGGCGGCGGTGCTCGGCAGCGAGATGCCCGTGTCCTTCCCGCTGGAGGCCCTCAAGGCCCAGGCCGTGGCCGCCCGGACCTACGCGCTCCAGAAGAAGCTGGAGGCCTACGGCGCCGCGTTCCACATGGGCAGCAGCGTGCTCCACCAGGTGTACGGCGGGGTGAATCGCGAGGACGCCAAGACCCGCGCCGCCGTGGACGCGACCCGCGGCGAGGTGCTCACGTACGACCTGGCCCCCATCGAGGCGTACTTCCACGCCTCGTGCGGGGGGCACACCGAGTCCGGCCAGGACGCCCTCCAGCGGAACCTGCCGTACCTGAAGCCCGTCGACTGCCCCTGCGGCAAGCTGCCCGCCAGCCGCTGGTCCGCGACCCTCTCCGAGGCGGAGCTGCGCGGCGCGCTGAAGGCCCCGCCGGGGGGCATGCGGGTCACCGGCCGCACGCCCACGCACCGGGTCACGCGCGTGACGCTGTCGGATGGCACCGTGGTGGACGGCGTGCAGTTCCGCCGCAAGCTGGGCTACACGCGCCTCAAGAGCCTGGACTTCGACGTGGAAGCCTCCGGAAAGAACTACGTGTTCACCGGGCGTGGCTACGGCCACGGGGCGGGGCTGTGCCAGTGGGGCGCCAAGGCCTTCGCCGACCAGGGCAAGACGTACCGGGAGATCCTCTCCCACTACTACCCGGGCGCCGAGTTCCAACAGCTCTACTGACGGCCTCTCCGGTTCCGCGAGGGCGCGGGGGCTGCTACAAGCGCCAACCCCGTGTCGTCCCTCCTCTCCGACTACGATTTCGAGCTCCCCGAGGCGCAGATCGCCCAGGCCCCGCTGCCCCACCGGGACGCGTCGCGCCTGATGGTCGTCAGCCGCGCCACCGGCGCCTGGAGCCACCAGCGCTTCACCGACCTCGTGGACCTGCTGCGCGCGGGCGACCTGCTCGTCCTCAACGACGCGCGCGTCATCCCCGCGCGCCTCCTGGGCCAGAAGCGCGGCACCGGCGGCCGCGTGGAGCTGCTGGTGGTGCGTCCCGCCGCCGCGGCCACGCTCACCTCGGCGGCGCTCGGTGGCGCGCCGGAGTCGCTCGAGTGGGTCTGCCTGGGCCAGGCCTCCAAGGGCCTCAAGCCCGGCCAGTCCGTCACCTTCGCCGGGGGCCTGTCCGCTGAAGTCCTGGAGGCCCTGGGCGGAGGGGAGTACCGCGTGCGCTTCCATGCGGCGCCGGGCACCTCGCTCGCCAGCCTCCTGGACGCGGCGGGCCGCCTGCCCCTGCCGCCGTACATCACCCGCGAGCCCGAGGCCGCGGACGCCGAGCGCTACCAGACCGTGTACGCGCGCGCGTCCGGCGCCGTGGCCGCGCCCACCGCCGGCCTGCACTTCACCGAGGACGTCTTCGCGAGGCTCGCCGCGAAGGGGGTCCAGCGTGTGGAGGTGACGCTCGACGTGGGGCCCGGCACCTTCCTCCCCGTGCGCGAGGAGGCGCTGGACAAGCACCACATGCACCCGGAGCGCTTCACCGTGCCGGAGGCCACCGCCGCCGCCGTGAACGCCGCGAAGGCGGAGGGGCGCCGCGTGGTCGCGGTGGGCACCACCGTGGTGCGCACGCTGGAGTCCGCCACCGACCCGGACACGGGTAGGCTGCGCGGCGGCCCGGGAGAGACGACGATGTTCATCCGGCCCGGCTTCGCCTTCCGCCAGGTGGACGTGCTCCTCACGAACTTCCACCTGCCGCGCTCCACGCTGGTGATGCTGGTGAGCGCGCTCCTGGGCCGGGAGCGGACGCTCGCCGCGTACCAGGAGGCCGTGCGCGCGGGCTACCGGTTCTTCAGTTACGGCGATGCCATGTTGGTGAAGGAGTGAGTGCCGTGGTCGACGAGCAGCGCAAGGAGAAGGGCGATACCCGCGTGCCCCCGGGGCTGGTGCGCTTCGAGCTGTTGCACGAGGACGCCAGCGGCACCCAGGCGCGCCGCGGCCGGCTGCACACGCCGCATGGCCCGATTGAGACGCCCATCTTCATGCCCGTGGGCACGGTGGGCAGCGTCAAGGGCGTGGGCCCGGACGACCTGAAGAACCTGGACGCGCAGATCATCCTGGGCAACACCTACCACCTGATGCTCCGGCCCGGAGAGGCGCTCATCGGGGAGATGGGCGGGCTGCACCGCTTCATCTCCTGGGACCGGCCCATGCTCACCGACAGCGGCGGCTTCCAGGTGTTCAGCCTGTCGGAGAAGCGCAAGATCACCGAGGAGGGCGCCGCCTTCCAGTCGCACCTGGACGGGTCGCGGCACTTCCTGTCGCCGGAGCGCTCCATCGAGATCCAGGAGACGCTGGGCGCGGACGTCATCATGGCGTTCGACGAGTGCCCGCCGTCCACGGAGGACCGCGCCTACCTGGAGAGGTCCCTGGCGCGCACCACGCGCTGGCTGCACCGGTGCGTGAAGGCGTGGAGCCGCGAGCGCTCGTCGCTCTTCGGCATCGTGCAGGGCGGCCTGCACGATGACCTGCGCAAGCGCCACGCGGAGGAGGTGTGCTCGGTGGACCTGCCGGGCTACGCGCTGGGCGGCTACTCCGTGGGCGAGGCCCCCGAGGCCATGCACGCGGGCGTGGCGTACTCCGCGCCGCTGCTGCCCCGGGACAAGCCCCGCTACCTCATGGGCGTGGGCACGCCGCTGGACCTGGTGACGTGCGTGGAGCACGGCGTGGACATGTTCGACTGCGTGCTGCCCACGCGGTGCGCTCGCAACGGCCTGCTCTTCACCTCGGAGGGCAAGCTGGTCATCCGCAACGCGGCCTACGCCAGGGACCCCCGGCCGGTGGACCCGGCGTGCTCCTGCTACACCTGCCGCACGTTCAGCCGGTCCTACCTGCGGCACCTCTTCGCGGCGGGAGAAATCCTGGCGATGCGGCTCAACACCCTGCACAACCTGCACTACTTCCTGGACCTGATGGCGCAGGTGCGCCGCGCCATCGCGGAGGACCGGTTCGCCGCGTTCGCCCGGGACTTCCGGGCCAGGGCCCAGGCGCAGGAGGCCGAACGCAAAGGCGGTCGGTGAGCGGGCGAAGGGTTTGCCACGCTTCCGGCGTTCACTTGCTCACATGGGGCGCCCTTGCTAAGAGGCCACCCTTTCGGATGTTTTGCCCCCACCTGTATGCCGGGTCGGGGCCGCTTACCCGAATCCTTCCTCCCAAACGACGAGGCAGTACGTGGCTGACAGTTTCCTGATTCTCGCGCAGGCCGGGGCCGGTTCCCCCCTGGGGACCTTCGGCTTCCTCGCCGTGCTGGTGGCCATCATGTACTTCGTGATGATCCGCCCCCAGCAGAAGCAGCTCAAGGAGCACCGCAACCTGCTCGCGGGGCTGAAGAAGGGCGATGACGTCGTGACGTCCGGCGGCATCCTCGGGCGCATCCACCAGGTGGACGACACCACCGTGACGCTGGAAGTGGCCAGCGGGGTGCGCGTGCGCGTGCTCAAGACGGCCGTCAGTGCGAAGGGAACCGTTCCGGTGGCGGGCGCCCCGGCGGCGGCCCCCGCTGAGAAGAAGGAGGAGAAGTGATGGACCGCGGCTGGTGGTGGAAGTTCGGAATGATCGTCGCGGTGACGCTGGGGACGATCTGGTTCCTCGTCCCGACGTACTACTCGCTGGTGGTCCTGGATCGCAGCGAGCGCAACAACATCGCCGTGCTGGAGCAGCGCCTGCCCAAGTGGGCGCCCCCCGCGAAGTACCGCCTCAACCTGGGGCTGGACCTGCAGGGCGGCATCCACATGGTGATGCGGGTGGACACCAAGACGGCCCTGCAGAAGCGCACCGAGCGCCGCGGGCAGCAGATCTCCACCTACGTCAACGACAAGAAGCTGGGTGAGGTGACGGCGGACACGGATCCGGAGCGGCTGCAGCTGGTGCTGACCGCGAAGGACCCGGCGACCATGGACGCCATCCAGAAGGAGGTCCTGGCTACCTTCACCGACTTCACGCTGGACTCCCGCAACGGCGGCACGCTGGTGCTCAAGCCGGACGAGGGCCAGGTGAACCGCTTCCGCGACGAGGCCGTGGACCAGGCCATGCTCGTCATCCGCCGCCGCATCGACAAGTGGGGCGTGGCGGAGGTGGACGTGCGCAAGCTGGGCACGGACTCCATCCAGATCTCGCTGCCCGGCCGCAGCAACCCGGAGCAGGCCAAGGAGCTGGTGGGCACCACCGCGCAGCTGGAGTTCCGGATGGTGGACGACACCAACCCGCAGGTGTTCGCGCAGATGTACCAGCAGCACCCGCCCCCGCCCGAGAGCCACATCACCCTGGTGGAGGACGAGGGCTTCCCGCAGCTGTCCTCGCCCAACCGCGAGGCGCTGCTGGCGTACGCGAAGGACAAGACGCCGCCGGGCCGCGACGTGGTCACCGAGTGCGTGGCGAGCGCGGTGAAGAAGAACGAGTGCAGCGCGTACCGCAGCTACCTGCTGGACAAGAACGTGCCGCTCACGGGTGAGAGCCTGGCGGGCGCGGACGCGTCCGTCAGCCAGATGAACGAGCCGGAGGTGAACATCGCCTTCGACCCGGCCGGCGCGCGCGAGTTCGAGAAGCTCACCGAGGCCGCCGTGGGCCGCCGCATGGCCATCGTGCTGGACGACAACGTGCACACCGCGCCGCGCATCAACGAGAAGATCGGCGGCGGCCGCGCGCGCATCACCATGGGCCGCGCCAGCGGGCGCAGCTTCGAGGAGTGGCTGGGCGAGGCGCAGACGCTGGCGCTGGTGCTCAAGGCGGGCGCGCTGCCGGCGCCGGTGACGGTGGGCGAGATCCGTCAGGTGGGCGCGACGCTGGGTGACGAGCTCATCAAGAAGGGCAGCATGGCCGCGCTGGTGGGCCTGGCGCTCGTCGTGGTGTTCATGGCGGTGTACTACCGCAAGTCCGGCCTCATCGCGGACGTGGCGCTCCTGCTCAACGGCCTGCTCATCCTGGCGGGGCTGGCGTTCTTCAACGCCACGCTGACGCTGCCGGGCATCGCGGGCTTCGTGCTCACGCTGGGCATCGCGGTGGACGCGAACGTGCTCATCAACGAGCGCATCCGCGAGGAGCTGGCCCACGGCAAGTCCGCGCGCGCGGCGGTGGACCAGGGCTACGACCGCGCCTTCTGGACCATCTTCGACGCGCACGTGACGACGCTCATCGCGGGCTTCATCCTGTTCTTCACCGGAACGGGCCCCATCCGCGGCTTCGCCACCACGCTCATCGTGGGCCTGCTCGCGTCGCTGTTCACGTCCATCGTGGTGACGCGCGTCATCACGACCTACTTCGTCCACGGCCGCAACGCGCAGTCGGTGTCCGTCTAACGGGCCTCCAGCGCCTTCGGGAAAGCCGCCATGCAGATTCTCAAGCACAAGACGCACATCGACTTCATTGGAAAGCGCAAGCCGGCGCTCTTCATCTCCACGCTCGCCAACCTGGCCATCATCGTCGGCATCGCCGCGGTGGGGTTCAACTTCGGCGTGGACTTCGCCGGCGGCACGGTGGTGGAGCTGAAGTACAACACGCCCACCACCGCGGAGCAGGTCCGTGAGAAGGCCCAGGCCGGCGGGCTGCACGACGTCAGCGTCCAGGGCGTGGGCGCGGCCGAGGAGAACTCCTTCCTCCTGCGCATGGGCGGCGTCACGCAGCTCACCGAGGAGAACGCCGAGCACGCGAAGGCCGCCATCCAGGCCCTGGGCGAGACGCGCAACGTCTACGCCGACATGGCCAACGGCATCGTGAACTTCCGCTCCGCGCAGCCCATGTCCGCGGAGGCGGTGAAGAAGGCCGTGGAGGCGGCGGGCATCGGCGTGCAGGAGGTGCGCGACCTGGGCGCGAACCAGGGCGGCACCGGCTACGACTACCAGGTCGTCGCGAGCGGCATGGCGGACAAGGTGTTCGCCGCGCTGAGCGCGGGCTCCGACAAGCCCGGCTTCGAGCAGCGCCGCGTGGACTACGTGGGGCCGCAGGTGGGCAAGCAGCTGCGCAACCGCGGCATCATGGCGCTGCTGTACTCGATGATCGCCATCCTCATCTACGTGGCGTTCCGCTTCGACTTCAAGTTCGGCCCGGGCGCGCTGCTCGCCATGGTTCACGACGTCATCATGGTGGCGGGCTACTACCTGGTGAGCCGGCGCGAGTTCAACCTCACGTCCATCGCGGCGCTGCTCACCATCGTGGGCTACTCGGTGAACGACACCATCGTCATCTACGACCGCATCCGCGAGGACATGGTGAAGTACAAGGGCAAGCCGCTGCCGGAGGTCATCAACATCGCGGTCAACGACACGCTGGGCCGCACCATCCTCACCTCCGGCGTGACGGCGCTGTCGCTCATCGGTCTGCTCATCTTCGGCGTGGGCGAGATCTTCGACTTCGCCATGGCGATGCTGGTGGGCATCCTCGTGGGCACGTACTCGTCCGTCTACATCGCCAGCCCGCTGGTCATCTGGCTGGACGAGCGCGCGCACGCCCGCGAGGGGCACCCCGGCGCGAAGCAGGAGCCGAAGGCGGCCTGAGCCGTCCGACGGTCTGAAGCGACGAGGGCCCTCCTTCCCACCTGGGGAGGCAGGGCCCTTCGCTTTCTCAGGAGCTCGCGCCCCGCGTGAGCGACGCGTCCAGCCGCCCGCCGCCGTTGCCGTCCGTGGCGGTGACGTTGTTCAGAGCGCGCCGTGGGCCTTCAGCAGCGGAAGGAAGACCGTATCGACGATGCCGGCGATCTCCTCGGCCGGCACCGGCGCGTAGGTCATGGCCAGCTGCTGCCGAAAGAGGTCCAGCGGGAGGCGCATGATGCGATCGCTGATCACGCCGGGCTTCACTTCGCCGCGCGCCACCGCGCGTTCGATGATGGTTTCCATGGTCGACTCGCGATCCCCGTAGAGGGACTTTCGCAGTGTCGCGATGCTCGTCCCCGTGGCGCGGTAGTAGTCGCCGAGGTGGGCGAGGAGCGTGATCGCCAGGCGGACGCGCCGTCCGTTGGCTTGCGTCAGCAGCGCGATGACGTCGCCGCGCAGCGAGCCTGTGTCCGGCGTGACCACCTCGTCCTTTTGAATCTCCCGGGCGATCGCCGCGCCGACCAGCTTGGGCTTGCTCGACCATCGCCGGTAGAGCACCGCCCGGCTGGTGTTCGCGCGCTTCGCCACGGCGTCGAACGTGAAGTTCGTGTAGCCGGTCTTGGCGAGCTCGGCCCAAGCGGCGGCGAGCAGCGCGTCCTCGAGTGTTGCGCCACGGCGCCGCGTCCGCACCCCGGTCTGTTCCATGCGCGCCATGTTGGTTCTTCCGGGGCGGTTTGGCCACGCGTTGCGGAGCGCTCCGCCAGCTGTTAAGAGACAGTGTGTATCTTAACGAGGTGGCCGGTTGGAGCCGGAGGAGGCAGCCCATGAAGGTCTTGGTCTCGGGAGCAGGCATGGCCGGCCTCAGCGCGGGGATCGCGCTCGGCCAGAGCGGGTTCTCCGTCACGCTGCTCGAGCGCGCGAAGCACCTGCGCGTGAATGGCTCACCCATCGACATCCGCGGTGATGCCGTGCGCATGGCGCAGGAGCTGGGGGTGCTCGAGGCGATTCGCGCGCGCCGCGTGACGATGAGCGAGGAGGTCGTCTTCGTTGATCGCGACGGCAAGACGATCGCCGCCATTCCGCGGCAGGAGATCAACGACTCCGAAGAGGACATCGAGATCCCGCGCGAGGACTTGGGGGACGTGCTCTATCGCGCGCAGCCCGCGGGCAACGCGATCCGTTTTGGCGACTGGATCGAGGCCTTGCACGACGATGGAGACGGGGTCGACGTGACGTTCAAGTCGGGACTGCGCGAGCGCTACGACCTCGTCGTTGGTGCGGACGGGGTGCATTCCGCGACGCGGCGCCTCATCTTCGGCCCGGAGAAGGACTACCTCAAACACCTGGGGTTCTACATCGCGCTGACAGACCTCCCCGAGGAGGTCAGCGCCGGCCGGGTCAATCCGATGTTCAACTTCCCCGGCCGGATGATCGGGATCGCCCGGTATCGTCACCGCGCGCTCGGCGTCTTCAATTTTCGCTCGCCCTGGATCGACTACGACTACCACGACCTCGCCGCCCAGAAGGCGATCCTGGCGAAGGCTTTCGCCGGCCACGACGAGTGGAAGGTGCCCGAGATCGTCGCCGCCGCTCTGCGCGATCCCGCGCTCTATTTCGATTCGGTGAGCCAGATTCACATGCCGACGTGGCATCGCGGCCGGGTCGTTCTCGTGGGCGACGCCGCGGCGTGCGCGACCGGGCTCTCCGGCCGCGGAACGTCCCTCGCCATCACCGGGACCTGCATGCTGGCTGAAGCGCTGCGCCGCCACGGACGCGATCTCGAAGCGGCCCTCGCCGAATACGAGCAGCGGCAGCGCCCCTATGTCGAGCGCGCGCAGGCCATCGCGCTTCCCGGCGGCGACTTGATCTGCCCCGCAACCTGGGAGGCGATCGCAGCGCGCAACGCCCGCCTCTCCGCGCCGCCCAGCGCGTGATGGGCGCGGGGCCGTCGTCCGCGCGCTGCATCCGCTCGTCGGCACGCCGCTCGAAGGCTCCGCCCACTGCAACCGTTCACGAAGCTCGCGGACGGCCTGAAGATGGCGCCTCCGGTTTCTTCAGCGCGAGCGCGGGCTGCGCGGCCCCCTCGCCGGCCATCAGGTCACCGCCCCGGAGAAAGCCGCGAAGCATGCGGGCTCCCTGTCTGCGAGTGCGCGCCCGAGCCGGACACTGCACACCCGCCGTGCAGGTCGAGGGCAGGGAGGCAGCCGAGCTCGCGTCTGAACGGGCGTGCAGGAGGTCGATGTGAGTGGGAGGGTTGGACTGCCTTGGTCGGACGTCTGAGGTACTGTCCTCTTTCATGCGGTGGTTGCTTCCAGATGTCGTCGAGCAGGAGGTCGGTTCGCTGGCGGGTGAGCTGTCGCTTCACCCGTTGGCGGCGAGGGTGTTGCTCCACCGGGGCTACCGCACGCCGGAGGCGGCGTCGGCCTTCCTGTCGGACCGGCTGGCGGACCTGCCGGACCCGTTCCGGATGAAGGGGATGGGCGCCGCGGTGGAGCGGGTGCTGCGCGCGGTGCGGCTCAAGGAGAAGGTGACGCTGTACGGGGACTACGACGTGGACGGCGTGTCCTCCACGTCGCTCATGTACCTGTTCCTCAAGGAGCTGGGCGTGGCGCCCGCCACGTACATCCCGCACCGGCTGGACGAGGGCTACGGCCTCAACGTGGGCGCGGTGGAGCGCATCGCGCAGGACGGCACGCGCCTGCTGGTGACGCTGGACTGCGGCATCACCTCCGTGGCGGAGATCGCCCGCGCGAAGGAGATGGGCCTGGACGTCGTGGTGGTGGACCACCACACGGTGCCGCCCACGCTGCCGCCCGCCACCGCGGTGCTCAACCCGCACCAGCCCGGCTGCGAGTACCCCACCAAGGTGCTGTGCGCCGCCGGCGTGGCCTTCAACCTCTGCATGGGCCTGCGCAAGCGGCTGCGCGACGACGGCTTCTTCGCCACGCGCAAGGAGCCCAACCTCAAGGCGCTGATGGACCTGGTGGCGCTGGCCACCGTGGCGGACGTGGTGCCGCTCACCGGCGCCAACCGCATCCTGGTGGCGCATGGCCTCCAGGAGCTGTCCCAGGGCCGCCGCCCCGGCATCCGCGCGCTGAAGGAGGTGGCCGGCCTGGAGCCGGACGCCACCGTCACCGCCGGACAGGTGGGCTTCCGCCTGGGGCCCCGCATCAACGCCGCGGGCCGCCTGCACGACGCGTCGCTGGGCCTCCAGCTCTTGTGCGCGGACTCCGTGGAGACGGCGCGCGCGCTGGCGCAGGTGCTGGATCGGGCGAACGCGGAGCGGCAGGGCATCGAGAGCAGCATCCTCACGCAGGCGCTGGCGCAGGCGGAGGAGCACCAGGACGCGCGCGGGCTGGTGCTCTACGACGAGGGCTGGCACCCGGGCGTCATCGGCATCGTGGCGTCGCGCGTGGTGGAGCGCTTCCACCGGCCCACGGTGATGGTGGGCGTGAAGGACGGGGTGGGGAAGGGCTCGGCGCGCAGCATCGAGGCGTTCCACCTGTACGACGCGCTCACCGGCTGCGCGGACCTGCTCATGCGCTACGGCGGGCACAAGCACGCCGCGGGGCTCACCATCGACGCGAAGCAGCTGCCCGCCTTCCGCGAGGCGTTCGCGCGGATCGCCCAGCAGCGCCTGACGCCGGAGGACATGATCCCGCGCTGCCGCGTGGACGCGGTGGTGAACCCGCACGAGCTGGACGCCACGGCCGTGGAGTCGCTCCAGAAGCTGGGGCCCTTCGGCCAGGGCAACCCGGAGCCGGTGCTGGTGCTGCGCGGCCAGCAGGCCCGGCCGCGCGTGCTGCCCGCGAAGTCCGGGGCCCCGGGCGCGGGGCACCTCAAGCTCGCGCTCGTGGACGCGCCGGAGCTGGATGCCATTGGCTTCGGGATGGCGGACCGCGTGTCGCTGGTGGAGGGGCCGGTGGACCTGGCCTTCCAGGCCGGCTTCGACACCTTCCGGGGCCAGCGCAAGCTGTCCCTGCGCCTCAAGGACCTGCGCCAGGCCGCCTGACGCGCGCCGGGCGCTTCGTCGCTACGCGAGCCCCCAGCGCACCCGGCCCGGCGACATCAGCGCGCCGGCTCGCGCCAGCTCGTTGAGGCGGAAGCGCTCCGCCTGCCGCTCGAAGGCGGTGCGGCAGCCCTCCGAGCAGAAGAAGTACCGGCGCTTCTTGTACTCCGACGAGGGGTGGCCCTCCGGGGCCTCCAGGTGCCTGCCGCACACCGGATCCCAGTGCCTGCCGCTGCCCTGTTTGTGTCCGCCCTTCATCTTCCACCTCCTGCCCGACGCCGCCCCCTACTGCCCGACCTGCCGCGAATGTAAGCAGGGCGCGTGCCAGGGGTCCATCTCCTTGGAATGCCAAGCAAGCGGAGACGCTCGGGGTGGGGAAGGCGGGGAAAAAGTTCAGCCCCCGCCACCGCTTCCCGAAACGGGGAAGGGCGCGGGGGCCGAAGGGGCGGACCGGGGGTTCGGGCTTCAGAAGCCGATGCCGGCGCTGCCCCCCAGGAAGATGTCGTTGGCGTAGCCGCGGCGCAGGCCCATGGCCTCGATGCGGAAGGTGAGGTGCAGGTTGCGCGACAGGGCGGGCCGGCCGCGGATGCCCAGGCCGTACTGGATGACGGGCTTGAGGCCGTTCACCTTCGTCTCGTCCTCGCCCACGGTGATGCCGGTGTTCTGGTAGGCGAGTCCACCACCGGCCTGAAGGAACAGACCGAAGGGCGAGTCGCCGAAGCGGAACAGCCAGGCCGGCGCGAGCGTGAAGTAGTGAAGCCGCGTGTCCCCCCTGATGAAATCCGTGCCGTCACTGAGGCTGCCGTAGAGCCAGCGCAGGTCCGCGAAGAGGGCCTCGCGCAGGGTCTCGTTCTCCGTGAAGAACGTGCGGCCGAACTCCCAGGTGGCGCGCACGCCCAGGCCGGGCTTGTTGTCGGAGAAGTCGCCGCGGGCGCTGTCGATCATCAGCAGGCCGCCCACCAGCTCCACCGCGACGCCCAGGTTGGGGTCGTCCAGGCGGGACATGCCGCGGAAGCCCTCGTCGTTGGTGGCTTCCGCGGCCTCGCGGAACTCGTCCGTTTCGTCCACCAGCTTGCGGCGGCGCTCGTAGGCGTCGTCGTCTTCCTTCTGGGCCTTCTGCTGGGCGCGGTCGGCTTCCTCCTCCGGGTAGGCGTAGGGGTCGTCGTCGTCCGCGCTCTGGGCGAAGGCGGTGGGGGTGAGCAGCAGGCTGCCGGCGAGGCAGGCCTTGAGCCAGGTGTTCAAGGGAGCGGGCCTCACTGGAAGATGCTGGGGCAGGTGGTGCCGCCCGCCGCGCTGGCCGGGCAGAGGTTGTCGCCGAGGAGGAGCTCGCGCGGGATCTGCAGGTGGTCCATCAGCTCGTTGCAGACGGCCTTGCGCAGCTCCAGGTCGGAGATGTGGGAGATGATGGCGGCGGCGGGGACGGCCAGCGAGAACTGGGATTGATCCCCCAGGACCATCTGGGTGTACTGGTAGATGCCCGGCTTCGCGGGGTCCGTGTCGTAGTACGCGGAGACGATGTCGCGCTGGAGCTGCGCCTCCTGGCCGGTGGAGCGGCCCGCCTGGTAGAGCGCGCTCGCCAGGATGGTGCCCACCTGGTACTCGGCGCCGTCGGCGGTGAAGGTGCCCACGTCCTGCTGCTGCACGCGGGTGTAGAGGAGCGCGCTCATGCAGCGGTCCCCGCGCGACAGGTCGCGCGCGTCCGTCACCGCGGAGAAGGGGCCGCCGTCGAAGGAGGGCGCCATGAAGCGGGGGTCACACCCGCTGACGCTGCGGCAGGTGGCGCCGTAGGCGTGGTAGTCCGCCAGGCCCTCGTCGAAGGCCTTGAGCACGTTGGCGCCCTGGCTGGGGCTCTCCGAGGACCAGACGGTCAGCGACACGGGCAGCGCCTGCGTGGCGTACGCCAGCCGGTTGAAGACCAGGTGCGAGTACTCGTGCGCCATCACCCCGGCGTTGAGGGGCAGCGGCGCGCGCTGGATCTGATCGAACGGCAGCACCAGGAAGGACTGGAGCACCGGGTAGAAGAGGGCGTTGTCGCGCAGGGGCTCCTTGCCCAGCTGCGCCTGGATGAAGTCCGGGAAGTAGTAGAGCGTCGGCGACGGCTCGAACGAGGCCACCTTCACGTCGGCGACGGTGCGGAAGTACTCGTTGGCGCGCTCGAGGTTGTAATACGAGGTCACCATGTTCCAGGAGTGGAAGTCCGCGGGCCAGAGGACGTCCTCGCCCGTCCTCTCGTCCTTCTGGCTGATGTAGCTGGCCTTCACGTCGTGGCCCTTGTTCTTGAGCAGCACGTCGGCGACGGTGTCCGTCGTGGCGTTCTGGAGCGCGGGGTCGTTCGGGTCGATGACGATGCGCGCGCCACCCTGGAGGTCGCCGACGGTGCCCTTCAGGCCGACGATGTCCTCGATGGTGGTGAGCTCGACCTGGGTGGGCACGTACTGGCCATTGCTGGAGCGGGACAGCACGGAGACCTTCACGGGGGCTTCGCTGTCCGGCGCGCAGCCCGAGGCCAGGAGGCCCAGCCCGACGGCGGCGGTGGTGACTGTTCGGAGCATGACGCCCTTTTTACTCCGGACCGCTCAGAACGTGTATTCCCCTCCGAGTGTGAGCAGGCCCGAGTCCTCCGCGGGGAGGTCCTCCGGCGCGTCCCGCTGGAGGGCCACGGAGGCCCACACGCGCACCGCGTCGCCCAGGCGCACCGTCCACCGGGTGGCCACGACGTGGGCCACGCCCTGGCCGGGCACGTATCGGGTGAAGGCGTAGGACAGCTGCCCCCGCAGGGCCGGGGTGATGCGCCAGGTGAGGGCGGGCTTCACGTCCCAGCGGACCGGGGCGGAGGGGAAGCCGGTGCCGGCGTTGACCTCCCCCAGGCGGCGCGTCACGGCCGTGCCCAGGTCCCGCAGCTGGCGGCGGCGCAGGCCCGCCAGGGCCCTCCGGGCGGCCACCCGGTCCTCGAGCCGGGCCTCCAACTGGTCCGCCTCCGCGTCGGTGAACTGGCCCGCGGTGCGCGGATCCTCGCTGTAGAGGGCGAAAGCGCCGCGCAGCCCCAGCTCCCAGCGGCCGTTCCAGGTGAGCCGCGCGCCCAGCGTGGGCCGGGCCGACCAGAGGACGTCCTCCCGCGTGTAGCGCTCCGTGGGGGCGCCGTCGGAGACGGTGAGGAACTGGCGGCGCAGCGGGTGGCGGCTGAGGCCCACGCCCGCGTCCAGGCCGTACTCCCAGGTGCCGAGGCCCGCCGAGTCCCAGGCCGCCCCTAGCTGCGCCGCCTGGCTGCCCTGGCCTGTCCGGGCGGTGAGGCCGGGGACGGCGAGGCGGGGGCGCTCCGGGCTGAGCTCCGTGTCGGAGGCCCTGGACAGGCCCAGGCTCACGGCGCCGGACACGAGCCAGTGGCTGCCCGCCAGGTGGTCCACGCCCACGGAGAGCTGGTGGAGGGCCGCGGTGCCAGACCCCGGCCGCGCGCCGGTGTAGCCCAGCGAGAGGTAGGTCGTCTCGCCCACGCCCACGTCCCCCAGCAGGCTCCAGAGGGCATGGCCGTGGCCGCCGCTCGCCTCGAGCGTGATGGCGCTGTCCGCGGCCTCCGCCCGGGCCGTGCGCGCCCCCAGGCTCCCGAGGAGCGCCAGCAGCACCCAGCCGGCGCGCGCGTGCGCGCCCCCGGCCCGACGGCGGGTTTCCTGGTCCCCCTGCATGAAGGCTCCAACCCGGGAGCCGGCTCCGGGTTGCGGGGGCGTGCGCGCCCGCCTGCTCCAGCGCCTGTCTTCCGAGGGAGAAGGGCGTGAAAACACGGCGGTGTCCGGGCCATGGATTCCTTGACGCGTCGTTTCCACGATCCGCTATGGTGCCCGGCCTTCCTTCCCGAACCAAACGCAGGCGGTCTCCATGGCGGTCCCGTTCATCTCCGAGGTCAAGCGTACCCACACCTGCGGTCAGCTCACGGCCGCGAACGTTGGCGAAGAAGTGGTCCTCTTCGGCTGGGTGCACAACCGCCGCGACCACGGCGGCGCGGTGTTCATCGACCTGCGGGACCGCGAGGGGCTCACCCAGGTGGTGTTCGAGCCGGACAGCCAGGAGGCCCATGCGCTGGCCGGGCACCTGCGCCTGGAGTACTGCATCGGCATCAAGGGCAAGGTGCTGTCGCGCGGCAAGAACGTGAACCCGAAGATGAAGACGGGGGAGATCGAGGTGAAGGCCTCGGACCTGACCATCTTCAACCGCTCGGAGCCCACGCCGTTCCTCATCGAGGACAACGTGGAGACGTCCGAGGAGAAGCGCCTGGCGCACCGCTACCTGGACCTGCGCCGCGCGCCGCTCCAGCGGACGCTGATGACGCGCTCGAAGATGAACACGCTGGCGCGCTCGTACCTGGCGGGCAACGGCTTCCTGGAGCTGGAGACGCCCTTCATGGGCAAGTACACGCCGGGCGGCGCGCGCAACTTCCTGGTCCCCAGCCGCCTGAACCCGGGCAAGTTCTACGCGCTGGCGGAGAGCCCGCAGCTCTACAAGCAGCTGTTCATGGTGGCGGGCTTCGACCGGTACTTCCAGATCGTGAAGTGCTTCCGCGACGAGGACCTGCGCCTGGACCGGCAGCCGGAGTTCACGCAGATCGACGTGGAGATGAGCTTCGTCACCCAGGACGACATCTTCACCATCATCGAGGGGCTGCTGAAGAAGCTGTGGGGCGAGGTGCTGGGCATCGACATCCCGACGCCCTTCATGCGCATGGACTTCTACGAGTCCATGGCGAAGTACGGCAACGACAAGCCGGACCTGCGCTTCGGGCTGGAGCACGTGGTGCTCACGGACGTCATCCGCGAGCACGGCGCGGCGGGCGGCGTGCCCATGATGTGGGAGGCGGTGCAGGACAAGGGCATCGTCAAGGCGATGGTCGTCCCGGCGGAGAAGCCGCTGTCCCGCGCGGAGAGCGACAAGCTGGAGGACTTCGCGAAGCAGGCGGGCGCCAAGGGCCTGGCGCGCGCGAAGGTGGGCGAGGGCGGTGAGTGGACCCAGTCCCCGCTGTCCAAGACGATCACCCCGGCGCTGCGGCAGGCCATCAACCAGGCCGTGAGCGCGAAGCCGGGCGACCTCATCCTGTTCCAGTTCGGGAAGGAGTCGCTGGTGCACACGGTGATGGCGAACCTGCGCGTGCACGTGGCGAAGAAGCTGGGCCTCATCCCCGAGTACGGCAGCGGCGGCCAGTGGCGGTTCCTCTGGGTGGTGAACCCGCCCCTCTTCGAGTTCGACGAGGAGACGAACACCTGGGCGGCGGCGCACCACGCCTTCACCCGTCCGCACGACGAGGACGTGCAGTACCTGGGGACGGACCCGGGCCGCGTGAAGTGCCACCGCTACGACGTGGTGCTCAACGGCTTCGAGATTGGCGGCGGCTCCATCCGCCTGCATGACCCGAAGGTGCAGGCCGAGGTCTTCAAGGCGCTGGGCATCCAGGAGGAGGAGGCGCGCGTGAAGTTCGGCTTCCTGCTGGACGCGCTCAAGTTCGGCGCGCCCCCGCACGGCGGCATCGCGCTGGGCATGGACCGCCTGGTGATGCTGCTGACGGGCGCGGAGTCCCTGCGCGACGTGATCCCGTTCCCCAAGACGAAGACGGGCACGGACACGATGACGGGCGCCCCCGGCGACGTGGACGAGAAGCAGCTGCGCGACCTGCACGTGCGCACGGTGCCGCTGCCGCAGAAGTAGCCGGGAGCCGGAAGCGCCTCGCGCCGGCGGGTGGACACTCCCGGCGCGCCGCTTCGTTCCTCGCCGCACTCCGGGCCTCCCCAGGGGCCCGGGGGAGTGGCTCGAAGGTGACGGGCGGCCCTCCTGCACGGGTGGACATCCTCGCGGCCGTGGCCATTGAGGACCCGTGACGTGCGAGGAGGAGGGCGCGATGCGGGGAAGGGCTTGGGGGGCGTGGGTGATGGCGTGGGTCCTGCTGTGCGCGGGGCCGGTCTTCGCGGCGGAGTCCAAGACGACGAAGATGCCCCCGGGCCTCACCGGTGGCTGGGGCGGGCTGCGCGGGTTCCTCTACGAAATGGGCGTGGCGCTCCAGGTCCGCTACGTGACGGAGCTCGCCTTCAACGCGCGCGGCGGCAAGGGGCATGCGCTGCGGCAGGCGGGCCAGCTCAACGTGGGGCTGGGCCTGGACATGGAGAAGCTGGCGGGGCTGAAGGGCGGCACCTTCCAGTTCACGTTCACGCACCGCAACGGCAACAACCTGAACGTGGACATGGCGCTGGGCAACCTCCAGCTGGTGCAGGAGGTGTACGGGCGCGGCAACATCGGGCGCCTCACGCAGCTCTGGTGGGACCAGCTCTTCTGGGACGAGCGGGTGCACCTGAAGCTGGGCCGCGTCACGGTGGGCGAGGACACGGCGGACTTCCCCTGCGACTTCCAGAACCTGTCCTTCTGCGGCGCGCAGCCCGGCAACATCGTGGGCAACTACTGGTTCAACTGGCCGGTGAGCCAGTGGGGCACGCGGCTGCGCGTGGACCTGAAGAAGGTGGCCTACGTGCAGCTGGCCGCGTACGAGGTGAACCCCCGCAACCTGGAGGAGGCCTTCTACCTGGGCCGCTTCAACGGGGCGACGGGCGTGATGCTGCCCCTGGAGCTGGGGTGGAACCCGAAGTTCCGGGGCGACCTGCTGGAGGGGCTCTACAAGGTCGGCGTCTGGTACGACACGTCCAACGCGCCGGACGTGCTGCTGTCCGACGTGGAGCGGGAGGGGCGCTACGGCGTGTACTTCGTCGCGCGCCAGCAGCTCACGCACGTGCGGGGCGTGGAGAACGAGGCGCAGGGGCTCAACGTGTTCGTGCGCCTGGCGCACACGGACCTGGACACCTCCGCGCAGGACGGCCAGTACACGCTGGGCCTGGGGTACACGGGCATCTTCGGCCGGGCGGATGACGACGTGGGCTTCGCGCTGGGCGCCACGCACTCCAACGGGCGCTACGTCACCGCGCAGCGGCTGAAGCAGGCGCAGGCCCCGGACACGGCGGTGCCCCGCACGGAGTACCTGGGCGAGCTGTACTACAGCCTCCACGCGACGCCGTGGCTCGTGCTGCGGCCCAACTTCCAATACATCCGCCCCGGCGGCGACGAGGCCGCGCGCAACATCATCGTGCTGGGCCTCAAGGGCGCGTTGACCCTGTAGGGCCGATGTGGGGAGAGGCCCCCCTTTCCGTGCGGCTTCGCGGGTGGCCTAGAGTGGGGCCATGGCCCTGTCACCCTCGTGGGATGCGTGGCTGTCGGAGAACCTGCTGCGCGGCGTTCCGGAGGCGTCGCTGATCCGGGCGCTGACCGAGGCAGGGGTGGCTTCCGGGGAGGCTCGCGCGGAGGTGGCGCGCGGGCGGCGGCACCCGGCGGTGGAGGCTGGAGGTTCGCGCCCAACGCTCGGAGCGGAGGTGGTGTCGCTCCTGGACGCGCGCGCGGCGCTGCACGCGCAGTCGCGCCGGACGGTGGAGCGGCGGCGGGGCGTGTCCGCGGAGGAGTTCCAGGCCCGCTACTACCGCGCGCACCGGCCCGTCGTCCTGGAGGACTTCCTGGCGGGCTGGCCGCTCCTGGAGCGCTGGCGGCCGGAGGCGCTGGCGCGGGACTACGGAGACGTGGAGGTGGAGGTCATGGCGGGCCGTGAAGCCCGCGCGGACCACGACGTGTCCCCCGACGCGTGCCGCACGGTGATGCGGCTGGCGGAGTTCCTCCGCCGGCTGGAGGGCGGCGGGCCCACCAACGACCTGTACCTCACGGCGCGCAACTTCGCGCTGGAGCGGCCGGAGCTGCGGGGGCTGCTGGAGGACCTGCGGCCGGCCCCGGGCTTCGTGTTCCCGTCTCGGCAGCCCGGGAGCACCAAGCTGTGGGTGGGGCCCGCGGGCACGCGCACGGCGCTGCACCATGACGTGGACTCGGTGCTGTTCTGCCAGGTCCACGGGCGCAAGCGCTTCTGGTTGGTCCCGTCCTTCGAGACGCCGCACGTCTACAACCGCGAGTTCGTGTGGAGCGCGGTGGACGCCGGGGCGCCGGACCTGGCGCGCTTCCCGGACTTCGCTCGCGCGCACGTGCACGAGGTGGTGGTGGGCCCGGGCGAGATGCTCTTCATCCCCGTGGGTTGGTGGCACCAGGTGCACGCGCTGGACGTGAGCGTGTCGGTGACGTTCCAGTCGCTCGACGTGCCGGGCGGCAACGCGCGGTGGCGCACCTTCGGTTGAGGTGGGCCACGCGCGGGGGCCTGACGTCAGCCGTTGAGGTTTTCGTCCCTCGGCGTTTCAGGAAGGGGGGGCATGCGCGGCGGCGGCGTGGGCTCGGGCACTTCCGGGAGCCGCTTCCGGCTGGAGTCCTCCTGCGCGGGGTCGCACGGGGGGTTGGGGTTCGGGACGATTTTGTATGAGTTCTCGGGAGGCGTCATGGTGTCTGCTCGGGGTGGAGGTGCACTGCCCAAAGGGTTCAGCCCGACTCAAGGGGGACGGCGATGACGTCTTCCCTCCCCCCTGGATGGAGAACGTGGCTCGCGGAGAACCTTGCGCGTGGGGTTGCGTCCGAGCGCCTCGGGGCCCGATTGGAGGCGGCGGGCATCGCGCCGGAGGTTGTCTGGGAAACGATTCGCGCCGCCGAGACACATCCCGCGGTGGCGCGGGCCCGTGAATTCACGGCACGTCTGGGATTGCTGGAATCATTGCTCGAAACGCGGTCGGCGGTGAGGCGACAGGCATTGCCCGCGCCGCGCGTGGAGCGGCGCGTCCGGCTGTCGCCAGCGGAGTTTTTCACTGATTACTACCGGCGAAACCGGCCGGTTGTCATTGCAGGGCTGCTGGAGGACTGGCCGGCGCGGACGCGGTGGACGCCCGCGTGGATGGCGGAGCGGTTCGGTGACGAGACGGTGGAGGTGATGGCGGGGCGGGATGCACAGGCATTGCCGGATCTCCACGCGGACCGCCTGCGCCGGGAGGTGCCGTTGCGGGAGCTGCTGGCCCGGTTCGACGGTGCGCCCGCGAACGACATGTATCTGGTGGCTCGAAACAGCCTGCTCCTGCGGGAGGCGTTCCGGCCGCTGCTGGAGGACCTGCGCGCGCCGGAGGGCTACATCCAGCCGGACCTGCACGGGCCCGACCGCGTGCACCTGTGGCTGGGCCCGGCGGGGACGCTGTCCAACCTGCACCATGATCACCTCAACGTCCTGTTCTGCCAGGTGTGGGGACGCAAGCAGGTGTGGCTGGCGCCGTCATGGGAGACGCCGTGGATGTCCAACGTGCGCGGCTTCTACAGCGCGGTGGACGTGCTGGCGCCGGACCTGGAGCGCTTCCCGGACTTCGCCCGCGTGGCGCTGCACGCGGTGGAGGTGGGGCCGGGGGACACGCTCTTCATCCCGGTGGGGTGGTGGCATGCGCTGCGGGCGCTGGACCCGAGCCTGTCGGTGACGTTCGTGAGCTTCGAGCAGACGCCTGGGATGAACACCTGCTGGCGGGAGGGCTGGCTGGGGGCCATGCCCTCGGAGGAGCACCGATGAGCGCATCGCGTGACGTGGACGCGGAGACCTCGCCGCTGACGCCCGAGTGGCGGCGGTGGCTGGTGGAGAACCTGGTGCGCGGCGTGCCGCCGAAGGAGCTGGTGGCGTCGCTGGAGAGGTCGGGGGTGGACGCGGCGCAGGCGCGGCGGGCGGTGGAGGTGGAGCAACGGGAGCCCTTCGTCGCGGGAGCGCTGCGCGCGGTGGGCATGCAGCGCAAGCTGGAGGGGCTGCTGGACGTGTACGCGGAGCTGTTCCAGCAGACGGAGGGCCCGCCGCGCGTGGACCGGCACGAAGCGCTGGCGCCCGAGGCGTTCTTCGACCGCTACTACTTCGACAACCTGCCCGTGGTGCTGCGGGCCGGGTGGAGCGCGTCGCTGGCGCCGGAGGCCTGGAGCCCCGCCAACGTGGCCGCGCTCCTGGGCGAGCGCGGGGCGAGGCACGCGTGCTGCGTGCCGCTGTTCGAGGACGCGCGGCTGGAGCCCCTGACGCGGGGGCTGACGACGCTCCCTGGACTCACGGCGGAGGACGCGCGCGCCTGTGAGCCTCGCCTGTGGTGGGAGCCGCCCGGGGCGGAGGCCCCCCTGCGCGCGGCGCGGCGCAACGTGCTGCTGGCGCAGGTCCACGGCGAGCGGCGGCTCCAGCTCGTTCCCGCCTTCGAGCTGCGGCGCGTGACCCTGGCCTCCTCCGAGTCCCAGGACGCGCCGGTGCGCCTGGACGTGTCGCTGTCGCCCGGGGACCTGGTGCTGCTGCCGGTGGGGTGGTGGTACGGCTTCAGCGCGCCCGGAGGCGGCGTCGCCGTCTCGTTCGAGGCCTTCGCGCTGCCGGAGCCGAACGTGACCTGGGACGCCGACGCGGAGCCCCAGCCCTCGCCGCTGCCCCCGCGAGACTGAAGGGGCAGGGCGCTACTGATACAGCAGCACCTTGTCCACCCAGCGCATGTGGGGCTGCTTCCGGTGCCAGTCGAGGCGCTCGGCGCGCAGGGCCTGGGAGGGCTCCTCTCCGGACTGGATGCGCTCCCGCACGTCGCGGAAGAAGGCGCCCGCGTCGTTGGGGATCTCCGCCGTGGCGGCGAAGACCGCCCGGGCTCCCGAGGCGACGAAGGCCTGCGGCAGCGACGACGTCTCATGCAGGATGGGCGCGAGGCGGGCCGCGCTGCAGGCGCCCAGCACCACCAGGGGGGCGCCTTGCAGGTGCCGGCGGCGCAGCTCCTCCGCGGTGAGGGCATAGCGGCCGTCCTGCTGCGGCGACAGCGCGATGACCGTGGCGTCCGACAGCGCGCGGTCCACCACGCCGTGCGCGTGGATGTCGATGTCCGTGGCCTGCTCCATCGCCTCCAGCACGCGCTCGGGCGTGGCCTGCGCGCCCTTGAGCCGCAAGAGCCGCTGCGCGCCCGACAGGTCCGCGTCCGCCACCGAGGGCAGCCGCGCCAGCTTCAGCGTCGCGGGCGGCTCCACGTCCGACACCACGACGTGCAGGGGCGGCTTCGCGGGGGACGTCGCGTGCGCGCCCGTGCCGACCCGGTAGCTCCAGGCCAGGTCCGCCGGCAGGATGCCCGCGCGGCTGTCCAGGGGCGGCGCGGCCAGCACCGCCACGCGCGGGCAGTCGCGGAGCATGTCCACCAGGTCCGCGGGCACCAGCCCCGTCAGGTCGTCGCGCAGGGGCAGCGTGCGCGAGGCGTCATAGTGGCCCTGCACCTGGCCCTGCGGCCCGCGCGCCACCGTCACGGTGCGCTCCGCCTCCACCGCCGCCGCCAGCACGCAGCCCTCCGGCACGGGCACCTGGAGGCTCTCGGCCACCACGTCCATCGCCTCGCGGAAGGCCCCGGCGTGGCCCGCGCTCACGGCGAGCGTCTGGAAGGCCACCGCCCGCGCGTCGCGCGCGTCCGCGTTCACCCGCAGGAGCGGCTCCGCCTCCGCGATGGTCTGCCGCAGCACCTGCTGGCCCCCGCGCCAGTCGCGGTCCACCTCGAACCGCCCGCGGATGAGCGTGGCCAGCACGCGCCGGCCCGCGTTCTCCTTGAGCGGCGTCACCCGGTCCAGCTCCGCCCTCAGCAGCGCCTCGTCGGAGGGGCGCGGATCCAGCCGCGCCAGGTCCGCGAGGATCCACGCGCCCTGGAGCCCGGGCGTCTGGCCGCACGCGAGCGACGCCTCCAGCTCCAGCCGCGCCTCCTGCGGACGGAAGCGCATCAGCGCCAGCGAGGCCAGGTTGCGGTGCGCCTGCGTGCGCGCCATGCAGTCGTCGGGCTGACGGGCCAGGGACTCCATGAGATAGGCGCGCGAGAGCGCCACCCGCACCTGGAAGCGCGTCGCGTTGGCCAGCATCACCAGCGCCGCGCCCTCGCGCTCCCACTCGCCCAGGGCGGCGGCCTCCTGCCACGCGGCCCTCGCGGTCTCCTCCGCCTCCAGCATCCGGTTGGACGCGGTGGCGCGGCTGCTCAACCGCAGGAGCAGGTCCACGCAGCGCAGGGGCAGCTTGTTCTGGCGGCATTGCCCCAGGGCCTCCCGCAGCCGGTCCCCGGCCTGCGTCCCCTGGCCCGCCAGGTCGTCCAGCCGCGCGCCCTCCTGCTCCACGCGCGAGAGGATCCACGGGTCCGTCTCTCCCGCCGTCAGGGCGTGCAGCTCCTCGTGTGTGCGCGCCACGCCCGGCGTGCGCAGCAGCGCGCCCAGCAGCAGGTCCTTCGCGGTGGGCTCCTGGCGCAGCCGCTCGATGAGGCCCGCGGGGGCGGGGTGCGTGTCCTGAAGCAGCTTCGCGTACTCGCGCGCGAGCGGCGCCCGGCGCGCGAAGTCCAGCGCCGCCACCCGCCGCACGGTGTCCTCCAGGACGTGGCCCCCGCCGGCGGCGTGGTCCAGCGCCCGGGCGAGCGGCAGCAGCGCCTCCACCTGCGCGGCGCTCTCCGCGACCGCCAGCAGCTCGTAGAAGGACTCGCGCGCCAGGCCCGGGAAGCGCGCCGCGCCCTCCGTCGGCAGCGGCGCCTGGGGGGAGCGCAGCCGGGCGAGGAGCGCCTCGCGCGTGGTCTTCCAGGCCTCCGCCCGCGCCTGGAACCGGGCGCGCAGCGTCCGGGCCTGTTCGCGCGCCTCGTCACTCCAGCCGGGCTCGCCCTTCGCGGCCACCGCCTCGAACGCCGTGGCCGCCAGGAGCGTCAGCCCCAGGTCGCGCGCCACGACGGCGCGGTTCCAGCGCGCCTGCGGGTGCTCGGGCATGGCCTCCAGCGTGGCGTCCAGCAGCGTGAGGGCCTCGTCGGGGTGGCCGCGCAGGATGGCGACGGCGGCCAGGTCGCTGTCGCGGTCCAGCGAGGGCGCCGCGCGCCTCAGGTACGCGAGCGCCTGCTCCGTGTCTCCGTGCAGCAGGTAGCTGACGCCCACGCCGTGTGCGTCGCCGCGATCGTCCAGGCGGGACAGCGCGCCCAGGGGCACGGGCGGGGGCAGCGCGTCCTCGCCTCGCGGCGGCGCGTGGGGCCGGTACACGTCCGCGGCCGGGAGGCTCAGCCGCACCTCGAGGGGACGGTGCGGCGCGTCGGCGAGCCACAGCGCTGGCGTCTCCGGCCCGGCGTCGCGCTGGCTCCAGGCGCGCATGGCGATGAAGCCCAGGGCCATGCAGAGCGCGAGGGCCACGAGCCCTCCCACGCGCGTCACGCCTGTGCGCCCCGGAAGGCGCGTGCCTTGGGGCGAGTGCTGCCTGCCAGCCATCCGGGGCCTCCCGCGTGCCCCCGCACACTCTCCGCGGGTCCTGCGGGCTCCAGTCTAGGGCCAATGCCCCAGGGCATGACAGACCCGGGGGCGAGGCGGTGTCCGGAGGCCTGACGCCTACTCCACCTTCAAGGGGGGGCGCGTGGCCTCCACGACGCGGTGGATGGGGTACAGCTCGCCCACGGTGAGGCTGTCGTCCAGGAACTGCCAGCGGCAGAAGCCGTCGTCCGAGTGCGGCTCCAGCAGGTAGGTGATGAGCGTGCCGGTGCGCTGGTCGGTGGGGACCTTGAGGGTGCCGGCGGGGAACTCGCGCTCGGAGCGCTCGGGGGCCACGGTGAGGATGGTCTCGAAGCGCACGGGCTTGGGCTTCTGGCTCAAGGGGACCTCGTCCTGCCCGGGCGGCGGCACGTTGGCGGCGACGTCCGGGCTGAAGGTCTCCTCCTTGCGGGCGATGCGGTAGCTGTCCACCTGGAAGCGCTGCGCCTTGGCGAGCTTCTCGAAGCGGATGCCGTGGCCCTCCAGCCGGGACGCGAGCGACGCGGGCACCAGGTACGCGGACGGCGTGCTCACCGACTGCGTGGGCACGAAGGTGCGGTAGTGCGGCGTCTTGTAGACCTTGCGGCGCTTGCCCGGGTAGCGGCGCGCCTGGATGCTGGCCTCGTCGAAGGAGTGGATGACGGCGGTGTCCTTGCCCTGCACATAGGCCGGGTAGTCGAATACCAGGGCCCCTTCCGCGTCGCGCTGGGCGACGCCGAAGTTGATGCCCACCCATTCCCTGGCGTCGGGGGACTTGCCGCGCGCGATGATGGCGGCCTCCTCGAACTCGGTGGCGAAGCGGTAGTCCCTGGCGTAGCGGGCGGCGTCGCGGATGAGCTCCAGCACCCACGCGCGGATGACGGCGCAGCGGCGGGGGAAGTCGATGTAGCTGTAGGTCTCCAGCAGCACGTCCAGCCGGCCCAGCAGGCCCCGGTAGTGGCTGCCGAAGCGGGGCAGCGCGGGGTAGGTGTGCCAGCCGGAGGTCGGGTCGCCTTCCTTCAGGAAGTTGCCGTACCAGAAGCTGTCGAAGCCGTGCTTCTTCTTCACGGCGGCGGCCACGCGCTCGGCCAGCTCGCGGTTGGCGTCGCGCGAGGTGTGGAGGAGGTCCGCGTTGCCGTGCGGGATGTCGAAGGTGAGATCGAAGCCGTGGATGCTGCCGTCGGTGGTGTGGCAGTCCACGAAGAGGTGGGGCCACCACGCCTGGTACAGCCTGGCCAGGGCGCGCGTCTCCGGCGCCTCCTGCTTCATGTTGTCGCGGTTGAGGTTCCAGCCCTCGCCCGTGTAGCGCGTGCCCACGCCGCCGGGCGGGTTCACCTGGCCCTCGAGGTTCATCAGGTCGAGCGCGCGGTTGCCCTTGCTGATGCGGTCGTTGCCGTCCGGGTTGAAGTTGGGGATGAAGACGAGGACCAGCCGGTCCAACAGCTTCTTGCCCAGGGACGTGAGCGTCAGGTCGCGCGCGAGCGCCTGGAGGGTCTCCTTGCCCTCCACCTCACCGGCGTGGATGTTGGCCTCCACCATCACGATGAGCTTCTTCTGCTTCTTCGCCAGCTCCGGCGTGAAGCAGTTGCGGTCGCTCAGGATGAGCGACATGAGCGGCTGGCCTTCACCGCTCTGGCCGAAGTCCACGCGCTTGGCGAGCCGGGTCTGGGCGCAGAGGGCGTCGACGAAGGCGACCACGTCGGCGCTGCGGGACGTTTCCTGATAGTCGGTGGCTTCCGCGCGGGTGAGCAGCTTGGGAGTGGGCATAGGTGCCGCGCATCCGAACGCTCCGAGCCTGCGGCGTCAAGCACGCGCGACGGGAGGCCACCTTGCCGCGTCGTGGCGGTGTCCCATATGAAACCCCCAACGGAGCGCTGGCGCGGCGACGGGTGCGTTCGAGGCGTTGGTGTTCGGGTGGATGTGGACTGGAAGCAGGGCCGGGCGGTGGTGCTGTCCACCGACCGCCGCGTATCGAGGCGATGACGGCGCCGCCAAGGGGCCATGACTCCGGCGGTGGTTTGGAAGAACCGGCGGACTGAAGAGGGGCGTTTCCGTGGACCTGACCACATCCCCGCTGTTCGAGCGGCTCCAGCGCGCGGACCACGTGCTCCTGGCTGGCGCGGGAGGCGGCTTCGACATCTACTGCGGCCTTCCGCTGTATTTCCGGCTGCGCGCGATAGGCAAGCGCGTGTCGTTGGCGAACCTGAGCTTCACGGTGCTGGACCGCGTGGACGGGCGCGTCGTGGCTCCTGGACTGGTGGAGGTCCGCGCGGAGACGCAGGGGCCCACGCACTACTTTCCGGAGGGCGTGCTCGCCCGGTGGTTCCAGGCTCGAGGCGAGGCTGTCTCCATCTACTGCTTCGACAAGGTCGGGGTCGCGCCGCTGAGCGCGGCCTGGGCTGCCTTGCAGACGGAGCTCGGCTTCGACACGGTGGTGCTGGTGGATGGTGGCACGGACATCCTCATGCGCGGGGACGAAGCCGGGCTGGGCACACCGGAGGAGGACATCTCGAGCCTGGCGGCGGTGGATTCGTTGACGCTGCGGGACAAGCTGATCGTCTGTCTGGGCTTCGGCGTGGATGCGTTCCACGGCGTCTGTCACGCGCAGTTCCTGGAGGCCGTCGCGGACCTGAGCCGGCGCGGGGCCTACCTGGGCGTCACCGCGCTGCTGCCGAGCATGCCGGAGGTGGGCGCCTACCGTGAGGCAGTCCTGTATTCGTCCGAGGAGCTGGCCCGCCGGCCGAGCATCGTGTCCTTGTCCGTGGTGGGCGCCATCGATGGCGACTACGGCGACCAGCACCGCACGTCGCGCACGCAGGGCAGCAAGCTGTGGATCAACCCGCTGATGAGCATGTACTGGGCCTTCGATCTGGACGCGGTCGCCAAGCGGTGTCTCTACCTGGACCTGCTGCGGGACACCAACACGAGCTGGGAGGTGGGGGCCCGCATCGAGGCCTTCCGCGCCCGACACCCCACGAAGGCGTGGGAGGCCATTCCCGTCTAGCAGGGCGTTGAAGAGTGTCCGCATGCCGTGCAGGTGCTGGGACCTGCCGCGGGACACGACCTCCTCGCGGGACGGCGCCGCCGTGCTCGCGCGCGGCTGACGGTCCGTTGACGGAGCGCTGACGTGTCATGGCCGCGCCCTGACGCGTCAGCGTGCCATGTAGGGAATCTCAATGCATTTCGTCTTTGCAGTGAATCCAGTTCCTTGCAAAGAAAGACGGTTGGCATTGGCCTTGCGATGAGAGGGCTGCACACCCAACCCCAGCCAGGGATGCCAGCATGTCGCTCGTGAGTTGCAATCCGCAGAACCAGCTCTTCCAGCAGGGCATCATGACCGTCAAGGTCTGCTACAACATGGCGGACGCCGCCGCGAAGGAGGCCAATGAGAAGCAGATCAAGGCCTACTCGAACCTTCCAGGCGTGCCGGATCTCACCACCCCGTTGATGGTGGAGAACGTCATCAACACCAAGAACAGCCAGCTGGTCGACAACGGCAAGGGCGTCATCATCCCGCCCGACACCTATATCGGCTTCCAGATTGGCTTTGGCTGCCAGGTGGGCTTCGGCTTTGGCATCGAGATCCTCCCGAGCGCCGTCACCATCGTGGGCAACAACTCCCTCATCCTGCCCCGCTCGTCCGTGCCGTCCTCCAATGAATGGCTGACCGCCACCCAGTACGCGTTCTTCTCGAACAACGCATACAACGGGGACACGATCTACGTCTACGACGACGCCTTCGGCAACCACCCGCTGGACGAGCAGATCGCGGCCAACTCCTACCAGATCCGCATCACCTGCACCCCGCTGAAGTCCTGGACGGACAGCAGCAATCGCAAGTACTCCGCGACCCGGCTGAGCCTGGATGTCCCCTCGAACCCGCCACACCTGACCGGCAGCCTGAGCGCGGACAGCGGGGGCGACATCAACGTGCATCCTGGCACGATCACCGGTGGCGGCACCTCCGGCGAGAAGTACGGCGGGTGCAATGGCTACGAGACGGCCGACGACCTGGCGGTCTCGATGGTGTTCGACGTCTTCGTGGTCAATCAGAAGTACTACAACACGCAGACCTACCAGTTCTACTCGTCGCCGAATGGCGGTGACGGGCTGAACGACTAGCGCTGCTGGGGTGATGACCTCCTCCTGAATAGACACATTCGCGAAGGAAACAACGAAAATGACCCTGCAGAAGCTCAAGAGCTCCGATGATCTCCCCAGCGATCCGTATGACTTCACCGCCCAGGACTGGCTCCACCTGTTCGCGGACCGCGGCCTCTTCCATGCCATGATCATCACCGAGGAGGAGAACCCCTCCAACGTGTTCAGCATCCGCCAGGCATTGCAGCTCACGTCGCCGACCCTGGTCCTCCCGGATCCGACCCAGCCCGGGAACAACCCCACGTTCCAGTGGCTCATCCCGAACCTCACCGCCCAGATCCACACGGTGGAGACCTTCTCCCAGACGGAGCACACGTACCACGAGCAGGGGTACGACGTGACGAAGGCGAACATCGGTGTCCCCGGCATCTTCAGCGTGAAGCATGAGCACGACCACGAGTACACGAAGGACCAGTCGTTCTCGGAGACGGACTACTACGTCACCAGCATGTACCGCGTCCCCAAGCTGGAGATCGGCTTCAGCGACGGGGCGATGACGCTGACGGATGACTTCGTCAGCGCGCTGCGGGAGGCCTCGAAGCTCGGCGTCGACGATGCGCGCTCCTACGGCCGGATCGTGAGCGTGCTGAACGACTGGGGCCACTACTACGTGAAGAAGCTGGACCTGGGCGGGCTCCTGTTCGGCTCGGACACCAAGAAGGTGACCAGCCTGAGCCAGGGCCAGAGCTTCGCGGACAGCGTGTCCACGGGCTTCGAGGCCAAGCTGGAGCTGGAGGACGTGCCCATCGCCGGAGGCGGCGGCAACGGTCACGGGCATGGCTCCTCCTCCAACGACAGCTCCGTGGAGGCGGACAACAACGTCACCATCACCGTGATTGGTGGCAACGGGTCGCTCGTCGGCAAGTACCCCGCCTGGGCGGCCTCCCTGAACGGCAACTACGTGAGCTGGCACATCATCAACACCCTCACGCTGGAGCCCGTCATCAACCTCATCCCCGACAAGATCCTGCGCAGCCAGGTCGCGGGCATCCTCATCAACAAGGACGGCGTCACGCCGTACACGCAGACCATCTCCAACGAAGAGCTGAATGACTTGAACGACTGACGTGGAGAGACCCCGGGGCGGCGCAGGCACCCATGCGCCGCCCCGCCGCGTCCCCCTTGAGACGACCGCCATGAAATACACGACCGAGCACCTGCTGAAGCCTGTCTCTCCGGACGCGTTCCTGCGGACCTACTTCGAGAAGGAGCGGCTGCTGATCCGCCGGGGAGACGCGGAGTACTATTCAGGCCTCTTCGGCATCGAGGAGATGGTGGCGTTCCTCCAGAAGGAGAACAACGCCTACCCCCACGTGCGGATGGTGAAGGACGGCCGCGAGACGTCGTACAACGAGTTCTCGTCCTCCATGTCGTTCAAGGAGTCCCGGATCAACTTCAACCATGTCATCAACCGGGAGCGCGTCTCGCGCTTGTTCCTGGAGCAGGGACACTCGGTGATTGTCTATCAGTCGCAGACGGCGCTGGACCCCATCCGGCGGTTCTGCGACGCGCTGGAGCAGGAGTGGCGGGTGCGGGTGCAGGCGAACCTGTACATGACGCCCGTGGGCGCCCAGGGCTTCACGCTCCACTACGACACGCACGATGCCTTCATCCTGCAACTGGAGGGGGAGAAGCGCTGGCGGCTGTATGACAGGCCCATCCACCTGCCCTTCGACGGCGAGCCGATGCAGAACCCGGAGCAGCACCGGCCCTCGCTGACCTGCGTGTTCGACGAGGTGCTGCGCAAGGGAGACCTCCTGTACGTGCCCCGGGGGCACTTCCATGACGTGAGCGCCACGGACGTGCATTCGCTGCACATGACGGTGGGGCTGCTGACCACCCCCTGGCAGGCGCTGTTCCGGCGGGTCGTGGAGCAACTGGAGAAGGAGGACTTCATGCGCGCCACCGTCCCGCTGGCGGTGTGGCAGCAGCGGGAGCTGGCGGCGTTCAAGGACGGGCTGAAGGCCGCGGTGATGGCGGGCCTGGACTCGAAGCTGGACGCGCTCGTGGAGGAGTACCTGGGCCGGCAGGCGGGAGGCAGCGCCTCCGCCGGAATCGACAGGCTGGCGCGGTCCTTCGCGGAGCAGGCGCGGCCGCGGCTCCGCGCGGTCGCCGCGGGGGGCGGGTGACATGGAGCGCGTCCCCGTCCCCACCCGGGTGTACCTCCAAGGAGGTCAGGTCATGCTCCAGACGGCGGAGCTGTCTCCCGCCGTCTATGAGGCGCCCTTCATGATCGACGGGGTCCGGCACGCGCTGGAGGCCGGAGGGGCGGGTCTTGGCTACCGGGCGTCGCCGGTGAAGGAGCTGCCGGAGGAGGGGGCGTTGCCGGCGGGGCTCATCTTCCACGTGTCGCGGTGCGGGAGCACGCTGGTGACCCAGATGCTGGGGACGCTCCCCCGGCTGCGGGCGGTGAGCGAGCCCGAGGTGCTGTCGTGCTACCTGCTGCATTGCGCGCAGGGCGCCTGGGCCTTCGACGCGGATGTGTTCCGCCGGCTGATCAAGGCCCTGGGGCGTGGGAGCGGGCGCTACGTCATCAAGTTCTCGTCATGGAACCTGCTGTTCCTGGACTGGATCCGGGGCGCGCTGCCGGACGTGCCCTGGGTGTTCCTGACGCGTGACGCGACGGAGGTGATGGCCTCCAACTTCCGCGAACCGTCCGCGCCCCTGCGGTGGTACCGGAGCGGCGACCCGAGGTTCAAGGCGTGCTTCCCGGATTGGGCCGGTGAGGCCCGGGGCGCGCCGGAGTCCTTCTTCGCGTGGTGTCTGGCGCGCTACGCGCAGGCGGCGCGGCGGCACGTGGGCCCCCAGGGCTTGTGGGTGGACTACGCGCAGCTGCCCGGCGGGGTGTCCCGTCACATCCTGTCCCACTTCGGTCTGGAGGCGGATGCGTCGCAGCGGGCGCGGATGGAGGAGAAGGCCCGCTATCGGTCGAAGGGGAACACCCGGGAGGCGTTCGTGCCCGACGGCGAGGCGAAGCGGGCGGAGGCCACGGACACCCTCCGGGAGGCCGTGCGGCGCT
The DNA here is from genome assembly GCF_041903675.1 of Corallococcus sp. RDP092CA. Taxonomy (NCBI): domain Bacteria; kingdom Pseudomonadati; phylum Myxococcota; class Myxococcia; order Myxococcales; family Myxococcaceae; genus Corallococcus; species Corallococcus sp. RDP092CA. The sequence goes on along the minus strand of NZ_JAYESI010000027.1, from coordinate 77,239 downwards.
GGCTTTGAGCGCGGGAGCTGCGCGCTCCACCCCGCACTTCGCGGCGCCACGCGGAGCCGGCCGCCTCCCACGAGGCCCGGGGGCGGGGGCTGACAGGCGAGCTTCACCCCGGGGCCTTCCGTGCGGAGAGGCGGGACTTCGTCCGGAAGCGGGCATGCCTACGTTTCATCCCAGAGGGCCGGGACCCTCGGGGAGACGACCATGGGGACACGCCACTTCAACGGGCTCGTCGTGCTGGGGGTGATTGGGACGGTGGGCTTCACCACGGGGTGCAATGAACGTCAGCAGCAGGCCGTCAACGAGAACGCCCGGCAGGCCGGGCAGGAGGTAGGCGAGGCGGCCAGGGACGTCCAGCACGGCGCCAGCCGGGCCGCGCAGCGCGTCCGCGAGTCCGGCCACGAGGCCGCCCAGGGCTTCCGGGAGGGCGTGGGCGGCTCGGGCAGCTCGACTTCCCAGGAACACCCGGCCGCTCCCGATGGCGGCGCGCCCACCCAGGAGCGCTGAAAGACGGCCCGGTCCTGGCCCGCCCTGGCCCGCCGGTGTGTTTGAATGTGGACCATGGGTGTGGCTCCATCCCTCCAGGGTCCTCGGCCGTCGCTGCTCCGTGTGTCGTGCCTGTTGCCATGCCTGCTGACGGCGGCGTGCGTGACGACGGGGGAGGCGACGCGCGCCCTCACGCTGGAGGACAAGTGCGAAGGCGGGAGCGCCTCCTCCTGCGAGACCTGGGGGCAGCAGCTCGCGATGGAGCACCGCACGGAGGAGGCGGACCGGGCCTTCGGGCGCGCGTGCTCGCTGGGCTCCACGTCCGCCTGCCTGAAGCAGGGCCGGGACCGGCTGTCGCGCGGAGACCTGGACGGCGCGGAGCCGCCCCTGCGCAGGGCGTATGACGAGGAGTCGGAGGAGGCCACGCTGGCGCTCGCGGACCTCCAGGACGCGCGCGGGGACGCGGCCGGCGCGGCGCACTTCCGCTACGAGGCGCTGGCCATCGACAAGTCGACGACGGAGTTCGCGCTCGGCTGGCGCGTCCCGTTCGACGGCGGCATGGGCCTGGCGCTGGACGTGAACGTGCAGCCCATGGGGCTCAAGGCGCGGCGGCTGACGCTGGGCCTCAACGTGAGCGCGGACCCGAAGCGGGCGTCGCTCAACGCCACCGTGGGCTATCAGCACTTCGTGACGAACTGGTTCGCGCCCTATGCCCGGGCGCTGGTGGGCCCGTACCTGGACGTGGAGAACTCGCGGCGCAACCCCATCAACCTGGGCGCCGAGGTGGGCATGAAGGTCTTCGCGGGCCCCATCGGCCACCTGGGCACCGGGTTCGGCACCTCCCTGGACGGCTCCACCTACTACTTCCTCGAAGCCGGGCTGGACTGGGTGCTGACGCTGGTGGTGCTCGGGCACCTGTGACGGCTCAGGCCACGCCCAGCTTGGGGCACACGTCGTCGAGGAGGCACTCCGCGCACCTGGGCTTCTTGGCCACGCAGGTGTAGCGGCCGTGCAGGACGACGGCGGGGCCGAAGAAGGTCCAGTCGTCCCGGGGCACCAGCTTCATCAGGTCCGCCTCGATGGCCTCGGGCTTCTCCTGCTTCGTCAGTCCGAGGCGCTGGCTGACGCGGGCCACGTGCGTGTCCACGATGATGCCGGAGGCCTGCTGGAACGCGGTGTTGAGCACGACGTTGGCCGTCTTGCGCGCCACGCCGGGCAGCGCCACCAGGTCCTCCATGCGCGGCGGCACCTGGCCCTGGTGGGCGTCCAGCAGCGCGCGGCTCATGGCCTGCACCGTCCTGGTCTTCTGCTTGAAGAAGCCGGTGGGCTTGAGGTCCTCCTCCAGCTCCGCGGTGTCCGCGTCCGCGAGCGCCTGGGGCCCGTCGTACTTCTTCCACAGCTCGGCGGTGACGCGGTTGACGCGCTCGTCCGTGCACTGCGCGGCGAGGATGGTGGCCACCAGCAGCTCGAAGGGGGTGCTCCAGTTCAGCTCGTACTTCGCGTCGGGATACTTCTCGCGCAGGCGTTCGAGCACGACGGGGACGAGGGCGGCGGGTTTCATGGCAGGGTCCTCACATCGACCGTTCGACGAGCGCCGTCAACTCCGCGTCCGTGAGCGGCAGCGGGTTGCCCTTCATGCTGCTGGCGGCGCGGGCCTTGACGACGAGTCCGGGCACGGCCGCGTCGGTGAGGCCCAGGTCGCGCAGGCCCCGCAGGCGCACGGCGTGGACCAGGTCCTTCACCCAGGCGATGCCGTCCTCGGCGCGGGCGTGGGGCTGGCCGGTGAGCAGCACCGCCAGCTCCTGGAAGCGGGGCAGGGCGGGGTGGTCCGGAGCGCGCGAGCGCAGCGCCTCCAGGTTCACCTCCAGCGCGGCCCCGAGCAGCGCGGCGCACAGCGCCCCATGGGCCGCGCCGAGCATCCCGCCCAGCGGCGCCGCGAAGCCATGCACCGCGCCCAGGCCCGCGTTGGCCAGGCACAGGCCGCCGAAGAGGCTGGCGAGGGCCAGGTCCTCGCGCTCCGCCGGGCCGGGGCCGTGGAGCACGGCCCTGCGCAGGGCGCGCGCCGAGCGCCGCATGCCTTCGCGAGCGAGCGCGTCCGTGAGCGGCTGGGCGCGGATGGACAGGAACGGCTCGATGAGCTGTGACAGCGCGTCCAGGCCGCCGGCCGCGAGCACGTCCGCGGGCGCGTGCTCCAGCAGGTCCGGGTCCACCAGGGCCACGCGGGGGAGCATCATCGGGCTGCGCAGGCTGGCCTTCACGCCGGCCTCCTTCGAGCCCAGCACCGCGTTGCGCGTCACCTCCGAGCCGGTGCCCGCCGTGGTGGGCACGGCCACGAACGGCAGCGACGGCTTCGTCAGGGCCTGGCCCCGGCCGATGACCTCCAGGTAGTCCAGCGGGTCTCCCCCGTTGGCGGCGAGCGCGGCGACGGCCTTGCCCGCGTCGAGCGCGCTGCCCCCACCGAGCGCGACGACGGCGTCACAGCCGGAGTCCACGGCGGCGGCGGTGCCTTCGCGCGCGAGGTCGACGGTGGGCTCGCCCGGGACGCGGAAGGCGGCGCAAGGGATGCCCAGCCGTTCGAGCCCGGCGCGGACGGGGTCGGCGCGAGCGGGGCTGGCGCCGGTGACGAGCAGGACCTTCCGGCCGCCGAGGCCTCGCACGAGGTCGGGGACCTCCTGGACGCGGCCCGGGCCGAAGAGGACGCGCGTGGCGGTGGCGAACTCGAAGGGGGCGGTGGACATGTCACCAGCCCGCGTCGTCGGGGAAGCGGTTGGCGTAGCGGCGGGCGGCGCGGGGCTCGGCCATCATGGAGGCGACGGTGTCACGCCAGGTGAGGTAGTGGGCGGTCTCCTTGTGCGCCGCGGGCGCGTCCGCGGTGCGGTAGGCCTCCACGAGGACGAAGCGGGTGGGGTCCTCGGTGTCCTGGCAGACGTCGAAGCGCGCGATGCCGGGCTCCTTCACGCTCTCCCGGGCGTTGGCGAGGGTGGCCTGGAGGAAGGCGTCGACGTGCTCGGGCAGCACGCGCACGTGGACATGGACGACGAGCAGGCTCGTGGGCATGGCGCGCACGGTAGCGCGGGCGTCTCCGAGCGGAAACCGCTAGGGTTCCGGGCCGTTCACTCTCCCCAGATTCGGAGCAGACAGCGCATGGTCTCGGAGCTCTTCGACGCGTCCCGCTGGCAGCCGGTGGAAGGCCACAAGTTCAAGGACATCACGTTCCACCGCGCGGTGGACCAGGGCACGGTGCGCATCGCGTTCAACCGGCCGGAGGTGCGCAACGCGTTCCGTCCGAGGACGGTGGACGAGCTGGCCCGGGCGCTGGAGGCCACGCGCTTCATGACGGACGTGGGCGTGGTGCTGCTGACGGGCAACGGGCCGTCGCCGAAGGACGGCGGCTGGGCGTTCTGCTCGGGCGGCGACCAGCGCATCCGCGGCAAGGACGGCTACAAGTACGAGCCCGGGGAGGACGCGGCGGATCCGGCGCGGCTGGGGCGGCTGCACATCCTGGAGGTGCAGCGGCAGATCCGCTTCCTGCCGAAGGTGGTCATCGCGGTGGTGCCGGGCTGGACGGCGGGCGGCGGGCACAGCCTGCACGTGGTCTGCGACATGACCATCGCGAGCAAGGAGCACGGGATGTTCAAGCAGACGGACGCGGACGTGGCCAGCTACGACGCGGGCTACGGCAGCGCGCTGCTGGCGCGGCAGGTGGGGCAGAAGCGGGCGCGGGAGATCTTCTTCCTGGGCCAGGCCTACACGGCGGACGAGGCGTTCCAGATGAACGCCATCAACAAGGCCGTGCCGCACAAGGACCTGGAGAAGGTGGCGCTGGAGTGGGCGGCGGAGATCAACACCAAGAGCCCCACGGCCATCAAGATGCTGAAGTACGCCTTCAACCTCCCGGACGACGGGCTCGTGGGCCAGCAGCTCTTCGCGGGGGAGGCCACGCGCCTGGGCTACGGCACGGAGGAGGCGCAGGAGGGCCGGGACGCGTTCGTGCAGAAGCGCAAGCGCGACTTCAAGCGGTTCCCCTGGACGTACTGAGGCCGCTCAGATGTTGATGCGGGAGCTGACCGTCCGGACGTCCAGCCCCAGGGCCGCGAACTCCGCGGCGTGGGCCCGGAGCAGCTCCAGCAGGCGGGGATGCACGTCCTCCTCTTCGTTGGACAGGATGAAGCCGTAGTTCGTCTTGGACAGCATCCAGGAGATCCACAGCATCTCCGTCGCCTCGTCAGGCGTCGGCGCGACGTCCAGGTCCTCCTCGGTGGACAGCGCGCCGCCCTTGCCCCAGCGCAGCCCCAGACACGTGTACAGGACCTCTCCCGCGTCGTCCCACTGGAGGTTGTTCGCCCAGGCGTGGCGGAACGTCGCGAAGAAGAGGACGTAGCGGCAGAGCTGCTTCAGCGCCTCGACCTCACCCGGCTGGGGCGCATCCGTCCGGGTCACGGCGCTCACGGCCTTCGCCGCGGGCTCCGCGACCTTCGCTCCCAGGTCCATGCGCTCCGAGCGCACGAACCACGGCGCGTCCCTCCCCGGCACCTTGGCGCGCAGGTAGCGGCACACGAACGCCGGCGCGGAGTGCGCGACCAGGTCGTCCGAGAACCGGCGCACCTCGTGCCACTGCGCCTCCACCGCCGCGCCGTGCTCCGCGAAGAACGCGTCGATGTGCTCCCCGAGCAGCTTCCAGAACAGCTGCCCCGCCCGCGCGTAGCGGTGGCCCTCGCTGACCGGCGGCGCGGGCGCGAAGCCCCTCCAGTCATAGCTGCCCATCAGGTGCTCCAGCCGCTGGCGGAGGCCTGCGTCCGTCAGCGCGCTGGCCCGCGTGATGTACCCCGTGGGCCCCACCAGGAACCCGGTGGCGGCGTGGTTGATCAGCACCACCTCGCGCAGGTGCGGCATGAGCAGCCAGCGCAAGGGGTTGCGCCGCAGGTTCCGGTGCGCGGCGATGGCGTACTGCTCCACGTTGAAGTGGCACTGCCCCAGGTGGTTGCCCAGCTCCACGTCCAGCGTCGCGCTCACGCGCGCCATCCGCTTCGCCGCCTCCCAGGCCGCGCCGTCCGCTGGCGTGTAGGTCCGGCGAGTCACCGGCGAGCCGGGCGCCGTCGCCCCGGGCTCCCGTATCCCCAGGATGATCCGCTGGGGCATCAGCCTGCCGTCCACCAGCCGCAGCCGGAGGTCCACGTCCGGCAGGCAGTGCACGCCGTCCTGCTCATAGGCGTTCCAGGGCAGATACAGCCGGAAGGCCCGCGCATCCCCGGGCGCCTCGGGGTCCCGGTCCAGGACGGTGGAGAACATCCCGTTGAGCAGCCGCTCCCCGAACCACGCATCGCTCCGCGAGGAGCCCGGTGACTCCCGCTCCATCCGGACCGTCATCGCCTCCGGATAGTCGGCCTGGATCCTCGCCAGGCTCGGCGCCTGCCCCAGCCGGATCTGGAGCTGGTGTCGCCGCTTCACCAGCTCGATGGGCGCGACGGCCTTGAGCATCGCCAGCGCGCGCCCTGGCGCGTACGCCGTGGGGGGCGTGCCCTCCTCCACCACGAGCAGCCGCGCCAACGGCGTCGACGGATCGTATTCCCAGTACGGCAGCCGCAGCGTTCCGAAGTCGTACTCCAGGCCGGCGTGGTCCTCCGGCCCCCGCTCGGAGCCGATGCGCCTCCACGTCTCCACCACGCGGCCGTCCTGCCGGAAGGTGTGCTGGGGTTCGAAGAAGCGCAGCTCCAGGTCTGGCAGGTCCCCTTCACCCGCGTCCGCCGGGTCGTAGTGGATCGCGAACGCACCGTCGGCGCCCGTGAAGGTCTCGCCCAGGAAGTCGTCCGGCGTGCCGAGGTCCCGGTCCCACAGCTCCACCTTGATGTGATGCAAGGGGATGGGGCCTTGCGGCCCGTCCTGCTCGAACATCAGCCGACCCGTGACGACGGCCGGGAGGGTCAACGGATCCCGCGACGCACGCGGCGCGCGCACGCGCCGGACCAGGTTGCGGCTGACCGCGAGCCGCTCCTTCAACCCCAGCCCCGCGTACCAGCGGGCCAGCTCCTCCGGCTCCAGGAGCGGCGGTTCCTCGGCCTTCGAGGCGAACCCCAGCGAGGTCAACAGGCGGCGCCACGCGGTCCGCATCAGCGCTGGGCCTCAATCGCAGTCGTGGTCGGGGACGACCCGAGCGGGGCCTTGCTGGAACCACCCACCCACAGGGGACGACCGGGAGCGCGCCTCATCGCGCCGGAAGGTACCACGGCCTCCTGGAGGACCGCCCTGTACTGGTTCCCGCCCGCGCCTGCGGTCCTCAGGGCGATCCACTATTGGCTCCAGGGAACGCGCGTGCGATCACCTGTGCCCCGCGAGTCGTGGCTTGTCCGCCGCGTCTTCAGCGGCATACCTTGGATTTGGCGTGCTAGTGGGGAATCCATGACCGTCGAATATACGCTGACGATTCGCACGAGCTCGAAGCTGGGGGCGGGAACGAACGCGGCCATCTCCGTGGTGCTGGTGGGCACCCAGGGAGAGAGTCAGCCGCACCTGTTGGACAAGCGCTTCCACAACGACTTCGAGGCCGGGGCGGTGGATGCCTATACCGTCAGGACCGAGGACCTGGGCGACCTGCTGCTGCTGCGCTTCTCCAACGCGGGCGGCGGCGTGGGGGGAGATTGGTTGCTGGACTCGGTGACGGTCACCGCGACGGGGAAGCACTGGTTCTTCCCGTACTACCGCTGGGTGCTGGCGAAGACGACCGCGGACGTCCTGGAGGGCACCGCCCGGCTGCCCCAGCAGGTCCAGCATGAGCGGGAGGAGGCCGCGCGGCATGAGCTGCTCCAGGCCCGTCAGCGCATGTACCCGTGGCGCCCCGCCGAGGCGACGGCGGGCCTGCCCGGCGCGCTCGACATCACGGAGGCGCGGCCGCTCCCCAAGGACGAGCTCTACCGGGGGCTGGTGGAGGGCAGCTACGAGGTCGTCATCGCGAAGACGCTGGCGGCCATCAAGCTGCACATGCCCGTGCTGAGCAAGGCGTGGAACGGCCTGGTGGACATCTTCGACTTCTTCAAGGGGCTTGAGCTGCCCAAGCTCGCCCAGCGCTGGCAGGACGACCTGGAGTTCGCGCGCCAGGCCATCCAGGGCATCAGCCCCGTCCACATCCAGTCCATCACCGCGCTGCCGGACGGCATGCCCGTGACGGACGACACCGTGAAGGGGCTGCTGTCTCCGGGCATGACGCTCGCGCAGGCGCTGGCCGGCAAGCGCGTGTTCCTCCTCGACTTCGGGATCCTGGGGGACGTGCCCATGTTCAAGAAGACCGACAAGGCGGGCGTCGAGGAGCGCCGGTGGGCGCCGCCCTCCCGGTGTCTGCTGTTCCTGGATGACGCGCAGCAGCTGCGGCCCCTCGCCATCCAGTTGGGCCGGGACCCGGCGCTGGACCCCGTGTTCACGCCCAACGACAGCCCGCACGACTGGCTGGCCGCGAAGATCTACCTGCGGTGCAGCGAGGGCAACACGCACCAGATGGTGGGCCACGCGCTGCGGACCCACTTCGTGGCGGAGCCGTTCGTCGTCGCGACGATGCGCAACCTCCCGGATCCGCACCCCGTCTACAAGCTGCTGCGCCGCCACTTCCGCTACACGCTGGCCATCAACGAGGGCGCGCGGAAGGGCCTGCTCGCGGAGGGCGGCGTGTTCGACGACCTCATCGCCACGGGCGGCCCCGACCAGGGACACCTGTTCCTGGGCAGGAAGGGGTACAAGGCCTGGAAGCTCGCGGACAACCGGCTGCGCCCGGACCTCGAGCGGCGTGGCGTGCTCGACCCCGCGGTGCTCCCGCACTACCCGTACCGGGATGACGCGCTGCTGCTGTGGGACGCCCTGGAGGAGTACGTGGGCGGCGTGCTGGGGCACTTCTACCCGTCCGACGAGGACCTGGTGCGCGACACCGACATGCAGCGGTGGTGGGAGGACCTCACCGCGCACGGCCTGCCCGTGGAGAAGCTGCCCTGCGCGGAGCTGAAGCGCGTGTCCGACCTCACGGACATCCTCACCACCGTCCTCTTCACGGTGAGCGTCCAGCACGCGGCGGTGAACTACCTCCAGTACGAGCACTACGCCTTCGTGCCCAACGCGCCGCTGTGCATGCGCCAGCCTCCGCCGCGCCAGAAGGGCGTCCTGGGGGAGAAGGACATCGAGGCGATGATTCCGTCCAAGACGCAGATGCTCTGGCAGGTGGCCGTGGGCCGCGCGCTGTCCAGCTTCGGGGACGACGAGGAGTACCTGCTCCACGAGAGCGGCTGGCGCGAGGACTACTTCCAGGAGCCGCAGCTCATCGCCATCCGCGACCGCTTCCACTCCCGGCTGCGCGCGCAGAGCGAGGCCGTGAAGGCGCGCAACGCGGAGAGCGCGGTGCCCTACACCGTGCTCCAGGCCGACCGCATCCCCTGCGGCATCACCGTCTAGCGCCGTCCGGAGACTCCTCCCGTGCCCAACGCCCTCTCTCGCGGCCTCTTCAACCTGTTCTTCGGCGCGAAGCGCAGACCGTTCGCGTCGCTGCCCGGTCCCCCGCCGGGGCTCCTCGGCACCGCCGGGGACTTCCTGGGGGCTTCGCCCTGGGACGTCTGCGCCCGCTATGGCCGCGAGTACGGCGGCGTCACCCTCATCTGGATGGGACCCAACCCCGGGCTGGTGCTCAACGACCCGGCGCTCATCGCGGAGGTGTACGAGTCCCCGCGCCGGGTGGAGTTCGAGAAGGGGAACATCAGCGAGCAGATCCGCCCGTCCACGACGGACGACACGGCCTTCACGGCGGAGCTGCGCGGAGCCTGGGTCCAGAAGCGCGCCCTGGAGCCCGGCGCGCAGCCCTGGGCCCCGGAGTGGCTGGCGGAGCAGGTGGGGCCCATGCAGGCGGCCATCTCCGAGTCCGTGGACGCGCTGCTGAAGCAGGACCGCATCGACTTCACGCCCGCGCTGCGGCGGCTGACGTTCGACGCGTTCTCGGTGGCCTCGGTGGGGGAGAAGCTGCCGGAGCAGGTGTTCGAGGACTTCATGCTGCTCGCGAGGGCGGCGGACGCGCGCATCCAGTCGAAGCTGCCGCTGAGGTTCGTGAAGCCTCCCAAGGACTTCGAGGCGGTGAAGGCGCGCTTCTACGGACACTTCGTGGACCGGATCCGCGAGGCTCGCAAGCGGCAGGACCCCCGCGCGGTGGACGTCATGTCCCGCTATCTGCGGGAGGCGCCGGGCATCGATGAGCAGGTGCTGGCGCACATGCTGGGGGGCACCTACTTCGGCGGGGCGTTCTCCTCCAGCGTCACGTTGGTGGGCGCGTTCCACCAGCTCAACAAATCCCCCGACGCGGACGCGCGGCTCGCCGCCGAGGCTGCTGCCCTGGTGGCGGACGGACCGCTGACGTCCCAGAGGCTGGAGGGCGCGAGGTGGGTGGAGGCGGTGGCGTATGAGGCGCTGCGCATCCTGCCGGCGGTCCGGGTGATGACGCGCACGCCTTCGAAGGATGCGCAGCTGGCCGGCGTCACCTTGCCGGCGGGTTCGATGATCATGATCTCGAACCAGCACCTGCACCGCGACCCGGCGCACTGGCCGGACCCGGACACGTTCAAGCCGGAGCGCTGGCTGGACGGAGGAACGACGCGGGACCCGCTGGGGAGCGGTCACTTCTTCCCGTTTGGCCGGGGTCCGCGCGCGTGCGTGGGCGCGGACTTCGCGATGACGTACCTGAAGACGGCGCTCGCGACGATGGCCTCCCGGGTGAAGGTCCACCTCGACTCGACGGAGCCCTTCGAGGAGGGCTTCTTCTTCGGCGTGGTGCTGCCCAAGGGCGTCACCGGGAGGCTGGTCGAGCGAGCAGCCCCGTCATCTCAGGACGTGCGCGCGCGGAGCGCCTAGCTCGCGTCGTGGAGTTGGAAGGTCGGCCCCGCACCCCAGACACTCCTGGGGCAGCGGCTTGGCCATGGCGTGGGCTCGACACTCGCGGCACCGTCGCGAGGACCCGGGCGGGGCTGTGCCCGAACCCAGCGGCCGGGGCTACGCCGCATCGTGGAAGATGATGCCCACTGCGTGGCGCATGCCGGCGCGCACGCGGCTGACGCCGTGCCGGAGGTTGACGCGGTACGTGCCCCGCGTGCCCTGGACGGGGCGGTGATGCACCGCGAAGACGACCGCGTCTCCCTTGCGCAGGGGGACGACCTCCGCTCGCGACTGCATCCGGGGACGCTGCTCGGTCATGAGGAACTCGCCGCCCGTGAAGTCTTGTCCGGGCTCGGAGAGGAGGATGGCCACCTGGAGCGGGAAGACCTGCTCGCCATACAGGTCCTGGTGCAAGCAGTTGTAGTCGTCCACGCCGTAGCGCAAGAGCAGCGGCGTGGGCCGAACCTGCCCGGCTTCATGGCAGCGCGTCAGGAAGTCCGCGTGCGCGTCCGGATACCGCACGTCGATTCCCATCGCCGTGTTCCAGCGGTTCGCGATGGGGGCCAGGCACGGGTACAGCGCCCCGCGCAGCTCCGTCACGATCTCCGGCAGCGGGTGGTCGAAGTATTTGTATTCACCCCGGCCGAACCCGTGCCGCGCCATCACCACCCGGCTGCGAAAGGCATCCTCCACGTCGTAGAGCAGCGCCAATGCCTCGCACTCGTCGGGAGTGAGCAGTTGCTCCAGCACCGCGCACCCACGGGCATCCAGCGCCCGACCCACGCGCTCCCAGTCCACCGCGCGACCCCGTCTCCTCACTGCTGCGCCTCCCGCTCGAGCAGCGCGCGCTTGCGCTCCACGCCCCACCGGTAGCCAGACAGCGCGCCGTCATTCCGCACCACCCGGTGGCACGGAATCGCCACCGCCAGCGCGTTCGCGCCGCACGCCTGCGCCACGGCCCGCACCGACTTCGGTGAACCAATCCGCTCCGCGATGTCCGTGTAGCTCGCCGTCTCCCCAGCCGGGATCTCCCGCAGCGCCTGCCACACGCGCTGCTGGAACGCCGTGCCTCGCACGTCCAGGGGCAGGTCCAGCCCCACGCGCGGCGCCTCCACGAAGCCCACGACCTTCGCCACCAGCTGCTCGAACGTCGCGTCCCCGCCCACCAGCGTCGCCCGCGGGAAGCGGTCCTGGAGGTCCCTGGCCAGCGCGTCCGGATCATCCCCCATCAGGATGGCGCACACGCCGCGGTCGCTCGCGGCCACCAGGAGGGGCCCCAGCGAGCACTCCGCGACCGCGAAGCGGATCTCCGTGTTCGCGCCCCCGGCGCGGAAGCTCGTCGGTGTCATGCCCAGGACCTGGCGGGAGGTTTCGTAGAAGCGACCGCTGGAGTTGAACCCGGCGTCGTAGATGGCCTCGGTGACGGAGCGGCGCTTCGCCAGCCCCGCGCGGATCCGCTCCGCCCGCTGCGCCGCCGCGTAGCCCTTCGGCGTCAGCCCCGTGACGGCCTTGAACACGCGGTGCAGATGGTAGGGCGACAGCCCCGCGCGCTCCGCCAGCTCCTCCAGGCTCGGCGGCTCCTCGGAGGCCTGGATGAAGCGGCACAGCTCGGCCACCCGGTCCGCGTGCTTCACGGCGAGCGAGGGCTCTCCCGGCTTGCAGCGCCTGCACGCGCGGAAGCCCGCCTGCTCCGCCGCCTCCACCGTCGCGTGGAACCCCACGTTCTCCGGGCGCGGCGTCCGGGCACCGCACGTCGGACGGCAGTAAACGCCCGTCGTCCGCACGGAGTAGAAGAAGCGCCCATCCGCCGCCGCATCCCGAGCGACGACCGCCGCCCAGCGCGGGTCGCCCACGGTCGCCGCCGCGAGGGCCTCCGTCTTCGTCGTCATGCCCTGCCTCCCTTCGAGTGCGGTCCCCATGACCACGAGCGAAAACCTAACCTCCGATTTTCAGGCCAGCACTCCGCGCCTTGCGGTCGAATTCGCATGGGCCATGGAGCAGGGCGTCATGGCGTGAAGCGCTCACCTCTCGCCAGGAGTGAACCGCTCGCCGTGTGCGCGCAATGCATGGCGGCACGCCCGCGCACGACGTGACAGGATGCCGCACCCTTTCTCCTCTCCCTGAGCAAGCCATGCCCCACCTGCGTCTGATGTGGAAGCGCTCCCGTCTGCTCTGGCCCACGCTGGTCGCGTGTGCCTCGGCCTCCGCATGGGCGGCCCCCGCGCGCATCGCCGTCCCCAACGCCGGCTTCGAGTCCGCCGCGCCCGACGGCCTGCCCCAGGGGTGGACGGCCTCCGGGCAGGGCAAGGTGTCCGCCCGCACCGACGCGAAGGCCGAGGGCAGCCGCAGCCTCGTCATCGAGAGCCCCCAGGGCGGCGCGGAGACCACCGTCGTGTCCGAGCCCGTGAAGCTCCAGGTGGGCCGCCTCTACCGGCTCTCCGCCTGGGTGCGCACCCAGGGCGTGCAGGCGGACGCGCAGGCCCGCTACCCCACGGCGCTGGGCGCGTGTCTGTCCATGCAGAGCTTCCCCTTCACCAACTGCTCGCCGCCGCAGGGCGCGGACCAGAGCGGCCGCGTGCAGGTGCTGTTCTTCGCCACCCAGTCCCATGACCGCGTGCGCGCGCACCTGGGCCACAACGGCAAGGCCACCGGCACCGCGTGGTTCGACGACGTCAAGCTGGAGGAGGTGGACGACATCACCGCGTACATCCCCATGGAGAGCGTGCGCTGGGCCGGCAAGGGCTTCCGTTACGACGACGGCGGCTGGGTGTACGTGCACATCGAGGGCGAGCCCTACGAGCGCGGCCGCCAGTACGGCGAGCTCGTGTCGCAGGAGATCGTCCGCTACATCGAGAAGCTCGGCATCCAGAAGGACAAGGCGGACACGGCGAAGGGCTGGGCGCAGGTGCGCCTGCTCGCGGACTCGCTGTTCCTGCGCCGCTTCGACCCCGAGTACCTGGAGGAGATGAAGGGCATCGCCGACGGCGCCAACGCGGGCGGCGCGAAGCTCAAGGGCCCGGACGGCAAGGCGCGCGACCTGGACGTGCTGGACGTCGTCGCCATCAACTCCGCCGTGGACCTGGGCCAGTTGGACGAGGCCAACCGCGTCACCGCGTCCCCGCTCACCGGCCGCACCTTCCTCAAGGGGGAGGACGAGAACGGCAGGGCGGGGGAGGGTGACCACTGCTCGTCCTTCGTGGCCACGAAGTCCGCGACCCGGGACGGCCGCGTCGTCATGGGGCAGATCTTCATGTGGAACGGCTACACCGGCGTCCACTGGGACGTGGTGCTGGACGTGCAGCCCACCAGGGGCCACCGCTTCGTGATGCAGACCTTCCCCGGCGGCATCCACAGCGGCTCCGACTGGATGCTCAACGACGCGGGCATCGTCATCGGCGAGACGACGGTGGGCCAGACGCCCTTCAACATCGACGGCACCCCGCAGAGCAACCGCATCCGCAAGGCCGTGCAGTACGCGAGCTCCATCGACGACGTGGAGCGCATCCTCAAGGACCGCAACAACGGCCTCTACACCAACGACTGGACGCTCGCGGACACCAAGACGGATGAGGGCGCGTGCCTGCTGCTGGGCACCGCGAAGACGCGCCTGTGGCGCACCGGCAGCAAGGGCAAGGCCGCGGACACGCCCGGAAACCTCAAGGACTTCATCTGGGCCAACAACAACAACCGCGACCCGGAGGTCCGCAAGGAGTCCGTGCCCAACGCGAGCAACGCCCCCGTGGACCTGGCCTTCAGCACCTGGAACCGCGACATCGCCTTCCAGGAGGCCTACGCCAGGTACGGCAAGGGCGGCTTCGACGTGGACAGCGCCACGCGGATGATGGCCTCCAGCCCCATCAACCGCCCCCACGCGTGCGACGGGAAGATCACCACCTCGGAGATGACCGAGAAGCTGATGTTCCTGGCCCACTACGGCAAGACGACGCTGCGCGAGAAGATGGTGGGCGGCCGCTGGATTCCCGACCTGCCCGGCGCCACGCCGCACCTGTCCCTGGGCTATACGGCCTTCAGCCCCATCTACGTGGCCGAACAACTGAAGGCCGCGAAGGCGAAGCAGAAGCCGGAGCCCAAGGTGGACACGCCGAAGCGCGACTTCGCCCGGGTAAAGGACGCGCTCACCTTCGACGAGAAGAGGCTCTGGTCCAACACGGTGTTCCCCGCGACGGACGGGGACAACTGGTTCGGCAGCGGGTCGGCCGCGTACTGGCGCCAGCTCAAGGAGCTGCCGGAAGGGGAGGACCTCTCCAAGGCCTTCGACGCCCAGCGCGACGCGCTCGCGGAGCTCAACGCCCGCTACCTGTACGTCACGGCCCGCGAGGGCGACGTGGTGCCCACCGCCGCGCGCACGGACTACGGCCGCTACGGCACGTACGCGGTGCCTCGCATCAAGGGCACGTACCTGCTGCACCAGCTGCGGCTCATCCTGGGCAACGCGAGGTTCGCCAAGGTGATGGACGCGGTGCACACGAAGTTCGCGAACAAGAAGCTGACCACCCAGGACTTCATCCGCGCCGCGTCGGAGGCCTCGGGCCAGGACGTGGGGCCGCTGGTGAAGCAGTGGGTGGAGCGCGGGGGGCTGCCCGCGCCGCGCCTCACCTCGCGCGCCCAGAAGGCCAGGGAGGGCTACGAGGTGACGCTCAAGGTGGACCAGTCCGGCGCGCCCTGGCGCTTCGCCACGCTGGTGGAGGTGCAGACGGAGAAGGGCGCCGTGCTGGAGCGCGTGGAGGTGAAGGGCGGGAGCGACACCTTCACCGTGAAGGTCGCGGACCGGCCGGTGCGCGTGGTGTTCAACGTGGGCAACGACATCCCCGTGGCCCGCGAGCGCTACCAGACCCTGGCCAACACGCTGGATGACTGGGACAAGCTGCTCTTCGTGTACGGCTCCGCGCGCCAGGTGGAGTCCATGCGCACGCTGGCGACGAACTACCGCGAGCAGCTGGCGGACGCGTCCCCGGAGCGGCTGGCCCCGCTCAAGCCGGACGCGGAGGTGACGGACGCCGAGCTGGCGGACCGCGACCTGGTCGTCTTCGGCGGCCTGGAGGACAACGGGCTGCTGGCGCGCCTCCAGGCGGAGAAGAAGCTGCCGGTGGAGCTGGGCCGGCGCTTCTTCCGCTGGCAGGGCAGGACGTATGGCCGCTCGGATGACGGCCTGGCGCTGGCGCTGCCCAACCCCTGGAACCCGAAGCGGACGCTGTACCTCTTCGTCGCCAACAGCGGCCTGGAGCTGTGGCACATGACGCGCTCGTTCCAGCGCGGCCTCCAGAGCTGGGCCCTGTTCCGCGCCGGCGAGGTGAGCGCCAAGGGCTTCCACGCCACCGAGCACCTCACCCAGGAGCTGTCCGTGGACCTGCCCGCCCCCAAGCTGGGCATGGCCACTCCCTGACGGGCGGGGGCGGGGCGGCTCCCACGCGCGGGGAGCCGCCAGCGCTCCTAGTCCTTCTTCTCCAGGACCGTGGTGGTGACCGGGTCCCCGCCGAACGCGTCCTTCCACGACTTGTGGAAGGTGTCGTCGGCGGCGGGGTTGGTGCTGTACTTCTTGAAGTCAGGCGTGTGCTGCCGCTTCTCCGCCTTGGCGCTGCCGTCGGACCACACGTGCATGGTGAGGCGGTCATTGCCGTCCGAGCCCCAGACCCCCTCCGCGTGGTGGCGGGCCCCGCTGTCCACCTCCTTCTCCCGCACGATGACGAAGGCCTCGCCCTTGCCCGGCGCGGCGTTGTCATCGACGGCCCCCGCTGCCTGCCCGCGGGCCTTCTTCACGGCGGCGATGTTGTCCCGAGCCGAGCCTCCAAAGGCATCCCCCGTGACCTTCTCCCGGCTGTAGTCCTCCTCGAAGGGCTTGAGCTGCTTCTGGTGCATGACCTCCTCGGCGGTGTTCAGGCAGTCCCGCGTGGTGCTCCCGGGCTTCGCCCGGTACTCCTCGAAGGTGTCGCCGCCGTCCTGGTAGCGCTTGCCCGTCCTCTCCGCGAAGGCCGCGGGCGGCGGCGTCGAGGCCCGCTCCGTCCCCTTCGCCTCGCGGACGAGGACCTTCATGGGGGCGCCATCGCTGAGCTGGTACTTGCCGCTCTCCGTGCGCTTGAAGCCCGGGGGAGGTGGCTCCGCGAGGGCTGTCTGTCTGGAGGACCGCGTGCGCTGCCCTTCGAGAGGGTTGTGGCGCTGAGTGGAGGTGGTGGACGGCGTCCGGATGGGACCGCCGCCTGCGTTGGGCCGGCTGGAAACGCCTCGGGGCATGGGCACTCCTGAGAGGAATTGACGGGACGCAATCCTAGAGGCCTTGCCTTCGCAGGCCGTCCTGCCCTGCAAGGCATTGCATGCTTCTGGACGTCCGCCGGGAGGGCGCCCGTGGGCCCCCCGTGTGGAGACCAGCCTTACTGCCCTTCGTTCGCCCGCTCTCCCGCTTCAGACCCCGGTCCATTTGACTCCTGTGGGGAGATGGTGAAATCTCCCTTCAGGAAATGAATCGGGATTCAAAATCTGAGGCGCCCGTCAAACGGCTGCGCTCGCGCCTGAAGGAAGCCACCGCTGACGCCATCCTGTCGGCGGCCGCGGAGGTGTTCGCCCGCGACGGCCTGCACGCGGCGAAGATGGAGTCCATCGCCGAGCAGGCAGGCGTGTCGGTGGGGACGCTCTACAACCACTTCACCGACCGCGCGGCCCTGCTGGACGCGCTGCGCGCGAAGCGCCGGCAGGTGATGCTGGACCGGCTGGACGCGGCCCTCGCCCCCGTCGCGGAGCGGCCCGCGCGTGAGCAGCTCCGCGCCTTCGTGACGGCGCTGTTCGCCCATATCGCCGAGCGCGACGCGTTCGTGCGCGTGCTGGTGCAGCTGCCGGAGGATCCCGCGCGCAAGAGCCGCATCCTGGCGGAGCTGGGCCGGCGCGTGACGGTCATCGTCGACCGGGGCATCCAGGCCGGGGAGCTCCGCGCGGAGGGGCGCGCGCTCTATCCGACCCTCCTGATGGGAATGGTGCGCGGCGCGCTGGACCGCCTGCGCGAGGACGCCGCCGCGAACCCTCCGGCGACCGCCTGGGCGGAGGAGATCCTCCGCGTCTTCTTGAAGGGCATCGAGGTCCACTGACATGGCGACAGCGGTCGCAACACCGGAGGTCCTGGCGCCAGCGGCGCCCAGGGCCCCCGTCAACAAATGGCTCGTCACGCTCTCCGTGACGTTCGGCACGCTGATGGGCGCCATCGACTCGTCCATCGTGAACGTGGCGCTGCCGCAGATCCGCGGCGCGGTCGGCGCCACGGTGCAGGAGATCACCTGGGCCACCACCGGCTTCGTCATCGCCACGGTGATGGTGATGCCGCTCACGGGCTTCCTGGGCCGCATGTTCGGTCAGAAGCGCGTGTACCTGGCGTGCCTGGTGCTCTTCGTCGCGGGCTCGTTCCTGTGCGGGCTCGCGTGGAACCTGCCCACGCTGGTGCTCTTCCGCTTCCTCCAGGGCCTGGGCGCCGGCGCGCTCCAACCCACCGAGCAGGCCATCCTCCGCCAGACGTTCCCCCCGAAGGAGCAGGGCACCGCGATGGCCATCTTCGGCATGGCCGTGATGGTGGGCCCGGCCATTGGCCCCACGCTGGGCGGCTACATCGTGGACAACTGGCACTGGTCCTGGATCTTCTTCATCAACGTGCCGGTGGGCATCCTGGGCTTCTTCATGGTGGCCCGCTTCGTCCAGGAGGACGAGCAGCTGCGCGCCACCGCGCGCCAGGAGGCCGAGAAGCAGCGCAAGCACATGGACTGGGCCGGCATCACGCTGCTCTGCATGGGCCTGGCCACGCTCCAGTACTTCCTGGAGGAGGGACAGGCGGATGACTGGTTCGAGTCCCCCGTCATCGTCATCTGCGCGCTCATCTCCGCCACGTGCCTCATCGCCTTCATCATCCGCGAGCTGACCGCGGAGGCGCCCGCGGTGAACCTGCGGCTGTTCAAGGACCCGGTGTTCGCGTCCGGCACGCTGCTGGGCGCGCTGGTGTTCGCGGTGCTCATGGCCAGCATGTTCCTGCTGCCGGTGTTCATGCAGGAGCTGCTGGGCTTCACCGCGACGCAGTCCGGCTTCTCGCTGATGCCGCGCACGCTGGTGATGATGTTGATGATGCCCATCGTGGGGCGGCTGTACGGCAAGGTGCCGGCGCGCGTCCTGGTGGGGGCGGGCATCGTGTTCGCGGGCTTCGGCGCGTATGAGATGAGCCACTTCTCGCTCGCGACGGGCTCCAACAACATCATCGCGGCCATCGCGCTGCAGGGCGTGGGCTTCAGCCTGATGTTCGTGCCCCTCAGCGCCACGGCGCTCGGCAGCATCCCGCGCGAGCGCATGGCGGACGCGACGGGCCTCAACTCCCTGCTGCGTCAGATTGGCGGGTCCGTGGGCCTGGCCATCTTCACCACGCTCCTGTCGCGCTACACCGTGCTGTCCAAGGCCTCCATCGCGGCGCACCTGAACCCGGAGCGGTGGGAGGTGGCCAGCCGCATGGCCGCCACCCAGAAGGGGCTCATGCAGCACGGCCTGGACGCCGCGAGCGCCAGCATGGCCAGCCTCCAGATGATGGTGGGCAACGTGTCGCGGCAGGCCATGGTGCTCGCGTTCGACAAGCTCTTCGTATTGGCGGCGCTGATGTTCGTGGTGGTGCTGCCGCTCATCTACTTCCTCAAGGACCCCACGAGCGTCGGGGGCTCCCACGAGAAACCGCACATCGACGTGGAGATTTAAGACATGGCAACGACAACGACGGCTCCCCAACTGGTCCCCGAAGCGGCGCCCGCGCCCGCCGCCGCGGCACAGGCGAAGCGCGGCAAGCGGGGCTTCCTCATCCTCGGGGGTGTCGTGGCCGCCCTCGTGCTGGGCATCGGCGGCTTCAAGGTCCTCACGGCCGGGCAGGAGTCCACCGACGACGCGCAGGTGGAGGCGGACGTGGTGCCCCTGGCCGCGCGCGTGTCCGGCCCCGTGGTGAAGGTGGCGGTGGTGGACAACGCCACCGTGCACGCGGGCGACGTGCTGCTCCAGATCGACCCGCGCCCCTATGAAGCGCGCGTGAAGCAGGCGGAGGCCGAGCTGGAGTCCGCGCGCGCCCAGGCGGCCGCGGCGGACGCCCAGGCCACGGTGGCGGCGGCCGGCGCGAAGGGCGGCCTGTCCAGCGCGAAGGCGCTCGTGTCCACGAGCACGTCCGCGGTGAGCAGCGCCGAGGCGCAGGTGGCGGCGGCCCGCGCGGCCCTGACGCGCGCGGAGGCCCAGGCCCGCAAGGCCACGCTGGACCTGGAGCGGGCGCGGAGCCTGCGCCAGCAGAACGTGGTGGCGCAGAGCGCGCTGGATGACGCGCAGACGGGCTACGACACGGCGCAGGCCGCGCTCGAGGGCGCCCGCGCGCAGCTCGCGATGGCCGAGGAGGGCCGGCGCTCCGCGGAGAGCAAGGTGGCGGAGGCGAAGGGCCAGCTCGACGTGAGCGCGCCCATCGACGAGAAGATCGCCGCCGCCCAGGCCAACGCGGCGCTGGCGCACGCCCGGGTGAAGGGCGCGGAGGCCGCGCTCGATCAGGCGAAGCTCCAACTGGAGGACACGCGCATCGTCGCCCCGGCGGACGGCCAGGTGTCCAAGCTGTCCGTGCACGCGGGCCAGCTGCTCACCCCCGGCCAGTCCGTGGCGGAGCTGGTGCCCACGACGACCTACGTGGTGGCCAACTTCAAGGAGACGCAGGTGGGCCACATGAAGCCCGGGCAGCGCGTGGAGGTGGAGCTGGACGCCTTCTCCGGTGAGAAGCTGGAGGGCCGGGTGGAGAGCCTCTCCGGTGGAACGGGCTCGCGCTTCTCCCTGCTCCCGCCCGACAACGCTTCCGGCAACTTCGTGAAGGTGGTGCAGCGCGTGCCCGTGCGCATCAGCTGGGTGCACCCGCCGGAGGGCCTGGCCCTGCGCGCCGGCCTCTCCGCGGACGTGACGGTGCACACGAAGTAGGCCCCCGCCGGAGCCCCACACCCCCAGCGCCGCGGCCCGAAAGGGACGCGGCGCTGCTTCGTGCCGGGAGGGCTGCGCGCCCGCGCTCCCACGCCTCGCGGGGGCGGCAATCGCCCGTGCGAGGGACGGGGGGCCGCCGTCAGAGCGTGGCCACCATCTCCACGTCCGCGCGCGAGTAGCCCGTCTCTCGCGATACCTCCGGGCCGGTGCGCGTGGTGACGAAGCCGTGCTTGCGGTACAGGCCCAGCGCGGGCCCCAGCGCGCTGTTGGTGACGAGGTACATCCGCTTCGCGCCGCGCTCACGGGCCGTGGCCAGCGCGGCCCTCATCAGCGCGTCGCCCAGGTCGCGGCCCCTCGCCTCCGGGGCCACCGCCATCTTGCACAACTCGAACGTGTCCGCGTCCTCGCGCCTGAGCGCGCAGGTGCCCAGCACCTGCCCGTCCACGAGCGCGAAGAACACCTCGCCCCCCGCCGCCACGAACATCCCGTGCGGATCCGCGAACGAGGCCTCGTCCGAGCCCTCGACGCGGAAGTCCTTCTCGATCCACTGCCGGTTGAGCCGCTCGAAGTGCTCGCGCAGGTCCGGCCGATAGGGGACGACCTCGACGGAGGCAGGGGCCATGGCGCTCACGCGGTGGCGGCCGCCGCGGCGGGCTTCTTGCGCAGGAAGAGCACGAAGATGAGCGCCACGATGCTGATGCCCACCAGGGTGATGAGCCCGTCCGCCGCGATGGTGGCGCGCGTGCCGATGCCCCGGAACTCCGACGCGTGCCCGTCCAGCGCCGTCGTGTAGCTGATGGCGAAGTTCGAGGCCGCGACGAAGAGCGAGTACTTCGTCGTCACCGCCGCGCCGTCGCTCACCATCTCCAGCACCATGCCGGCGAAGGCCGCGAAGCCCGCGCCGTTGGCCAGGCTGTACGCGAGCGAACCCCAGATGTACGTGTTCGTGGTCATGGGCCCGGCCGCCATGGCGAACGCGCACAGCGCGGTGGCCCCGCCCATCAGCGCGTACGCGAGCTTGCGGTTCACCCGGTCCGACAGCCAGCCGCCCAGCAGCGAGCCCACCGCGCCGGTGACGGCCATGCCCGGGCCGTTCACCATCTCCACCGTGTGCTCCGGCGCCTGGTACGCGCCCGCCATCGCGCTGAAGAGGTTGGTGAGCGCGCCGCAGCTCACCGGCGCCAGGCAGAGCACCAGCATGATGAGCCCGTCGCGGCTGAACGCCGTCTTCACCAGATCCAGCACGATGCTCCTCACCCGGTCCACCGCCGCCTTGAACAGCGGCCCGGTCGCCGCGGTGGTGGGGTCATGCCGCTCGGTGATCCAGAAGATGCCCGCGCCGCTCGCCAGCACCAGCGTGGCCAGCACGATGCCCGCCACCTGCCGGGAGAACTGGGTGGCCAGGAAGATGGCCAGCGCGCCCATCAGCGCGGTGGAGCCCACGTTGCCCGCCATCTGCCAGCCGCCCGTGCGCCCCTTGTCGGACGGCTTGGACGTCGTGGCCATCAGCCCGTTGAGCGCCGCGTGCGCCGTCGTCGCCGCCGCCTGCAAGGCGGTGAGCAGCAGCGTGAAGAGCCCCAGGTGCTGCGCGGGCTCCGGGAACATCGCGCACGCCAGGATGAGCAGCGCGGTGAGCAGCGTGCTCACGCCGTACCAGACGCGGCGCCACGGCCCCAGGTCGATGAGCGGCACCCACAGCAGCTTCCACGCGTGCGGCGAGAAGGCCGTGCCGGACAGCACGCCAATCTCCGCCAGCGGCATCCCGTCCTTCGCCAGCCAGTACGGCACCGCCGTCTGGAGGTAGCCCACGGCGGCGCCGAACTGCACCTCCAACAGGCCGAACAGCGGGGGCCAGGCCCAGCGCGGCTCCTCGGCGGTGGCGGTGGCCGGAAGCGCGGTCTCTTGTTCAATCAAGGGCGACACCTACAGGTGGGGACAGGGGAGGGTGGGATTCTAGACACCTCCGGCCTCCTGCACAGCGCAACGCACCGCGCCGTCTCCTCGGAAGCACGGGGTGGGAGGGGCCCCTTCGACGGGGAGTCCTGGTCCGTGGGGGATGGCAGGACTAGCTTGCCCGCGCCTTCCCCCACAACCCCGAGGTCCCCTGATGACGCTGAAGACCCGACTGCTGGTCGTCTCCACGGCCGGCCTGTTCGCCGCCGCGCCCGCCGTGGCCAGGCCGCTCGATGGCGCGAGCACCGACGTGATGATCCAGGGCTTCCACTGGAACTCCGCCAGCGCGGGCGGGTGGTGGACGACGGTGAAGAACAGCGCCGCCGCGCTGAAGGACGCGGGCTTCACGATGATCTGGCTGCCGCCGCCCTCCGACGCGGCGTCCACGCAGGGCTACCTGCCCCGGCAGCTCAACGTGCTCGACTCCAGCTACGGCACGGAGGCGGAGCTCACCCAGGCGCTGGCCGCGCTCAACGCGCAGGGCATCAAGCCCATCGCGGACCTCGTGGTGAACCACCGCGTGGGCACCACCAACTGGGCGGACTTCACCAACCCCACCTGGCCCGGCTGCAGCGCGGTGGTCGCGGGCGACGAGTGGACGAGCGCCTGCGGCAACGCCGACAGCGGCGAGGGCTACGCCGCGGCGCGCGACCTGGACCACTCGCAGGCGAACGTGCGCGCGGACCTGAAGACGTGGATGAACAGCCGCCTGAAGGGCGTGGGCTTCGCGGGCTGGCGGTTCGACTTCGTGAAGGGCTTCGCGGGCAGCTACGTGAAGGAGTACGTCACCGCCACGGACCCGTGGTTCTGCGTCGGCGAGTTCTGGCCGACGAACTACTTCGACGTGAACAACCCCAACGACTGGAAGCAGCAGATCGTCAACTGGGTGGACGCGACCACGGGCACCTGCGCCGCCTTCGACTTCGCCACCAAGGGCCTGCTCAACGATGCGCTCACCAACAACAACTACACGCGCCTGAAGGCGTCCGACGGCAAGCCCGCGGGCGGCATCGGCTGGTGGCCCAGCCGCCACGTCACCTTCGTGGACAACCACGACACCGGCCCCAGCGAGGCGTGCGGCAACGGGCAGAACCACTGGCCGGTGCCCTGCGCCAAGGTGATGCAGGGCTACGCCTACGTCCTCACCCACCCGGGCATCCCCACCGTCTACTGGGCGCACTACTTCAACTGGGGCCTGGGCAGCTCCATCCAGGCGCTGATGGACATCCGCAAGAGCGCGGGCCTCACCTCCGAGTCCACCGTCAGCATCCAGCGCGCGGAGAGCGGCCTGTACGCGGCCATCATCGGCGGCAAGGTGGCGGTGAAGCTGGGCAGCGGCTCCTGGAGCCCCGGCACCGGCTGGACGCAGGCCGCCTCCGGCACGGACTACACCGTGTGGACCACCAGCACACCGCCCCCCACCGGCACCACCGCCAACGTGGAGTTCGTGTGCAACAACGGCACGACCGTGATGGGCCAGAACGTCTACGTCACCGGCAGCATCGCGGAGCTGGACTCCTGGAGCCCCACCACCAGCAAGCTCCTCAGCCCCACCGCGTACCCCACCTGGCGCGGCATCTACGCGCTGCCCGCGAACACCGCCGTGCAGTGGAAGTGCCTCAAGCGCGACGGCAGCGGCAACGTCGTCTGGCAGGGCGGTGGCAACAACACCCTCACCACCCCGGCCGCCGGCGGCAGCACCACCGCCACCGCCAGCTTCTAGGACGCCGGGCCAGGCCGCCCCGCCCTCCTCTTCGCGCACCCGAAGGGGAGGGCGGTCTGTTCCCGAGGCGCTGGGCCCGGGGGCGTCAGCTCACGGCGCGTGGGCCGGGGCCGGCTCGTGGGACGGGGGCGCCTGCTCCTCACCGCTGGACCGCTTCGCGTCCCCGCGCACCTTCTGCATGAGGATGTAGAGGCCCGGGATGAAGATGAGGTTGACGATGGTGGACACCAGCATGCCGCCGAACACCGCGGTGCCCAGCGAGTTGCGCGCCGCCGCGCCCGCGCCGGACGCCGTCATCAGCGGCACCACGCCCAGGAGGAACGCGATGGAGGTCATCAGGATGGGGCGGAGGCGGACCTCGGCCGCGGTCACCACCGCGTCCAGCGCGTTCTTGCCCTGCTCGCGCAGCTGCTCCGCGAACTCCACGATGAGGATGGCGTTCTTGGACGCGAGGCCCACGAGCATCACCAGCCCCACCTGGCAGAACACGTCGTTCGCGTAGCCGCGCGCCACCTGCAGCCCGAGCGCGCCCATGATGGCCAGCGGCACGGACAGGATGATGACGAACGGGAGGCTGAAGGACTCGTACTGCGCCGCCAGCACCAGGAACACGAAGAGGATGCCCAGCGCGAAGATGATCAGCGTCTGGCCGCCGGACTCCTTCTGCTCCAGGCTGATGCCCGTCCACTCCGACGCCATGCCCTGCGGCAGCACCTGCTGGGCCACGCTCTCCATGGCGTCCAGCGCCTGACCGGAGGACACGCCCGGCGCGCCCTGGCCGTTGATCTCCACGGAGCGGAACAGGTTGTAGTGCTTGATGACCTGCGCGGAGACGATGGGCGTCACCTTCACCAGCGACTCCAGCGGGATCATGTCCCCGCTGTCCGTGCGCGCGTAGAAGGAGCCGATGTCCTGGGGGCTGTCGCGGAACTGCTGCTCGGCCTGGACGTACACGCGGTAGGTGCGGCTGGCGTAGTTGAAGTCGTTGACGTACTGGCTGCCCATGTAGAGCTGCATCACGCCGAAGATCTGCTCGATGGGCACGCCCAGGGCCTTGGCCTTCTGGCGGTCCACCTCCACGTCCAGGATGGGCGTGTTGGCGTTGAAGGGGGTGAAGACGCCGCGCAGGCGGCCCTCCTCGTTGCCCTTCTGCACCATCTCCTGCGTGGCGTTGGCCAGGTCCTCCAGCGAGTGGCTGCCGGCGACGTCCTCCACGATGAACTGGAAGCCGCCCACGCTGCCCACGCCGCGGATGGCCGGGGGCTGGAAGGGGATGACGCGCGCGCTGCCAATCCTGCCCAGCGGCCCGCGCAGCCGCTCCACCAGCGCGGCCACGGACTGGTCCTTGCCCGTGCGCTCCTCCCACGGCTTCAAGGCCGTGAAGACGGTGGCGTAGTTGGAGCCGTTGCCGTTGGGGGAGAAGCCACCGATGGCGAACATCACGTTCACCTCCGGCTGGGCCTTGAGCACCGCCTCCACCTCCTGGAGCACCTTCTCCGTCTGGCTGAGGGCCATGCCCTCCGGCCCCTGCACGGAGATGATGACGTAGCCCTGGTCCTCGTCCGGGATGAAGCCCGTGGGCGCCGAGCGGAAGAGCAGCACGGTGACGCCGATGCAGGCGAGGAAGGCCACCAGCACGATGAGCGGGTGCACGAGCAGCTTGCGCAGGCCCCTGCCGTAGAGGTCGCGCGTCCAGTCCAGCACCTGGTCCACCTTGCGGAAGAACACCCACTTGGGGCCGTGGTGGTGCTTGAGCAGCCGCGCGGACAGCGCGGGCGTGAGCGTCAGCGCGCAGAAGGTGGACAGGGCCACCGACGCGGCGATGGTGAGCGCGAACTGCCGGTAGATGGAGCCCGTGGTGCCCGGGAAGAGGGCCACCGGGATGAACACCGCCACCAGCACCACGGAGATGGCCACCACCGCGCCGGCCACCTCCTTCATGCCCTCGCGCGCCGCCTGGAGCGCGTTGAGCCCGCGCTCCGCCATCAGGCGCTCGATGTTCTCGATGACCACGATGGCGTCGTCCACCACGAGGCCCGTGGCCAGGGTGAGGCCGAAGAGCGTCAGCGTGTTGATGGAGAAGCCCATCAGGTAGACGAACGCGAACGTGCCCACCAGCGACACCGGCAGGGTGAGCGCCGTAATCAGCACGCTGCGCCACCCGTGCAGGAACAGGAAGATGACCAGGATGACGAGCGCGATGGCCTCGATGAGCGTGTGGATGACCTCGTTGACGGAGGCGCGCACCGCGAGCGTGGTGTCCGTGCCGACGCGGTACTCCAGGCCCGGCGGGAAGGCCTGCGCCAGGCGGTCCAGCTCCTTGATGACGCCGTCGCGCACGTCCAGCGCGTTGGCGGTGGGCAGCTGGAAGATGGCCAGGCCCACGCCGGTGCGGCCGTTGAAGCGCAGCAGGGTGCCGTAGTTCTCCGCGCCCAGCTCCACGCGGCCCACGTCCTTCACCGTGACGGCGCGGCCGTCGTTGTTGCGCATGAGGACGATGTCGCCGAACTCCTCCGGCTCCACCAGGCGGCCCCGGGCGCGCACGGCGATCTGATACGGCTGCTCATCGCTGGACGGCGGCTGGCCCACCTGGCCCGCGGCCACCTGGAGGTTCTGCTCCTGGAGCGCGCGCACCACGTCCTGCGGCGTCATGCTCCGGCGCGCCAGCTCCGTGGGGTCCAGCCACAGGCGCATGGAGAACTTGCGCTCACCGAAGATGCGCACCTCGCCCACGCCCCGGACGCGCTTGATGGCGTCCTTGAGGTTCACGTCCGCGTAGTTGGAGAGGAACTTCGCGTCGTAGCGGTTGTCCGGGGAGGACAGGCCCACCGTCAGCAGCATCTGGCTGGAGGCCTTGTTCACCACGATGCCCGTCTGGTTCACCTGCGCGGGCAGGCGGGCCGCGGCGCGGCTGACGCGGTTCTGCACGTCCACCGCCGCCACCTCGATGTTGCGCGTGGGGGCGAAGGTGACCGTGATGGTGCTGGTGCCGTCGTTGCTGCTGGTGGAGGTGATGTAGCGCATGTCCTCCACGCCGTTGAGCTCCTGCTCCAACGGGATGGTGACGGCGGACTCCACCACCTCGGCGCTGGCGCCGACGTAGGTGCTGGTGACGGTGACCTGCGGCGGCGCCAGGTCCGGGTACTGCGCGATGGGCAGCGTCGGGATGGCGATGACGCCCACCAGCGTCAGGATGATGGAGCAGACGATGGCGAAGACAGGTCTGCGGATGAAGAAGTCGACGAACACGGTGTGGCGCCTCTCTTGGGAACCGCCTGCTAGCGGCTGCCGCCGGTGGTGCCGCCGGCGCCGGACGCCGTGCGGGGCAGCTGGGCATTCGTCGGGACCTCATCGGCCCGCGCGGTGCCCTGCGGCTGGGGGGACTCGTCGGTGTTGAGCGTGACCTGCTTGGGGATGACGGGCATGCCGTCGCGGAGCATGTGCAGCGACGACACCGCCACGAGGTCGCCCTGCTTCAGGCCGCCCTCCACCACGTAGTTCATGTCGCCCAGCTGGCCCAGGGCCACCGGGCGGCGCTCCACCAGCGCCTTGCCGTCCTTCTTCTCCACCACCATGGCGAAGGGCTGGCCGCTCTGGCGCACCACCGCGAGCGCGGGGAGCTGCAGCGCGTCCCGCGTGGCGTACACCAGCCGCGCCCGCAGGAGCTCGCTGGGGCGCAGGCCCACCGTGTTGCGGAAGGCGGCCTTCACCTCCACCAGCTGCGTGCGCGGATCCGTCTGCGGCGACACGTAGAAGACGGTGCTGGTGAGGATGACCTTGCCCTGCGGGTCCAACAGCTCCAGCTGGGTGTCCGGCTTGAGCGACCGCGCGCGGAACGCCGGCACGGACACGCTGACCTCCAGCACGTCCGCCTGGGCCACCGAGGTGAGCGTCGTGGTGGCGCTCACGTAGTCCCCCACGCGCACCAGCACGTCCCCCATGGTGCCCGCGAACGGCGCGCGCACCACGTGGAACTGTAGCTGCACCTGGCGCTGGGCCACGTTCGCGCCCGCCGCGCGCGCCGCCGCCTCCGCCGCCTTCACCGCCGCCTGGGCGCGCTCCAGCTCCTGGACGCTGGCCAGGCCCTCGCGGTTGAGGGACTCGGTGCGCGCCAGGGTGCGCTTCGCCAGCTCCAGCTCCACCGCGGAGGAGCTCTGCTGGGCCTGGGCGCTGTCCAGCGCCGCGGTCTCCTGCCGGGCGTCCACCTCGATCAGCGGCGCGCCGGCCTCCACCTTCTGGCCGGGCTTCACCAGGATCTTCCGGATGTAGCCGTTCACCTGCGGCAGCACCGACACGCTCTGCCGCGACAGGAGCGAGCCCAGGTACTCCCCGGTGTCCCGCACCTCGTGCGGCGCCAGGGCCACGACCTGGACCTCGCGGGGCGGCGGGGCGGCCTTCGCCTCCGGCTTGCCCGAGCACCCGGCCGCGCCTGCCACCAGCGCCGCGCCCAACACCGTCTTCGTCATCAGCGCCTTCAGGGGGCGCACCCTCGTCACCAGTCGCACCGGGCCTCCGTCAGGAACGCGTCCAGGCGGGCCTGGACGAGCTCGAATTCCCTCAAAACCAAGGCGAGCTGGGCCTGGCGGAGGGCGGCTCCGCTCTGCACCAGCTCCAAACTGCTACCGCGTCCCACCTCGAAGGCCCGGCGCGTGAGCCGGTCCGTCCGGTCCGCCAGCTCCAGGGACTCGGCGGCGGTCTTCAACAACGCTTCGGCCACTTCCACTCCACGCCGCGCGCGGGAAACCTCCACACCCACATTGCGGCGGGTGGCCTCCGCCGCCTGGGCGGCCTGCGCTTCAAGGCCCTCGCGCTCGCGCACCAGGCCCCCGCGCTGACCGCCCTCCCAGAGGGGGACGCTGAGCACCGCGGACACGTTCCAGGTGGCGAAGCGGCCAAAGCCGGGGTCGGTGGTGAAGCCCAGGAGGGTGCTGCTCAGCCCCAGGGTGGGCAGGTAGCCGGCGGACGCCTGGCGCCGGCTCTCCCGGGCCGCGTCCACGTTGGCGCGCTGGGCGACCAGGTCCGGCCGGTGGGCCAGGTCCTGGAGGGGGGCGCACTGCTGGCGGGTCTGCTCCACCAGCCCGGCCAGGTTGAAGTCCGGGTTGACGCCCACGCCGTGGTCCTCGCCCAGGGACAGCCCCAGCGACTCCCGGGTGCGCCGCAGCTGCTCGTCCCCGGCCACCAGCGCCTGCCGGGCCACCGCCACGTCCTGGCTCACCCGCACCACGTCCAGCTGCGTGCCGGCGCCCAGCTCGAACGAGCGCTGGGTGAGGGCCTGCCGCTCCAGCGCCTGGCGCAGGCCCACGCGGTTGATCTCCGCGGCGCGCTCGGCGGCCACCGTGGCCACCAGCACCTGCGCCAGCCCCTGCGTGAGCCGGCGCTGCACGTCCTGGAGGCTGGCCACCGCCGAGGACTCCGACGCCTTCGCGGACGACAGACCCCGCCACGCCCCCACATCAATGATGGACTGGGTGAGGGACGCGGACAGCGTGCCCAGGGGCGCGCTGGGGACCTTGCCGCTGGCGCTGGTGCCGCCCACCGCGCCGCCGCCCGCCGCGGAGGGCACGTCCGGGTGGAGCACGTCCACGCCCACGCCCGCGGTGGCGCGCGCGTTGGGCAACAGCAGGCCCAGCGACTGGCGCCACCGGCCCTGGGCCCGCGACACGCCGGCCTCCGCGTTGCGCAGGTCCGTGGACCGCTGGCGCACGAGGGTGAGGGCGTCGTCCCAGGTCTTCACCTGCTCCGCCGCGGGCGGAACGGGGGCGAGCATGGGATCATCCACCTTGGGCTGGAGGGGGACGGGGCCGGGCGCGGAGGGGGCCGCGCTGGCCTCAGGCGTGGGCTGCTGTGCCGGAGCCGACGGGGACGCGGAGGGAGCCTGCGGCGCTGCGGCGAGGAGGAGAACCAGGAGGGCGCTGGGGGTGGCCATACTCAGGTGCGGCAGATCTTTCCGGCAGGAGCGAGTGGTGGTACCCCCACCCCGAAGCTCTGCACGCAGTCAAGTCAAGATGTAATTGACAACCGTTGTTGAATGCAATCATCTCTTACGCCCATGACCATCGCTGAGCAAGTGGCATCGACGCGACGCGCAGTGGTCCGGCTGCTCTCCCAGAAAGTGGGTGAGCAAACGGATCGGCCGCTGATGCAACTGCTCGTGCTGAAGAACATCGGGGTCCGCGGCATCCACAGCCAGGCCCTCATCGCGGAGCGGCTGCTCATCGACGCGCCCGCCGTGAGCCGGCTGGTGGACCGGTTGGAGGAGGACGGGCTGGTGGAGCGGCACGCGGGGGAGAACCGCCGCTGCGTGCGCCTGGAGATCACCGAGGCCGGGCGCCGGGAGTTCCAGGCGCTGGAGGTCGCCGCGCAGTGGGTGGATGCCCAGGCGCGCGAGTTCCTGCCGCCGCCGGAGGCCGAGGAGCTGTCGCGCCTGCTGGACAAGCTCCAGGCGGGGCTGTGCCAGCTGCTGGCCAGCGAGTCCTCCGCGCCGCGCAAGGACGACCCGCCTTGCGCGCAGGGCCCCTCCAACGACAACGGGTGACGACGGGGGTGGAGGGCCGGGCGATGCCCGTCCCGCCACCGGCCCGCCGCCACCCGTGCACCACGTCCGGGGGAGGATGTGGGGCGGTGTCCTGCCGTCTACAGGCTGCGCGGGATGTTGCGGGCCACGTGCAGGGCCCAGGCCTCCGCCGAGTCCAGCTCCGCGCGCGCCTCGGCATACCGGTCCTTCGCCGCTTCGCTCGCGTCGTTGGCGAAGATGGCGTCGTGCAGCTCCTTCTGGGCGCGCGTCAGCCGGAGGCTGGTCTGCAGCCACAGCCTGGCCGCCATGCGCGGGGTGATGACCACCTGGGTGGGATCCCACACCTCCAGCGCGGCGTAGTCAGCGGAAGACAGCTCATCATGGTGGGGGGCCTGCTCGGTTCGTGCGTTCATGCCCGGATGTTCGCCACGGATTTGTGGCAGGGCATCCCGGCCCCCTGGGCAGGAAGACGGCCACTGGTGAGCAGTCGAGGACAGTTCCTTCATCCCCTGGGGTACTCGCCTTACTCGTTTTGCGGGTAAAGTTCGTACAGTGAGGCTGGGGAAATGCTTCCCATACTGCAAACATGGAGGGATTGGGTGGGCTTCTCCTAGAATCCTCCGCTCCATTCGTGACGTGAGAGGGATTACCTGGACCAGAACACCCTGAACAAGCTGCTCACCGTCGGCGTCCAGAACGGGGCTTCGGACATCCACTTCCGGCCCGGGGATCCGCCCATCTACCGGGTGAACGGCGTGTTGCGGCCGCTGAAGATGGAAAAGCTCCAAGCGGATCACACGAAGCAGGTGGCCCTGCACGTGATGAACGATCAGCTGATGAAGGCGCAGATCGACAGTGTGCAGGAGTGCGACTCGTCCTACAGCCTCCCGGGCGTGGCGCGTTTCCGGGTGAACATCTACCGGCAGCGCGGCTCGCTGGCCTGCATCCTGCGCATCATCCCGGATGAGATTCCCAACATCGATGGTCTGGGATTGCCGCAGGTGCTCAAGAGCATCGCGGGCAACGAGCGCGGTCTGGTGCTGGTGACGGGGGCCACCGGATCCGGCAAGAGCTCCACGCTGGCGTCGATGATCAACCACATCAACCACACGGAGAGCCTGCACATCCTCACCATCGAGGACCCCATCGAGTTCATCTACAAGAACGTGAAGTCCTCCATCTCCCAGCGGGAGATTGGCCCGGACACGCAGAACTTCGCCATCGCGCTGAGGGCCGCGCTGCGTCAGGACCCGGACGTCATCCTGGTGGGCGAGATG
This sequence comes from Corallococcus sp. RDP092CA, assembly GCF_041903675.1. Taxonomy (NCBI): domain Bacteria; kingdom Pseudomonadati; phylum Myxococcota; class Myxococcia; order Myxococcales; family Myxococcaceae; genus Corallococcus; species Corallococcus sp. RDP092CA. Next base: position 45,438 of record NZ_JAYESI010000027.1, on the reverse strand, counting down.
CGCGACACGGAGACCATCGACATCGCGCTGAAGGCGTCGGAGACGGGCCACCTGGTGCTGTCCACGGTGCACACCACGGACGCGTCGCGCACCATCAACCGCCTGGTGTCGGTGTTCCCGGCCGAGGAGCAGACCATGGTGCGCATGCGCCTGGCGGACTCGCTCAAGGCGACCATCTCCCAGCGCCTGCTGCCCAGGGCCACCGGCAAGGGCCGCGTGGTGGCGCTGGAGATCATGGTGCAGACGAAGACGGTGGAGCAGTACATCCGCGACGACCGCGCCGCGGAGCTGAAGGACGTCATCGAGAAGGGCCGCGACATGTTCGGCATGCAGTCCTTCGACCAGCACCTGACGCAGCTCTACCGCGCCGGCGACATCACCCTGGAGACGGCGCAGAGCGCGGCCTCCAACCCGGCGGACTTCCAGCGCGCGCTCGAGTTCGAGTGACGGCGCGCGCCGCAAGGGGGCTTCGGCGGCCTACTTCTTCGCGGACGGCTTGTGGATGTTCGCGAAGAAGTCGTTGCCCTTGTCATCCACGACGATGAAGGCCGGGAAGTCCACCACGTCGATCTTCCACACGGCCTCCATGCCCAGCTCGGGGTACTCGAGCACCTCCACCTTCTTGATGCAGTCCTGCGCGAGCCGCGCCGCCGGCCCGCCGATGGAGCCCAGGTAGAAGCCGCCGTGCTTCTTGCAGGCCTCCGTGACGGCCGGCGAGCGGTTGCCCTTGGCGAGCATCACGAAGCTGCCGCCCTCCGCCTGGAACTGATCCACGTACGCGTCCATGCGGCCCGCGGTGGTGGGGCCGAAGGAGCCGGACGCGTAGCCCTCGGGCGTCTTCGCCGGGCCCGCGTAGTAGACCATGTGGTCCTTGAGGTACTGGGGCATGCCCTCGCCCCGGTCCAGGCGCTCCTTGAGCTTCGCGTGCGCGATGTCGCGCGCCACCACCAGCGAGCCGGACAGCGACAGGCGCGTCTTGATGGGGTAGCGCGACAGCTCCGCGCGCAGGTCGCTCATGGGGCGGTTCAGGTCCAGCTTCACCACGTCGCCGGACAGGTCCGCGTCCGTCGTCTCCGGCAGGTACTTCGCGGGGTCCGTCTCCAGCGCCTCCAGGAAGACGCCGTCGCGGGTGATCTTCCCCAGCGCCTGCCGGTCCGCGGAGCACGACACGGCGATGGCCACCGGGCACGAGGCGCCGTGGCGCGGCAGGCGGATGACGCGCACGTCGTGGCAGAAGTACTTGCCGCCGAACTGCGCGCCAATGCCGGTGCGCTGCGTGAGCTTGAGCACCTCCTGCTCCAGCTCCACGTCGCGGAAGCCCCGGCCCAGCGCGTTGCCGCTGGTGGGCAGGGTGTCCAGGTAGCGCGCGGAGGCGTACTTCGCCGTCTTCAGCGCGAACTCCGCGGACGTGCCGCCCACCACGATGGCCAGGTGGTACGGCGGGCACGCGGCGGTGCCCAGCGAGCGGATCTTCTGCTCCAGGAAGGCGAGCAGGCTCTGCGGGTTGAGGACGGCCTTCGTCTCCTGGAAGAGGTAGCTCTTGTTCGCGGAGCCGCCGCCCTTGGCCATGAAGAGGAACTTGTAGGCGTCGCCGTCGGTCGCGTAGAGCTCGATCTGCGCGGGCAGGTTGTTGCCCGTGTTGACCTCCTTGTACATGTCCAGCGGCGCCATCTGCGAGTAGCGCAGGTTGGCCGTGAGGTACGTGTCGAACACGCCGCGCGAGATGGCCGCCTCGTCGCCGCCGCGGGTGAGGACGTACTGGCCCTTCTTGCCCATCACGATGGCGGTGCCGGTGTCCTGGCAGGAGGGCAGCACGCCGCCCGCCGCGATGTTCGCGTTCTTGAGCAGCTCCAGCGCCACGAAGCGGTCGTTGGACGACGCCTCCGGGTCCTTGAGGATGTCGTTGAGCTGCTGGAGGTGACCGGGCCGGAGCAGGTGCGCGATGTCCCGCATGGCCTCGCGCGTGAGCCGCGTGAGCGCCTCCGGCTCCACCTGGAGGAAGGTGCGGCCGGCGGCCTCGAAGGTGGAGACGCCGTCCTTCGTGAGGAGGCGGTAGGGCGTCTCGTCCTTGCCAAGCGGCAGCAGGTCCTGGAACTGGAAGTCACTCATCGCGGCGGGTCTCTTCGAGAAGGGGTGGACGGGCGGACTCTACTCACCGGGCGGCGCGCAGGGCGGCACTTCGTAGAGGTAGACAGGCGTGCGGTACAGGTCCTGGAGCCGCACGGCGCGCACGGGCGTCCAGCCCCGGAGCCCGAACGTGTGGCTGAGGATGCGCGCGCCCGCCGGAAGCTCGGCCGCGAAGCGGGGCGCCAGGCGCGTCATGATGCCCGGGGACAGGTAGCAGACGACGCAGGTCGCGTCCCGGAAGGACGCGGCGAAGAAGTCCCCGCGTCTCAGCGTGAGGTTCTCGCGGGGGAAGAGCCGCTGGCGCAGCCGGCTGAAGAGCCACGGCAGCCAGGACAGCTCGTACGCGACGATGCGCGCCTGGGGGCAGTGGTCCGCGAGGTTGAAGGCCACGTCCCCCCAGCCCGAGCCCAGGTCCAGCACCGTGCCCCGGGTGTCCTCCGGCAGCATGGCCAGCAGCGCCCGCCGCACCCGGGGCGAGCTGGGCATGGGCGGCGCGCCGGTGCGCAGCGTGGAGACGACGATGGACAGCACCCCCACGAGGAGCACCGCCCAGAGCAGCATCAGGAGGAGGGGGCCGGTCGCGCTCACGAACAGGCGCGCATCATCGCGCGGGGGCGCCCCCCTCGTGGAGCCCTACTTGCGGGAGTGAGGGCCGGCGTCCGCCCGGACCGCCCTCGACAGGCGGGAGTCCGCTTGCGCGCAGCGGGGCGCCGGGGTGGGGGTGGGCTCGTCCAGGTCGAAGAGGGCCCGGCCCAACACGAAGCACAGGGCAACCCCCACGCAGAGTGCCAGCACATGGAAGTAGTACGCCATGGGACGAGGGTTCAAGCATGGACCATACCAGCGGCCACCTCCCTCGGGCGGAGGGGTCCGGCGGGCCCCGGCTGTGGCCCTCCTGGCTACAGGGCGGGGCCACGGGTGGCCGCCCAGGCAACAGCCCCCTCACCCGGCGTCAAACCCTGCGCGGGGCCCGGTCTTCACCCGGCGGCCGGGGGGCCTCAGAGGGAGGGCGCGGACTCGGTGGCGTCCTGTTCGGGCAGGGGCGGGCGGTGGGTGGCGGACTCCAGCCGGTCCACGTTGCGCAGCTCCGGGAAGAGCCAGGCCCAGAGGCCCACGACGACGAGCGTGCCCACGGCGCCAATCACCACCGCGTGCACGGCGCCCAGGGCCTCGGCGAGCGAGCCCGCGCGGAACTCGCCCAGCTCGTTGGACGCGCCGATGCACATCAGGTTCACCGCGCTCACGCGGCCGCGCATGTCATCCGGCGTGGAGACCAGCTCCAGCGTGTGGCGCACCACCACGCTCACCATGTCCGCTGCTCCGCCAATGGCGAGCGCCGCGAGCGACAGGGGCAGTGAGGTGCTCAAGCCGAACACCAGCGTGGCCGCGCCGAACACCGCCACCGCGATGAACATCTTCCACCCCGCGTGACCGCCCAGCGGACGGAACGCGAGCAGCACCGCCACCACCGCGGCGCCCGCGGCCGGAGCGCTGCGCAGGAGGCCCAGGCCCTGGGGGCCGGTGTGCAGCACGTCGCGCGCGTAGATGGGCAAGAGCGCCACCGCGCCGCCCAGGAGCACCGCGAAGAGGTCCAGGGTGATGCTGCCGAGCAGCATCCGCTTCTGGCGCACGAAGCGCAGGCCCGCGACCAGCGTCTTCAGGGAGATGGGCTCGCGCGACGCGCTGCCGGTGCGCACCTTGAGCGAGAGGATCCACACGATGGTGAGCGCGCACAGCGACGCGGACGTGAGGTAGACGCCCTTGCCGCCCAGCCAGCTGTAGAGCGTCCCGCCCACGGCGGGGCCGGCGATGGTGGCCGCCTGCCACGTGGTGGAGTTCACCGCCACGGCGCGCGTCAGCTCCTCCTTCGGCACCAGGTAGGGCGTGAGCGCGGAGCCGGCGGGCGCGTAGAAGGCCCTCGCGGTGCCGAAGAGCACCAGGATGCCGTAGACGAAGCGGACGTCCTGGAAGTGGCCCAGCGTGAAGGACAGGAGCAGCAGGCTGCACACCATCATCACGCCCTGGCTCAGCGCGAGGATGCTGCGTCGGTCGTAGCGGTCCGCGACCTGGCCACCCAGCAGGCTGAAGAGGAGGAAGGGGGCGGCCTGGGACAGGCCCGTGTAGCCCAGCGAGAGCGCGCTCCCGGTGAGCTCGTAGACCTGCCACCCGATGGCCACCGATTCAATCTGCGCCGCGAGCACCGCGCACAGCCGGGCGATTTGATACAGCCGGAAGTCGCGGTGACGGAAGATGGACGTGGCGAGCGTGGAGGGGATGGCCATGGGGTGGCTGCGCTGTAACGCAGCCCGTCCCCCTCCGCCAGTGACAAGGGGCGCGCGCGCCCCGGGCGCGGCTCATGAGGTCGCGCGCATCCGGTTCAGGCGGTCGTAGTGGCGGTAGCCCAGCTTGTCGAGCGCGGCGGGCGGCGCGAGGCCGATGTCCACCAGCGTCTTGATGTCATACGTGCCCGCGAGCACCGGCGGCGCGTAGTTGGCCACCGCCTCCGGCGTGCGGAAGCCGGGCAGCGGGAAGAGCACCTGGCTGGTGTGCACGTGCATGAAGTGCGCGGCGGACTGGCGCTGCCACCCCGGCACGCCCGGCGCGGTGATGACGTGCGGCGTGGCGAGGAACGTGCCGCCCGTGAGGATCTCCAACTGCTGGCCCACCTGCGCCACGATGCAGCCCGCGGGCGCGGTGCCGCGCACCATGTGGCCGTTGGGCGCGTCCGGCGTGGCGCGCGTGCGCAGGTACAGGCCGCTCTTGTCATCCGGCTTCGGCGCGGGGTGCCCCTCCGGGTCCAGGAACCGGCCCCCGGGCAGCAGCGTGAGCAGGTTGAAGTCGGTGTGCTCCTCGCCCCAGAGGATGCCGGTGTTCACCTGGGTGGGGCCCAGGGGCAGGTACTGGAGCGCGCGCGTGACGTGGGGGGCCTTCTCGCACGCGCCGGTGAAGGTGGCCTCCGGCAGGTTCAGCGCCAGGGCCGCGCCGCGCAGCAGCTTGAGGCCGGCCTCGTGCAGCGCGGTGCCCATCGTGAGCAGGCCCTCCTGGAAGAAGGGCGGCGCGTCGTCCGGCCAGATGTTCTCCGGGTACAGCTCCGGGAACTCCATGGCGGACTGCGGGTCCGTGGGCGTGGGCGCCGCGAAGTAGCACTCCTTGAAGTCCGGCTGCCCGTTGCTGGCGACGGCGACCTCCGTGTTGGGCGGCGTCCAGCCGCGCTGGTACCAGAGGTCCGCGCGGCCCAGCGGGCGCTTCCGGGCGTCCGGGCGGGCCACGAAGGCGGAGAACGCGTCGTAGAAGCGCTCCAGCGCCGGAGCGTCCACGCCGTGGTTCTTCACGAACACGAGGCCGAAGACGCCGAAGGCCTCGCGCAGGGCCGCCGCCGCGCGCTCGAGGCGCGCCGGTTCACCCGACGCCAGGTCCAACAGGTCGACCGTCGGGATGTTCATCGAAGGGGTGTCCGCCATGATGGGCCCAGGTGTATCGCGCCCGGGCCCGGCTGAGGAGGGGGACCGTGCCTGCCCGCCCCCTGCGTTCCAGGGAAATCCCGAAGGCCCCCTCCCACGGCCTCACGGCACCCATCAGCGCGCGGCCACCGTCACGTCCACGGGGGCGCAGCTCACCGGGGTGGGCCGGTATTCGCCGCCGGGCCGGGGGACGTCCTCCTTGTGCGTGGCCACGTCCATCAGCGTGTCGCGGAAGGCGATGCGGTAGGTGCCCGGCTTCTTGAAGTCCCAGGCCTGCGTCACCTCCACGGTGTTCTCCACCGTCGCGCCCGGGGCGATGGCCGCGTAGCTGTCCGCGGACGGGGCGGCGCGCTTCACCATGGGGCCCTGGTACGGGACCTCCTCGCCGTCGCGGGTGACCTGGAACACGGTGCCGAGGATGCCCTCCAGCGGCGTCTGCCACGTGAGCACCCAGACGGGCGTGTCCGAGCGGTTGGTGAGCTTGAAGTGGACCTCCACGGACTCGCCGGGCCTCGCCTTCGGGGGGACGCTGAGGGCGCACTCCAGCTTGGGGGGCGTCACGGCGGCGGGCTCCGGGGCGGGAGGGGTTGGGGCGGGAGGCGGCGCCTCGGCGGGGGGCGCCGCGGCGACGGGGGCCTGCGCTTGCGCGGGCGGCTCCGCGGACTTCGGGGTACAGGCGGTGACACCGGCCGCGGCGGACAGCGCCGCGAGCCATGCGAGGTTCCTTCGTCCCAGCCCCATCACGTGACGCTCCTTGTCTGCGTGCGGCGAAATGAAGAGGGGCGCGAGCCCGAGTGGCCCGCGCCCCTGGTCAACGGCCCGCCGTCACCTTACGGCAGCGAGGGGTTGTTCTCCGCGAAGTATTCGTGGCTGTCCGCGTTGTCGCGTGCGCGCGTGGGGTTGGACTTCGCCAGGCTCTTCGCGGCGGACTGGCCGTAGGCCCAGTCGTCCGTGCCGGCCACGACGGTGAAGTGGCTCATCTCGTGGATGAGCGTGCCCGCGCGCGAGTCCGTGCCCGTGTTGGGGGCGCTCCAGAAGGCGCCGCACACGTAGATCTTGTACGGCGAGCCCGGGTACACGTACGCGTAGGTGCCGCTGTCGTTGCAGCTGCAGTCCACGACGACGGAGGCGGACGCGAACGCGTTCTTGATGCTGTTGAAGTGCGTCTTGATGGTGCCCCAGTTGGCGCTGGAGTAGGTGCCGAACCACGTGGTGTAGCGGCTGGTCGCGGACGGCGTGCCGCTCAGGTACGTGTACGCGTTGTTGGCGTAGGTCTTCGCGCTGTTGTACGCGTTGGTGATGGTGGTCTGCTCGGAGCTGGTGCAGGCCCCGGAGTAGGACAGGCCCTGCGCCGTCACCAGGCCCATCGCCTGCGCGCCGTCGAGGTTGCCGCGGCGGCCCTCGATGTAGAGGCTGACCGCGTTGGAGGACAGCGCGGTCACGCCCGCGCGCGCCTCCAGCTCGTAGCGGAGGGTGTAGGTGCCGGAGACGGACAGGTCATACGCGTCCGACACGACGACCGGGCCGGAGATGCTCTGGCCGGGGGCCAGGGTGATGAGGTCCTCGGCGCGGCCCATCACGCGCTTGTAGTGCGGGCCGGTGTACGCCACGGGCTCGCCGTCGCGCGACACCGACAGGCGGCCCTCGGTGAGGCCCTCTCCCGGCGCGTCCCACTTGTAGAGGCTGACCGGCGCGGAGGAGGTGTTCGTCAGCGTCACCTCCACCGTCACGCGCTCGCTGGCGGCCATGGAGGCCTTGCCCGCGGACACCTGCGCCGTCAGGGCGCCCTGGGCCTGCTCGGCGGCCTCGGCCGGGGTGTCCTCACCCTCCGCCGGAGGAGCGCCGCAACCGCTCAGCAGGGAAACGCCGACCACCGTGCCCATCAGCCACTTGAAACCGCGAAGGCTCTTGCTCACGAGGAACTTCCTTTCGGAAACGACGCGACGGAACACCCAGGGGGAATGCCCGGGTCTGCACGCTTATAGGGGAAACCGGGCGCGCTGATGATGGCATGAAATACTGTGAAATAAACTCCTGCTGGTTATCCTGGTTCACGCCGCGTCGCGGCCAGCCGTGGCCGGGAGCGTTAGTCTTCGCGCGGCATGCACTGCCTGCGACACCCACGAAGACAGGGAAGGGGGCCGGACGATGCGCGCGGTGGTGGTCGAGCACGAGGAGCACGAGGGGCCGGGCCTCCTGGGGCCCGCGCTGGAGGCGGCGGGGTTCACGCTGGTGCGGCGCTTCCGGGCGGTGAAGCGTGAGGATGTGGACGCGCCGCTGGTGGTGGTGATGGGTGGGGGCATGGGCGTGTACGAGGCGGACGCGCACCCGTTCCTCCACGACGAGCGGGCCCTGCTGGGCGAGCGGCTGGCGAACGACCGCGCGTGCGTGGGCGTGTGCCTGGGTGCGCAGCTGCTGGCCGCGGCGGCGGGGGCCACGGTGTCGCCGGGGAAGAACGGCTTCGAGGTGGGCGTGGGGCCGGTGCGCTGGACGCAGGACGCGCTGAAGGACCCGGTGGTGGCGGGGGCGAGGGCGCGCACGCCGGTGGCGCACTGGCACGGGGACACGTACACGGCGGTGCCCGGCGCGACGCTGCTCGCGTCCACGGACCGGTACACGCAGCAGGCCTTCCGGCTGGGGCGGTCCTATGGCTTCCAGTTCCACCTGGAGCTGACGGCGCGGGAGCTGGGGCGCTGGCTGGGGCTGTTCGCGGCGGACCTCGTCGCGCGGGGCAAGGACGTGGCGGCGCTGGAGGCGCAGCTCCCCAGGCTGGAGGCGGCGGAGGTGGAGAACACGGAGCTGCTGCACCGGCTCGCGCATCAGCTGGCCAAGGGCCTACGCTGACGCGGTCCACCGCGGAGGGCAGGACGCCATGAAGCTGACCCGCCTGCACGTCCACCACTACCGCGGGCTCGCGCCGGACACGGCGCTGACGTTCGGCCCGGCGCTCAACGTGGTGGTGGGGGCGACGGGCAGCGGGCGCACGACGCTGCTGGAGCTGGTGTCCTCGGTGCTGTGCTCGGACTTCTCCGGGCTCCTGCGCGAGCCCTTCGCGCTGGACTACGCGCTGCGCTTCGACGCGCTGACGGTGGACGTGGCCGTGCGCAACGAGCCGCCCGCGGCGCTGCCCGCCACCGCGGGGGAGGGCGGGCCGGGGGACGCGTTGGCGCTCCCGCCGGGCGCGCTGGCGCACGGGCTGATGCCCTCCATCGTGGCGACGGTGCGGTGGGACGCGGCGGCGGACGCGCGGCTCGTCATGCGCGCCAGCGCCACGGGCTTCGCGTGCGAGGTGTCGGGCTCGGCGGGCTTCTCCAAGCGCATGCACTGGTCGGTGTTGGACCGCTCCGTGTGGACGCTGCTCTTCATGGCCGCGCAGTACCTGGAGCGCGGCGTGAAGGACCGGCTGAAGGACCTCTTGCGGGAGACGTTCCTGCTGGCGCCGCCGCGCTTCGATGAGGCGCTGGGCATGTTCGAGCGCATCGGCGCCATCCGCTACGCGATGGAGCAGCGCGGAGAGGAGCTGTTCCCCCTGGGCCTCATGGCGCTGCCCACGTGGATGCCGGGCTGGCTGCGAGCGCAGGTGGAGCGCGAGCCCGCGCCCCCGTCGCTGCTGCTCCGGCACGACGCGGTGCCCCAGGGCTTCCTCGCGCGCTTCGTGGCGCTGGCGGGGTTTGCTTCCGGCACGCTCACGGTGGACGTGACGGAGACGACGCCGCTGTCCCAGGGCGGCCGGCTGGGCTTCAGCGGCTTCCGCTTCGCGTTCGCGCGCCCGGATGGCTCGCCGGTGTCGCAGGAGCAGCTGGGCCATGGCCAGAAGCGGCTCCTGTCCTTCCTGTACTACCTGGACGTGCACCCGGGCTTCGTGGTCGCGGACGAGCTGGCGGACGGCCTGCATCCGGACCTGGTGCGAGCGTGCGTGCGGGACATGGGCGCGCGGCAGTCCTTCGTCACCAGCCAGAGCCCGCTGCTCCTGGAGCAGCTGGAGTTCGCCAACGCGGAGCAGGTGCGCACGTCGTTGATCCGCTGCGAGGTGGGGGGCGGCCCCGGCGGCTGGCGTTGGACCCAGCCCACGCCGGAGGAGGCCGCGCGGTGGTTCGACGCGTACCGCGCGGGCTCCGTGCCGCTGGGCGCGATGCTGCGCGCCCAGGGCTTCGGCTGAGCGTCAGGGCGCCGTCGACGCCTTGAAGAGGAAGGTGTCGTCGAAGCCTCGCGAGGTGTGGCAGCTCGGGCCCAGGCACAGGTCTCCGGAGAAGGAGCCGATTCCCGCGAACTCGCCCTGCTTGTTCACGGTCACGTCGGCGAAGGTCGGGCGCCCGGTCGACGTGTACGTGTTCCGCCACTGCTGCTGTCCCTGGAGGCGCTCCAGCCTCGCGGTGAACAGCGTGTAGCTGGGGCCCGTGTCGGGCGCCGTGGAGTGGCCGCCCACCACCACGCTGTCGTCCTCGGCCATGGCGACGGCGCTCACGACCTGCGGGTAGCTCCGCGCCCAGCGCTGCTCGCCGGCGCGGGTCCACGCGACGAGGAAGCCGCCGTTGCCCGCGGACGGATTCGGGACGCCCTGCCCCGCGAACGTGAAGGGGTCGTTGAACTGGCCGCCTGCCACCACGCGGTTGCCGTGGACGGCGACGCCCAGGGCGGCTCCCGTCGCGCCCGCCAGCGGCCGCGTCCACTCCACCGCGCCCGTGGGGCTCACCTTCCACAGCTCCGGATCGGGGTAGCGGATGCCGCCGAAGTAGAAGGCATCCGCCTCATCCACCGCGACGCTGGTCCCGGCGCTCAGGTCCCACTGCTCACGAAGGGTCCACTGCGCCGCGCCGGCGGCGCTGAACCGGGTGAGGAACGCGGTCTGGACGTCCGTCACCTGCGAGGAGTTGGAGCCCTGGCCGAAGTCCACCGTGCCGAAGGCGCTGCCCGTCATGGCGATGGCGTCCTGGGAGTCGGTGACCAGGTCCCGGGGCGAGATGTTGCCCATGAAGTGCCGGGCCCACTGGAACTGCCCCGTCTTGCGCAGCTTCAGCAGGAAGGCCCCCGGGGGCTGGAGCCCCGCGCCCAGGTCGATGGACTCATTCGAGGTCCCCGCGACGAGGACGTTGCGCCCCCGGTCCACCGTGAGCGCCACCGCGTGGACGAAGTTCTGTCCGCCCGGGGGGAGCACGCCCTCGTAGGCGCGGGTCCACAGCAGCGCGCCGCCCGTCGTGTACTTCGCCACCGCGAAGCCGCTGCTGCCGGGGTTCCCCGAGCCCACCGGGCCCGCGCCCAGGTCCACGCTGCCCGTATAGAGGAACAGCGCCACGAGGTTGCCGTCGCGGTCGAAGGCCACCGCGTGGGCCGCGTCGGGGCGGCTGGAGCCCGGGAACTTCACCCAGCGCGGGGCTCCCGCCGCGAGCCCTGCCTCCTGCGTGGGTGTCTGCGATTGCGACCCGGTCATCTCCGACGGAGCGCACCCGGTGAGCGCCACCACCGCCATGACACTCCGGAGCCTCTGCCCGCTCATCATCATCCGCATGGGACCCTCGTCCTCCTGCTGCCTGGAAAGCCAGACAGCGATGACGAGGTAGGGCAGGGCCCGGCCCGTGGACACTGCCCCCGGGGGAGCGGGGTTCAAGTCTGAACGGCCCGCGCGAGGCGAGGCTCAGCGGCCGGAGAGCAGGTCCGTGCTGAAGGAGAAGCCGCCCAGCAGGTAGGGCATGGCGTTCACGCGGTTCTCGTGCTTGAGGTACCAGCCGGCGATGAGCAGCACGGTGGGCTTGCTCATGAGCCCGCCGGGCCTCGTGTCGAAGGCATACGCGACCAGCGGCCCCACGCGGAGGTGCTGGTTGGTGGGCAGCTTGCGTCCGGGCAGCGGCTCCACCGCGGTGGCGTCCTCGTCGTAGCGGGGCCACACCGCGGAGAGCCGGGCGCCCAGCGTCCACTTCCCGCCCAGCCAGAGCAGGTCCGTGTCGTTGGCGAGCACCCAGCCCTTGCCGGGCACCAGCGTGTCCAGCGTCGGGTCGTAGAACGTGCCGCGCGTCCCGCCGTCGTGGAGCGACACGTTCCAGTACTCGATGGCCAGCTTCGTGCGCAGCGCGATGGACTTCACCTTCGCCTGGAGCATGGGCTCCACGAAGAAGTGGTGCCCGGAGGTGCCGTAGGCGGTGTCGTTGGTCGCGCTGCGCAGGTCGTCGTCGTAGGGCTGGAACGCGTCCGGGTACGACTGGATGCTGCCGAAGGTCCCGAAGAACTGGACATACTCGTAGCCGGCGCGGAGGTTGAGCACCGCCAGGGGCTGCACTTCCACCACGGGCCCCAGCTTGAAGAAGGCGGGGCTCAGCTTGAGGCTGGCGGCGGCGCTGGCGTACGTGTCGCGCAGGAGCACGGAGGGGCTGTCGAAGAGGCGCTTCTGGTAGACGAGCCGGTTCTGCGACTCGAGCCCCAGCGGGTTGTAGCGGACGACGTTGAGCGTGGTGAAGAAGACGCGGCGGTCCGGCAGGGGCGGCTGCGCCGGGGGCGGCACCTCCTCCGTCACGGGAGGCTGGGGCTGCTGCGCGGCCCCGGGCGCGCCCAGGCCCAGCAGGGCGAGCAGCGCGGCGCGCGCGAGCGCCTTCGGCAGGGAGGGGGAGCGGACAGACGTCGGGCGCTGCGGGGAGGCGTTCGCGGGCATGCGTCCTCTCGGCGGGAGCCCGCGGGAGCGGCCCCCGGGCAAGGGCCACCCGTCGCGGGTCGCGAGAGCGTCGAGCACCTGACGCTGGCGCTTCAAGACGCACCCGGACGAAGCCGGATGACACCCGGCGTCAGCGGCGGGCTCCGGCCTCGCGGGGGGCTCAGAACGTGAGCTGGAAGCGGGACAGGAGGACGTTCTCCGGGGCGCGGTCGCCGTCCGTGGCGCCGCCCACGTAGTTCGTGCGGTGGAAGTTCAGGGCGAAGCGCACATGCCGGTTGAAGGCGAAGGTGGTGGCGACGCCGAAGCCCCTCGCCGCGCTCACGGACCGGGCGGGGTCGGCGAAGCGGGGGAAGGCGGCGGCGTCCAGGTCCAGCGCGTGGTAGCGCGCCGCCACCTCCAGCGCGCCGCCCCCGAGCGTCTTCGGGTCGAAGGGCCTCGTCGGCCGGGCGCCCTCGAAGGAGGCCTCTCCGCCAAAGACCCACGACACCGACGTCTGCCAGGCGTGGTGGCGCAGCCTCGCGCGCGCGTCGCCGCTTCGCACCACTTGTTCGGAGCGGACGTACTCCGCGAGGAGGCCGAAGGGGCCCCGGTAGAAGTGGCCCTGGGGCGCGAGCCGCAGGTGCTGGCCGTGCGCGGTGACGGTCTCCCTGGTGTCCGCGTTGCCCAGGTAGCTGAAGATGAGCTGCTGGCCGGTGCTGCGGAACGGCGCCAGCCCGGGGGTGGTGGCCGTGCCGAACTGGAGGCCGCGCGTCACCGCGAGGCCCAGGCCCAGCCCCTGGAGGAAGGCCGGCGCGCGGCCCTTGAAGGGCTGGGCGAAGACGCGGGCGACCAGGTCGAAGCTGTCGTCGGCGTTGAGGTCGGCGCTCGTGCCATCGGGGTCGCCGTTCACCACCGCCAGCGAGTACTGCCACCGGCCGCCCTCGCCCTCGCCGTGCAGCTCCAGGCCCTCGTCGCGGTTGGGGACCAGGTCCACCGTGAGCGAGCGCTCGATGAAGGGGTTGTCCACGTCGGACTGGAGCAGCTCCAGGCCGAACGGCGTCTTGAACCGGCCCGCGCGCAGGCGCACCCATGCCCCCGGGCGGAAGTCGATGAACGCGTCCTGGAGCATGGGTTGGCCGTCGCCGAAGTCCGGCATGAGGCGCAGGTCGATGAAGCCGAAGAGCGTCCCCTCCAGGATGGGGCGCACGCGGCGCATGACGAACGTGTTGGTGCCCGTGCGGTCCGGGTCCTCCAGGAAGAAGCGCCCGTCGCCCTGGAGCTGTCCGCGCAGCCTGAGCACGAAGGCCTGGTCCGCGGACGACAGCGTGAAGCCTTCTTCCGACACCCGGACGACGGAGCGCTCCGCGGCCTCGGGGCGCGCCGGGGCGGGCTCGGCGGCCTGGGCCCGGGCGTGAGGGGCGGTGAGCAGCAGCCCCGTGGCGGCGAGGAGGACGGAGGCGGAGACGGTGGACACGCGGGACCTCCGGGAACGGACTCCAGGAGGGCGGAGTGCCCCCGGCCTCGCCGGGCGCGACGGGAAGCAGGCGGGCACGTTGGCGACGGGAATGTCTTGCTGTCAAGAATCGCGGGGAAGACCTGTTGTCGCCTTCACTTGCCGGACATGGGGAGGTCTGGTTCAAGCTGGGCGGCATGTCCGTGACCAAGCCCCGCGCCGCCTCGATGTACGTCGACCTGGACCGCGCCGCGTGGCGCGAGCTGCGGGCCGCCACGCCGCTGACGCTGACGGCGGACGAGGTGGAGAAGCTGCGGGGCCTGGGGGACCGGCTGGACCTCCAGGAGGTGGAGGACGTCTACCTGCCGTTGTCGCGGCTCTTGCACCTGCAGGTGGCGTCGGCGCAGTCGCTGTGGGCGGCGCAGCAGGCGTTCCTGGGGTACTCGGTGCGCAAGGTGCCGTTCATCATCGCCATCGCGGGGAGCGTGGCGGTGGGCAAGAGCACCACGTCGCGCATCCTCCAGGCGCTCCTGGCGCGCTGGCCGGATCATCCGCGCGTGGCGCTGGTGACGACGGACGGGTTCCTCTACCCCAACCGGGTGCTGACCGAGCGGGGCATCATGAACCGCAAGGGCTTCCCGGAGAGCTATGACCGGCGCGCGCTGGTGCGCTTCCTGGCGGAGCTGAAGGCGGGGCGCGAGGAGGTGACGGCGCCGGTGTACTCGCACCTCGTCTACGACATCGTGCCGGAGGAGGCGCAGTCCGTCCGGCAGCCGGACATCCTCATCCTGGAGGGGCTCAACGTCCTGCAGACGGGGCCGGTGGAGGGCGGGCGGCTGCCGCAGACGTTCCTGTCGGACTTCTTCGACTTCTCCATCTACGTGGACGCGACCGAGACGGACATCCGCCACTGGTACGTGGAGCGGTTCCTGCGCCTGTGGGAGACGGCGTTCCGCGACGAGCGCTCCTTCTTCCGGCGCTTCTCCGAGTTGACGCGCGAGCAGGCCATCGCGCGGGCCGCGTCGGTGTGGGCGGAGATCAACGGGCCCAACCTGGCGGAGAACATCGCGCCCACGCGCTCCCGGGCGCGGCTCATCCTGGTGAAGGGCAGTGACCACAAGGTCCGCCGCGTGCGGATGCGCAAGCTGTAGCGGGTGAGGGACAGACATGGCGCCACGAATGGGTTCACTCTGGGACGCGGTGGGGGACACGCCGCTGTTGCGCATCGGCTCGCTCAGCCGGCGGACGGGCTGTGACATCGTCGCCAAGGCGGAGTTCATGAACCCGGGCGGGAGCATCAAGGACCGGGCCGCCAAGGGGATGATCCAGCGCGCGGAGGCCACCGGGCAGCTGAAGCCGGGCGGCACGATCGTCGAGGGCACCGCGGGCAACACGGGCATCGGGCTGGGGCTGCTGGGCCGCGAGCGGGGCTACCGCGTGGTCGTGACGATGCCGGACAACCAGGCGCGAGAGAAGTACGAGTACCTGGAGGCGATGGGCGTGCAGGTGCGTCGCGTGCCGGCGGTGCCCTTCTCCAATCCCTCGCACTTCTTCCACCAGGCGCGGGCGCTGGCGGAGGAGCACGGCTGGGCGTGGATGAACCAGTTCGAGAACACGGCGAACGGCGACTTCCACTACGAGACGACGGGGCCGGAGATCTGGGAGCAGGCGGAGGGGAAGGTGGACGTGCTGGTGGCGTCGGTGGGCAGCGGCGGCACGCTGTCCGGGACGAGCCGCTACCTGAAGGAGAAGAACCCGGCGCTGCGCGTGGTGTTGGTGGATCCGCCGGGGTCGGGGCTCTACTGCCAGGTGCGCACGGGGAAGCTGGAGGCGGCCGGGAGCTCCATCACGGAGGGCATTGGCATCATGCGGCTGACGGAGAACTTCCGGCAGGCGCGCGTGGATGAAGCGATGCGCGTGGAGGACGAGGACATGCTGCGGATGCTCTACCACCTGGCGCGCGAGGACGCGCTGGTGGTGGGCACCTCCTCGGCCCTGAACGTGGTGGCGGCCTGGGATGTGGCGCGCAGGCACCAGGGGCAGGGCCTGCGCATCGTCACGTTCCTGTGCGACCACGGCAGCCGGTACGCCTCCAAGGTCTTCAACCCGGAGTTCCTCGCGTCCAAGGGGCTCTCGGTGGAGCCGTACCGGCCGACGATGTGAGCGCGCGGGGGGCCGCTACTGGCTGGCGACCACCTTGAGCGCGGCCCGGGCCTCCTCGCGCGGGGGCTCGGTGGGCGCCTCCTCCTTGGCCGTGAGGGAGAGCTCCAGGCTCCGGGCGACGAGTGCCTTGAGCGCCCACACCTCCGGGACCGTCTGGATGTAGATGCGGCTCACGCCGAAGGCCGAGGGGGACGCTTCCACCTCGAACCCCGCGGCGAGGGTCTTCGCTTCGTCGACGGGCACCCAGGTGGCGATGCACTTGCGCTTGCCATTGCCGAAGAACCGCGCGAACCACTTCGTGGGCTTCTTGAAGGACACGTTGAAGTAGTTCGAGGTGTCCCGGTAGAGGACGTCCTCGGCCGCGTGGCCGCTCTTGGCGCAGATGTCCCGGATGACGCCGAAGAAGGCCAGCTCCTCCTCGGTGGTCTCGATGACGGCGCGTCCCTTGTCGTCGCCCGGCGCGCGCGGCTCCGGTTCGAAGGGCTTCGCGCTGTCGGCCCTCACCACGTTGGGGCCGTCCTTGGCGGCGGCGGGGACCTCGGTGCCTTCGTTCAGGCGCTGGAGGCGCTCCTTGAGCTTGTCGAGGAAGTCGTCGCCCATGACGCGGAGGAGGGTGGGCTCGATGGCCTCCCTGGCGACCTCCGCGAGGCGCTCCATGACGGCGGTCGTCCGCTTCCCCTTGTAGATGTCCTCGGTGAGCCACTTGAGGAAGCCCTCGTGGTCGCCGGGGGACCTCAGGGCGGCGGAGAGCTTGTCGATCATCCCCTGGCGGTAGCGGCTGTTCTCCGCGTCGGTGATGAGCGTCGTGGCGTTGAAGGATTCGCGGCTGAACTTGGACAGGAACTTCGCGACCTTGGCCCAGTCCGACTTCGTGTCCTCCAGGGAGAACGTGAAGAAGGGCTCCGGGTCCATGACGTTGGGGTTCTCCAGGTCTCCGAAGAACAGGTAGTGGCACCCGTCCGTGATGATGCCGAAGTGGAGCTCCGGGAGCTGGGAGAGGTAGCGGGCCAGCTGCTGGGCGCGAGACTTGAGGTCGGTGCCCAGGGGCTTGGTCTCGATGACGATGAGGGGCTTCTGTCCCGTCTGGTCGAAGATGGCGAAGTCCATCCGGTCCGGGAGCTTCTTGCCGTCCCCCTGGACGAAGTCCGCCGTGTACTCGAGCCGCACCTCCCGGGGGAGGCCGGGGTCGTAACCCAGCAGTCGGATGAAGGGGACCACCAGCGCCAGCTTGGCGGTCTCTTCGTTGGTGATGAAGGACCTGGAGTCCTGATAGCGCTTGACCAGCTCCAGCAATTGATTCGCGTCCACGGTGGTGTCCCCCTGCATCGCGTCGAGTCCCGGGCCAGGCCAGCGGTGGAGACCGGCTGGCGGCTTCCAGAACTCCAATCCTTCTGGGGGCCTGGGTCCATACCCCGTTCGAGGGAGCCGGGGCCTGGTGGATAGGGTTGATGAACGCGAGCGCACGACTCGAGCCGGCAGAAGCTTCGGGAGCGGTTCAGCGGAGTCGAAGCGCGCGTGAGAGCGGTTGGAGGAGGCGTCTGGCCCTTATGAAACGCGCTGGCTGAATGCGCAAGGTGTCCAAGCAGTTCACCAGAATCCGGTGGATGGAACTGGCGTGGAAGCCCCGCTCACACGGACGCGGGTGGGATCGCGCGTCGTGGGCCTCCTCCATCCGAATCGGTTGTCCACACGCGCCGATGCGTCGAGGCTCGGGCTTCGGACGCCCCGTTGGAAAGGTCGAGTCACAACGTGTCCGCTCGTCAGACAGGTTGCCCAAGGGATCGCCCATCCCGTCTCCGCTGGCGCACTCCGCACCGGTATCACCGGAGATGGGGCCCAGAGTCGCTGACGTCATCAGAGGCGTGTCGCCGGGCTCTACGGCCAAGGGATTCACGTGGGCGGATGAGTCACTCCCAGTCATCTCCGCGGCGTCGATGGCCGATGCCGGACTTCCGAGGACACGCCCCTCCACACGAGGGCATTCCTCCGGGGCCCCCTCCTGCTTGGGAGCTGTCGCCAGGGAACCGAGGCGCTCCTCCTGGGGAAGAGGGGCGGCCGGCTCACTGGAAGTGGGAGCGAAGGCATTCAGCAAGCGCTCATCGTAAGCCCTCACCATCGCCGGCAGCTCGTGCTGGAGCGCCTGCGCATCGCGCTCGTTCAGGGCCTGGGTCGCGCAGGTCGCCCACTGGCGCAGCCCTTCACCCCCCAGGAGGGGCAGCAGCCGAGTCGCGCCGCCCAGGAAGGCCCGTTGCAGCGACTGAACCAGAAGCACGTGCCCGGGCCGTTCAGCCACCCGGGCCGCCAGCCGCAGCAACTCGAACTCCACCTGGGCGCACCGCTCTCCCGGCGCCCAGCGCGCCGCGTCCCAAAGCTGGAAACAGAGCTGCCCCAACTGATTCAAGTCCCTCTCGGAGGCCCGTGTGCAGCAGTCGGTCAGCAGCTCTACCAGCACCTGCCGCCGGAGGCTGAAGTAGCCCTCCAGGAGCCACCGTGCGTCCGGAGAGCATGCGTCATGCAACGCCAGTCCCAGGTTTTCCAGCGTCAGGGATTCGTCCAGTGCCACCGCGCGCGTCCTGCGGCCGGGGCGCTGCACCACCAGGCCCCGTGCCGCCAGCCGTCGCAGCGCCTCGCGCATGGTTCCCCGGCATACCCGATAGCGGCGCGCCAGCTCCGCTTCCGAAGCGAACTCCCCCGATGGGTGTAGCTGCCCCAGCGCGATCTTGCGCTCAATCTCCGCTTCCACATACGCCACCAGTCCACCTCGTCCCATCCCCATCCCCCTCTTCGTCCCAGCATCGTCATCCAACCACGGGGGTCTGACATGGATGAGACTGCCCACCACCCGTGTCGCCCACGTGGCCCACGCAGCCCCGGAGCGCGGGCTCGGAAAACCTGTCCGACTGTCGGACACATTCAGAGGTCCCAGCACGCAGGCTGCGAAAACCTGTCCGACAGCCATACCGGTTCACGAGCTTGAGCGCCCGTACGGAGCCGAGCGGTCCGACAGCCATGCCGGTTCGCGGCTCAGGGGGCCGTCTGGCGTAGGCTTGTCCAAGAGCCATCCAGGTTCGCGGACCTGGCCCCAGGCCGCGAAAAAGTTGTCCGACAGTCAGACACGTTCATTGGCGCGGGCGCCGGGCGGCGCAAACCAGCCGGACAGTCGGACACGTCGCGGGCTTGGGCATCGTGCGGCGCGGACCTGTCGGACAGTCAGACATGTTCGCGGGCTTGGGCACCGTGCGGTGCGGACCTCTTGGACGGTCGGACATGTTCGTGGGTTCGGGCGTCGTGCGGCGCGGACCTGTAGGACAGTCGGACATGTTCGTGGGGTCGGGCGTCGTGCGGCGCGGGCCTGTAGGACAGTCGGACATGTTCGCGGGTTCGGGCGTCGTGCGGCGCGGATCTGTAGGACAGTCGGACGCGTTGCTAACTCGGGCATCGTGAGGCACAAACCTGTCGGACGGTCGGACATGTTCGCGAACTCGGGCGCCGTGTGGTGTGGACATGGCGGACAGTTGGACATGTTCGCGGGTTCGGGCGCCGTGCGGTGCGAACCGGTCCGGCTGTCGGATAGGTTGCGAGTTCGGGGGGGCGTGCGGTGGCGGCCTGTTGGACAGGTTCCCGGGCTCCGGTGCCGTGGGGTGCAAATCGGTACGGCTGTCGGACAGGTTCGTGGGCTCAGGCGTCGTGTGGTTCGGACCTGTCCGACTGTCGGACAGGTTTTTGGCAACCGTGCCCGGCAGGTGGGGCCTTGCGTGGCACTGGGGGCCATGCTTGTGCGGCGTCGCGGCTCACGTTGCTGCTCTCTGGGCTGTGCGCGCCTTTATGGAGAACTTGGGGTTGCAGGGTTTGTTAACGAACCGCGGGCGACCTGCTTAGGATGCGCGCCGTTCCTTCCTTCATGGAGCTTCGATGGTGCGCACCCGGTTCGTTGGTCTCCTGGCGTTGCTGTTCGTCGCGGTCCCCTTCACGTCGGGGGCTCAGGACGCCGTGGCTCCGGCGGCCGTGGCCTCTGGCGACGAGGCGACGCATCAGGCGCTGCGCGCCATCAAGCAGGACATGGAGGATGCGCTCAACAAGCAGGACCTGGACCGGTTGCTGTCGCACCTGCACCCGGACGTCGTGTTCTCCACCATGAACAACGACGTCCGCGTGGGGAAGGACGCCATTCGCGCGTATTACTCGGAGATGCTGGGTGGCCCGAACAGCGTCGTGAAGAAGGTCACCGCGAAGTTCGATGTGGACGCGCTCACGCGCCTGTATGGCAACACGGGCGTCGCGTATGGCTCGTCGCTGGACCACTACATCCTCAACGACGGGACGGACCTCGTCGTCAATGGACGGTGGACCTGCACCCTGGTGAAGGAGGGCGACCAGTGGCTCATCGCCGCGTTCCACTACTCCACCAACGTGTTCGACAACCCCCTGCTCACCAAGGTGAAGAACGCCGCTCTGGGCTTCGGGGCCCTCGTCGCCGTCGCCGCGCTGGGCGCGGGGTTCTTCATCGGGCGTCGGGGACGCCGGTCGGCGACGGCTTGAGCACATGCCGCATGGGCTGGCGCTGGCCGTAGGTGAGCGAGCGCCATAGCCACTCCGCCGGACCGAAGCGGAAGCGCGACAGCCACGCCTGGCTGAATGGAATCTGGAGCGCGAACACCAGCAGCGTCAGCGCCACGCAGCGCGATGGCGGCAACCTGCCGATGAGCCCCAGCCCCCAACCGTCGTAGAGCCAGAGGCTCACCACCGTCTGCATCAGGTAGTTGGTGAGCGCCATGCGCCCCACGGGCGCCAGGAGGCCCAGCCACCTGCGCCAGCGCTCCCGTTGGAAGAGCAGGGCGAAGGCGGCCACATAGGCCGCGGCGAGGCCCAGGTAGCCCATCTCCTGGATGGCCGACAGCGTGAACATCCAGTGGGCCTTCGATGGGTCCAGCACTCCCGCGAGCCGCAGGTGCTGCACCACCACCCCCGAGCCATTTCCCAGCACTCCGAACACCAGGCCCCAGCCCAGCAGCTTCCGGTGCCAGGCGCGGTGCCCCTCCACGTCCTGGAGCAACAGGTGCCGGCCCGCGAGCAGCCCCAGCAGGAAACGGCCCAGGATGAAGATCATCCACAGCAGCCGCTTCAGCGTGGGCAGCATGTACTGGAGGAAGTGCACGTTCGCGGCCTGCGTCGTCCAGAGCGAGTCGCTCGAGAGCCCCAGCAGCAGTTGCTCGCGATGCTGCGCCTCCAGTGCCTCGGTGGCCTTCGCGGCGTCGGCCGCGGCCTGGGCGCCGTGCAGCAGGATGGGACCGAAGTGCAGGAGCGCCGGCACCAGCAGCGGCACCACCCCCACCGACAGACCCACCCACACCAGCAACGTCCGGTCCGAACAGCTCCGGAAGAGCAGCAGCGCGAAGCCCAACAGCGCGTACGTGGAGAGCACGTCTCCCGCCCAGAGCGCGGTGAGATGCAGCACCCCGATGCCCAGCAGCACCAGCAGACGCCGTGAGTACACCGGCACGACCGAGGCGCCTCGGCCCTCTGCGCGCTTCAACTGGATGGAGAACCCCAGCCCGAAGAGGAAGGCGAAGAGGGTGACGAACTTCTGGTTCACGAAGAAGTGGTAGAGCGCCGTGACGGCCGCCTCCATGGGCGGTGCCGCCAGCGCCTGGGCCTGCTCTTTCGGCAAGAGGACCCGCCCGCTGAACCAGGCGAAGCTGTTCGACACGAACACGCCCCACAACGCGAAGCCGCGCAGCACGTCCAGGAGCGGCAGCCGTTCGGAGACATCCACCGGCCGGGCGCCGGAAAGGGGAGAGGCGGAGTCGGACATGCGTCCAGCAGATGCCTCCGTCCGGTTCACGTCAACGCATGCGCCGCGTCGTCCATGGCGGTCCCACCCCACGCGCATGGAGGATGACCGCGGGTGAAGGACTCACAGCGGCGCTTGAATGAAGTGAGCAGTCGCTGGGTGTTGAGGGTGAGAGGAGGGCTGCTGCCATGTCCGGCACCCATTCGCTCGACTTACGAGAACGCGTCATCGCGGCCTGGCGGGAGGGAGAGGGCAAGAGTGCCATCGCCCGCCGCTTCATGCTCGGATACGCAACGGTGCGCCGCTACATCGCCCGCTTCGAGGCGAGCGGGAGTGTGCATGCACGTCCGCACGGGGGAGGCGCCCCGCGCAAGGTGGATGCCGCGGGCGAAGTGCTCCTTCGGCACCTGGTGCGGGAGCGCCCCGACGCGACGGACGAAGAATTGGCCCGCCAGTATTCTCAGCGGGCTGACGGCTCCATCAGCCACGCCACCGTGAATCGGGTGCTGCACCGCATGGGACTGACGCGTAAAAAAAGTCACTGCACGCCGTGGAGGGCGACAGCGAAGCCGTAGACGCGCTGCGCTGGGAGTATGCGCTGGCCATGAGCCAGGTGGCGTCCAACACGCTGGTCGTGGTGGACGAGACGGGCTGTCGCACGGACATGACGCGCACGCATGGACGCGCGCCCCGGGGCGAGCGCCTGGTGGGCGAAGCCGTCCCTCGCAATCGGGGCTGCGTCACGACAGGCATTGGGGCGCTCACGCTCCAAGGCATCACCGCGCATCTGGAGGTGGAAGGCGGGACGAGTCTCGAAGTCTGGGGACGGTTTGTCCTGGAGCGTCTGGTGCCCGTGCTCCAACCCGGACACGTCGTCGTCTGGGACAACCTGGCGGTGCATCGGTGCCGTGCCCTCATCGACGTCATCGAATCGCGCGGCGCCCGCGTGGTTTTCCTGCCCCCCTACAGCCCCGCCTTCAGCCCCATCGAGCCCGCGTGGAGCAAGCTGAAGGCGCTGCTGCGCAAGTGGAGACTGCGCTCACGCACCGCGCTCGGCCGGGGCATCGAGCTCGCACTTTCCGCCCTCTCCCCACGCGATGCCGCAGGGTGGTTTGACCACTGCGGCTACCTCGTCGCTCAACCCACCTGAGCGTCGCTGTCAGGAGACTTCGAGCACCGACGCCTCGCGCAGGAAGGGCATGCGACGCGGCAGCTTCCGGGCCCAGAAGGCCTCCACCGACCTGTGGAAGAGGCGCAGCAACGCGACGCCCTGCCTGCCTTCCAGCTGGGCCAGCTCCTTCCCGGAGCGGTCCAGCAGCGCGCGGGCCCGTTGGTATTCACCGCGCACCCAGGCCCGTCCGGCCTCTGCCGCGAGCAGCGCGTCGAAGTCCACGGGGTCCTGTCCCTGGGCGCGCACCTCCGCGGCGATGTCCTCGGGCACGTTGAAGAGGCCGTGCGCCAGGTCCTGGCGCAGGTCGCGCATCACGGAGCACCAGCCCAACGCCGCGAGCAGGGAAGGGGCGTCCTCGGCGCGCACCTGGGCGTCCGCGACGTGCAGCATCAAGCCCACGGACAGCCGGAAGGTGGTCTCCAACTGGGCCTGAAGCGCCGTCGCGTCCCACCAGCGCCTGTCGCGCACCCGCTCGCGGTCCCGACGCATCGTGCGCACCAGTTGGAACACCTGCTCGCGGACCTCCGGGGCCGTCAGCTCCGTGAGCAGCGTCTGCCCCAGCGCCGCGGCCGTGTCGTGGAACTCCGTGGCGGGGACCGGCGCTCCGGTCTCCAGCGTGCGCAGGAGCGCGTCGACGGCGTCCAGCGGCTCTCCCTGGACGGGGCGGTCTCCATCCAGGACGTCGTCCACCAGCTGGAGGAAACTGAAGCCCACCCGCGCCCTTCTCGCCTTGCGCCACCGTCCCAGCGACTGCTGATACAGCACGAGCGCGATGAGCCCGTACCGCGGGTGCCTGCGCGCGAAGCGGTACAGCTCCCGCGCGCAGAGGGCTTCCACTCGGACGGCTTCGAGGAATGCCTCCCTCCGGACCCGGGGCGCCACGACCCGCCACGTGCCCCAGGCGAGCAACGCTCCCGCGAACACGTCCAGCAGGTGGTGCTCGTGGATGAGCAGCGTGGACGCCGCGATGGCCAGCGTCCACACCGTGAACACGGTGCGGGCCAGCGGCCCTGAACGCTCGCGGTAGGCCAGCGCCGCCGTGCAGGCGAAGGCGACGTGCAGCGACGGCAGGTAGTTGCGCTCCAGGTTCATCGTGTCCGCCGCCTGGAAGACGGAGGCCCAGGCGCCGGTGACGGCGCGCTGCGGCCACGCCACCTCCACCGGCAGGACGAGGAAGCAGAGGGCTCCGAGTGCTGTCTCCGCGCACAGCGCGAGCGCGAACGGGAGCATCTGTCTCCACGTCCGGAAGATGAACAGGGACAACAGCAGCAGCACGTCCATGCTCACGTAGACCGCGGCCCAGCCGGGCATGAACGGGATGTGCCGTTCGAAGGGCAGGTCCACCCGCAGGCCACCGGGATAGAAGCCCGTCACCCAGCTCGCGCCGCCGTATGCCGCGAGGAAGAACAGCGCGAAGCCGCAGGCCAGCGCGCCCGTGCGCTTCAGCTCCCCTGGCGCGGGCACGCCCAGGAGCGGGCCCTGGGCATGCGCTCCCTGCTCCGGGGGCATGCTCACTTCGACTGCTCCGGGAGCGGCCGGGGGCCTCGCCACATCGACAGCCAGATGCCCAGGAAGGACGGCCGCTCCACGGCTTCGTCCACGTAGCGGCCCAGGTAGAGCCAGGGCACCTGCGGGTGCCGGTGGTGCGCCCGGTGGTAGTGGTAGTTGAGGAACACCCAGCGCACCGGCGCCGCGACCTTCAGGTCCCAGGCGCCCTCGCGCACGTCCAGCGGCGACCACGCGTGGTCCGCGTACTGGAGCGAGCTCCAGTTCACCGCGAACGCCGCGTAGCAGAGCGCCCAGCCGACGAGCGTCAGGTCCAGCGCGTACGCCAGCCCCGCCTGGACCGCCATCATGCCCAGCACCTCGGCCCGGATGGCCGTCCCCGGCGCGTCCTCCAACCGCCCCAGGTACGCGTCCGCGCCTGTCTGTTCCCCGTAGCGCGTGCCCGGCCCCCGCAGCCTCCTCAGCAGGCCCGGCGCGAGCGCGAACACCAGCGCTCCCAGCGGCACGAACAGCCAGTACACGCCGGTCAGGATGACGTACCACTGCGCATACTTGAGGAGGCGGTGGTCGCCCGGACGCAGGTAGTCGAACTGCTCTCGCGCCGTGCGGTTGTACCGGTGATGCGTGAGGTGGAACGCGCGCTGCAACGTGAACGACGTGGGGAAGAACGTCGCCGCGATGCGGCCCAACCCGTCGTTGAGCCGCCGCGACGGGTGCAGCACCCCGTGCGTCGCTTCGTGCAGCAGCGAGAACACCGTGTTGTTCACGTAGGAGAACACCCCCGCCGCCACCAGCCGCACCCAGACGTGTTCCGCGTGGGACGCCGTCCACAGGCACAGCGCGCCCGCGCCCATCGCCACGGCGAGCAGCACCGCGTTGAGCGCGGCGGGGATCGGCGGAGCGTCACCGGCGCGCATCGTCCCCGTCCTCGGGCAGGCCCACCGCGAAGTCGAGCAGCTGGCGCATCACCGGATCCGCCGTCGCCGTCGCGACGTTGAAGCGCATGCCGTCCAGCACGGACAGGTCCCGACGCAGGAACGACGTGTAGAGCCACCGCGACACCCCCAGCACCAGCGCCGCCGCGCCCGGAATCCGTCCGCGCCTCGCCGCGACGGCGAGCCTCACCGACGTCCCTTCCTCCACCGGCGTCATGCTCGCGAGCAGCAGCCCCCGCGCCCGCCCCAGGTCGCTCTTCACCGACATCAACGTGCCCCCGTGCAGCGTGAGCTCCACGCGGATGCGATTGCCCGACAACGCCTTCATCAGCCGGTCGCTCGCGCCGGTGCCGATGATGCGCGACGTGTAGCGCAGCCGCAGCGTGTACCGGTCTGGCGTCTCCCAGGCCGGCGTGTCCCACAGCTCGCGGTGGTGCACCGTGCGCAGGTGGTCCAGGTCGAACGAGTTCGCCGCGAGCGGCAGCCAGGGACAGCCCACCGTCACCGGAGGTCCCACGTCCCAGCGGTGGTCCCCACCCTCCAGGTCGGGTGGCGGAAACAACGCCTCGGGGCCGTTGAACACGAGCACGCCGCCGAAGCGCTCCTCCACCGGCCATGCCCGGGGCCCTGGCAGGCAGGACACGTCGCTCCGGCCGGGCACGGCGCGGCAGCGGCCCCCGCCGTCGAAGCTCCAGTGGTGCAGCGGGCAGCGCAGCAGCTCGCCCTGGACGGTGCCGTGCTTCAGGTGGGCCCCCAGGTGGGGGCAGTGCGCCGACAGGGCATGGACCCGGCCCGCCAGGCTCCGGAAGACCACCACCTCCTGGCCCCCCACCTGGACGCCCATCGCCTGACCGGGCCGCAAGGCCGCGGACGGCGCCACCAGGTACCAGGAGCGCGGGCGCGAAGGGCCGGGGAGACGGTCCGGATCCACCCCGGCCGGGACGGGAACAACCATGCCCGGGACCCTAGCGGACCCGGTGTCTCCAGGGCCACGGGCAGGCGGGTGAAGGCTGGCTTTACGCCCGGGTTCCTGGTTTGTCAGGCGCTGGCGGAACCGGGCGCGCCGCCCCGACGGGGCGGGCCTGGAAGGGACATGTGACATGGCAGGCGATTCGGCGGGCAGCAGTCGGGGCGGTTCGGTGCGGGGCGGGACGCTCCAGGTGGTGCAGTCCCTGGCGGCGCAAGGCGAGCCGGAGCGCGCGGCGCAGCTCTACGAGGAGCTGGGCGCGGCGCAGCGCGAGCGCCTGCGCAAGGAGGCCGCGCAGGGGACGGTGAAGGAGCGCCACTGGCTGGTGGACGTGCTGCGGCGGGCGCGAGACTTCACGGGCGCGGCGCGGCTCCTGGATGGCAGCGGCGATGACGTGTCGGTGGCGGACCTGTACGCCCAGGGCGGTCAGCACGTGGCGGCCGCGGAGGCGTACCTGCGCGCGGGTGAGGTGGAGCGCGCCGCGGCGGCCTTCGAGCGGGGTGGGGCGCTGGAGCGCGCGCTGGAGGTCTACCGGGGCCTCGGCGCCCGTGAGCCCATGGCGCACTGCCTGGTCCGCCTGGGCCGCCCCTTCGAGGCCGCGGACCTCTACCAGGAGCTGGGCCAGGCCCACGCGGAGGCCGAGGCCCTGGGCGGCGTGCGCGCGGAGGACCCTCGGTACGTCGAGGCCGTGCTGCGCACCTGCAAGGTGCTGGATGCCGGCGGCTTCACCCACCGGGCGCTCGCGGTGCTGGCGGACGCGCTCAGCAGCGCCGAGCACCTGCGCGCGGATCCGATCCTGGTGACGGAGAAGGCGCGGCTCTTGCGGCGCATGGGCCTGGACGTGGAGGCGGAGGCGCTGCTCGCGCGGCTGGCCGCGGGGGCGGCCGCGCCGGAGGCCAGCGGGTACCGCTTCCTCAAGGCCATTCCCATCTTCGGCGAGCTGACGCTGGAGGACATGAAGGACCTGTACCGGCTGGCGCGGCCCGTGACGGCCGCGCCGGGCACGGTGCTGCTGGAGAAGGGGGCGCCCGGCACGGGGCTGCTCGTGCTGCTGGAGGGCACCGTGGACGTCTTCTCCGGCAACGAGCCGAACGCGCGGCACCTCAACACGCTGGGGCCGGGCTCGTTCCTGGGGGAGATTTCGCTCGTGCAGGACGGCCCCGTGTCCGCGAACGTGCGCGCGAAGACGGCGGTGCGCGCGCTGCGCATCACCCGCGAGAGCTTCCAGCACTTCCTGGCCACGCACGACGCGGCCTCGCTGCACATCTACCGGCTCTTCACGCAGAGCCTCGCGGCGCGCGTGCGGGCGCTGAGCGGCTGACTCCGACCGTGTCCCTGGTACACCCGGGCGCGCCACGGTCCCGCTTCACCTGACGCGAGGCCCGAGCGGGCCTCGGGCCGCGACGGAGGCTCGCGACCCGCGAGCACTCCAGCCTCGCCCGTGAGGAGGCAGGCGAGCACGGCGAGGGGGCCTTTCACGGCCAGCGGGCCGCCCCCATCCTCCTGAACAACCCTCCTGTTCGGAAGGACGCCCCCATGGCTTCAATCGACGCACTGAGGCAACAGGCTCGCGCGAACTGGCGCACGTGGTTGGGGTGGGTGGCCACGCCCATCGCCGCGCTCCCGCTCCTGGGGGTGGGCGGCCTTCGCCGGACCGGCCTCGTGGATGAGCTGGCCGCGGGGGCCGTGGGGCTCGGCCTGCTGTCGCTGACGTTCATGGGGCTGGGAGGGCTCTCGCGGGCGCCCGCATGCCCGGCGGCTGGGAAGGCGTGGAAGCGGGCGCCGAAGGACTTCCCCATCTCTGGCGCGATGGTGCCGGAGGAGTTCGCCGCGTCCACGGTCTCCGGCTACTGACGCTCAGGGCCGGCGCTCGATGCCGATGGCGATGGAGGGGCCGGTGAGGGCCTCGCCGGTGCCGTCGGAGAGCGACACGATGCCCAGGCTGGCGGACAGCACGGTGGTGCCGGAGCCGCCGGTGCCCTTGAGGAAGCTGCGCACGCCCAGCTCGCCGAAGTTCCATCCGCTGGCCGAGCCGCCGCCCGCGCCGAAGAGGGACAGGCTGGGCGTGAGGGGCACCTGGACCTCGCCGCGCCCGGAGCCGAAGCGGAACTGGTTGTCTCGCGAGAGGATGGCGGAGTTCCACGCGAGGTGGAACCCGTCGAGCGCGCCGAGCCGCAGCACCTGCTGGAAGGACGGCCCCGCGTTGGAGTCACACACGGTCCGCGCATTGATGGGCTCGTAGGTGATGGGGTCGTAATCGAACTGGGGGCTGCACTCCTTCTGACCGAACAGCGCGCCCGCGCCGAGGCCGACCTCCAGGAACGCGGTGGAGTAGGCCACGGCGACATAGGCGGAGCCCGGCGTATGGCGCAGGCCGGTGCCCAGGCCGAAGCCCACCGGATCCAGCTGGGCGCTCAGCACCAGGGGCAGGTCGCCCGGCCGCCAGGCGATGAACGCATCCAGGAGCAGGCCGCCCGCGCGAGCGGACCTGCCCGCGCGCGTCCTCGCGTCCAGCGCGAGGAAGGGGCGGGCGTGGAAGCCGTAGCGCAGGCGCGGCACGCCGGGCTCGGGGAAGAAGAGGCGCGCGGTGGCGGGGGCGTCGGTGACGACGGCGGTGTCCCCCACGCGCACGGTCTCCCCGCGGCCCAGGCGGGCGACGGCGGAGTCCTCGCGCGACTCGATGACCTTCAGCACCACCTCGCGGGAGTCCTGCGTGCGCACGCGGACGCGGGTGCCTTCCGTCAGGCCGACCTGCGCGCCTCTGGAGAGCATCACGTCGCCGTCATGCACGGCGGTGACGGTGACCCGGGCCGAGGAGGGGACGGACGCGGGCGGTGGCGCCTGGGGCGGCGGCGTCTGCGTGACGACGGTGAGGTCGCGCGCGGAGCCCAGCGCGGCGGCGAGCGAGTCCGGCTGGGGCTGCTCCGGCGTGGCGAGCGAGAACGCATGGGCCTCCTCGCGCTGCTCGATGGCGAGGAGTGACTGTCCCACGACGACGAGCCGCACGAAGCGGCGGCCCTCTTCGACGCGCCGCACGAGCTGGGGGGCCGGGCCCTCCAGCTTGAGTACGGCGATGCCGCCCCGTGCGAGCGCGGCGTAGGTGACGCCCTGGTGGACGACGGAGTCGAGGACAGGACCCAGGCCCAGTTCTTCCGCGGCACGTGAAGCGGGGGACGCGGGAGCCTGGGCGACGATGACGGAGGCGAGGAGCGCGGAGCCGAGCATGACAGCCGGCTCTATATCGCCCCTGCCTCCGTCTGTTCGTGGACTTTGAGTCAACGCTAGTCGACGAGCAGCCGCTTCACGGGCGCGGGGTCCACGGCCACCATCAGGGGCCGGGTGAAATTGCTGAAGGACACCAGGGCTTGACCTGGCGCGAGCCGGGAGACCCGGTTCCACAGGCTCTCATCGATGCTGCCCACGCTCTTCTTCAGCTGGTTGATGACGGCCCCATCCGTGATTTTGTGGATGATGAAGTTGTTGAGCAGGGCCAGCACTTCGGGCGGGAGGTGCTGCGGCAATTGCGTGACGAAGACGAGCCCCAGCCACCGCTTGCGGCCCCGCTTGGCGATGCGCGCCACTTGTTCGAACAGCACGGGCATCTGCGAGATGCGGCTGGTGGATAGGAACTCGTGGGCCTCCTCGATGATGATGAGCACCGGCGTGACGGGCGCGTTCCGCTTGGCGGCCTCCTGGTAGCGCTGCTCCTGGTGCTCCTGGAGTCCACGCAGGATGTCCGCGATGACCAGGTTGTTCAGCTGCGGCGAGTCCGTATTCGACAGGTCGATGACCGACACCCGCCCGGCCTGGAGCATGGAGTCGTAGTCCACGCCATCGGTGTTCTCGACGTCGAAGACCTTCAGTCGCTTCAGCAGCTGAAGCTTGTTGCCCAGGGTCCTCCAGCTCGGCTCGCTGCTGCTCTTCTGTGCCATGATCCGCGCCTTCACCAGGTGCGGCTTGCCCCGGAACTCACTGAGGAGCGGCGGACCCCTTGATACGGTGGATGCTTCCTCGGCGCCGTCTTCCTCCTCGCCCTCCGGCTCTGGATCCGCTGCTCGCCTGCGCCCGCCGCTTGCGGCCTTCTTGGCCTTTCCCTCGCTGCCCAGGCTGTATGTATAGGCATTCACGACATCCAGGATGTGGTCGATGGTCATCCGTGGGTAGCCGGTGTCCTGCTCGTCCACCTCCAGGACCTGCTGCTTCTCGGCCTCGGTCCTGGGGAAGATCTTGAAGTCCTCCAGGAGCAGCTTGGTGACGTCAAAGGCGCGCAGGAACCGCTCATGCTGCGCGTCCGACATGCTCAGGATTTCCGAGATGGCATAGGGCGACAGGCTGGAGAACTTCAGCGAGAAGCCGTGCCGCTGCGGATGCTTGGGATTGCGGCTGTCCCGGCCCGTGAGGTGATGGATATGCAGGTCCTCCACGCCTTCGGCCTTCTGCCCCCGCCGCTTGAGCATCTCCCGCATCGCGTCGTGGTCGGTGGGCTGGTCCACGTGGGTGTATTCACCCTCCACGTCGAAGACGATGGTCGCGATGCCGGAGCGCTGGGCGCGGTGGAGCAGCGTCGCGACGGTCGTGGACTTGCCTCCGCCCGTGGTGCCGATGATGCCCGTGTGACGGGGGAGGATGGCCTTGTCGCGGGGATTCAGCCGCGCCTCCATGCGCTCATACCCCACGACCCGGCCCAGGCTCATCAAACCGCCCACGCCCAGCACCTTCGCGCTCTCCTCCTCGCTCAGCACGAAGACCGGGCTCTGGGGCCGGGGCCGGAAGCGAGGCGGTTGCAGCACGCCTCCCACTTCCTGACCCAACAACTCGATCTCGGCACGGCCATGGTACTCGAACGTATAGGTCAGCTTCTTGCCGTGCGTGATGACCCCCACGGCCATCGTGGAGTTCGCGGGGATGCCGTTGGGCTCTGCGAAGGGGCCCCGGACCACGACCCCCAGGTAGTCGCGCTTGTCCGCGCGCGACTTCACCCGCACGAGCGTCTGGGAGGCCAACCGGTGCAGGTCGTCACGGGTCATCAACACCGTGAGCATGTTGTCGTCGCTGTTCGAGGTATCGAAGTGCGTGAAGCCCACGGCGTTCGCCAGCTCGGGGTCGGGTTGGGGCATCAGGCCGGCCCGGTTGCTGATGTCGGCCAGCTCACTGAGCGTCCTGGCGGGGGTCTGGCTGATGATTGGCCTTGGCGCGTCCTGTTTCTGCACGGGCCTGCCGTCCGCGGTGACGGGGGAGGCTGCCGGCTTCGCGACAGGTGGCGGCGTCCCCGGGCGGGCTGTTTGCGGGTTCACGGCATTGCCGGGCGGCCTGGGCGCAGGGGATTGGGCGGGATGATGGGCGCCGTTGAGAGCTGCGGTGCTTGGTGGACTGGGTGTCTTGCCGTTGTTCGACATAGTGTATGTCTTTCCCCCGTTACCGACGTGATTCGCGCTCGAGCAGATACTGGAGGTGCGCTCCTGCCTGCGCGTAGGCGTCCTGCACCAGCCCCTCGAAGCCGTCCTCGCCGAAGACGCTTCGGCAGGCGAGCTCCGCGACGTCCAGGAGGAGCGGGTAGCTCTTCTCCAGGCGCATGATGCTGTCCGCCATGGCCACGCGGACTGCCATGTGGACGTGCTCGCGGTGGGCGTAGAAGAGGCGAGGTGCTGTGCGGCTCGAGACCCGGAAGACGCCCAGGAGCACGTTCGGGCAGTAGATTTCGACGAACTTCTGCACCAGCGGGAGGCGTGGGTCTGTCTTCATCCAGTACTGGAACAGCTGCCTGCTCGGTCGATCCAGATTCTCGAAGACGATGTATTCGCCCGCATCGAGCGCGAGGCCCAGCGTCATCAGCCCTCGCTCCATCTGCGCACTGGAGACGAACACGAACTTCTGCTGTTCCCGGACGAGGCGAGCCAGCAGGGTCAGCGAAGCCTTCAACAGGCCGATATGTCCCGATCCGGTGAGCAGCTCATGCGCGAACGGATTGCCATGCCCGATGCGCCACTCCGTCGTCGCCTTGTCTACCAGGACGGCCCGCTCAGCATAGGTGCGGATGCCTCGCTGGGCGAGACGGGAGAAGATCTCCCGGTGGCTGACGGTCTTGGGATTGTGGCGGTTCGCGATGTAGTCGACGGCTTCCTTCAAAGAATTGGTGTCCTTCGCCGCCAGGTCCTTCCGGAAGAGGCGCTGGGAGAAGGTCCCCGCGCTTCCCTGATAGCCGACGGCCGCGACCCCAATCTGGGTGATGCTAAGGGGAAGACTTTCATGGGACACCGCAGTGCCGAGCACGGCGATGACGTTCCCGGGAAAGAGCAGGCCTTCGTGGACGGTGGTCAATTCCTCCGGGTGGGTCTGGAACACGCCTGCCTCCGCGGGACCATTCCTGCGTCCCGCGATCTGTGGGAGCAACTCCTTGCGGATGAGCTCCCGCATGCGGTCCTCCCGCTGGACCGAGGTGGAGATCTCCCGTTGATACCGGAGCATGATCTCCTTCGGGTCTATGCCAGGACGCCACGTTTCCAGGTCCAGCGTCTGCTCCAAGTCTTCACCGAAGGCGGACCTGAACTCCTTGTCACCCAGGAGGTTGGAGACGGCATCGTCGGGGGGTGTTTCGTCGGCCATGCTCACCTTTCTTCATCACCCAGGAAATCGCTCAGGGAGAGTTCATGCGCAGGGGGGCGCTGGCGCAGCATCCGGGCGTAGGTCCGTGAGGCCGACTTCGGCAGCCCGAACCGGGTCTCCAGTCGCCGGGGGCCTTCCAGGACAGACACCTTGTTCAGCTCCTCGCGCGCTATCTCTTCCGGTGCGAGGAGTTCCAGGGCCAAGCGGTCCGCCTGTTGCTCCGCCTCCATCACCGAGCCCGAGTCCGCGCCTCCCCTCGCCCCCCGGTCCATCAGGTGCACCTGGAGGCCCAGGGGGACGTCGCTGAATCGCGAGTCCATATACTCGTCCAGCTCCGGGTCCCGTTCGCCGTCGAGGACAGGCCGGATGTCCTCTCCAAAGAATTCAAGGGCCCGCGCCCGGGGCAGCAGGTGGTCGAGCACGTAGTGCGCGACCTCGTGGGCCAGGGTGAAGCGCTGCTCCGCCTCGGAGTCATCGCTGTCGAAGAACAGCGCTGCGGCCCCCGCCCGTGCCACCATGCAGCCATAGAGCCTGCGGTCGGTACCCCTCAGCTCAGCCGGCAGGTGGCGTTGGATGAGCCATTGCCGCACCCCCTCCACCGCCAGGCCTGGCATCCCCACGAGGTCGAGCGGATGGCGCAGCGGGGCCACCGCCGCGATGTCGCGGGGGAACCCCGGCGGGAAGGAGAGCCTGCTCGCCGCGAGGGCCTCCACCAGCCATTGCTCGCTCATGACTCGAATTCATCCTCGAAGAGCTCTTCGTCTTCGCGGTCCCGGGCCGCCAACTGGATGGAGACGCCCTGCACCCGCGTGGGCTTCGACAGGGCCAGTTGGACCTGGACGCGCCGGAGCACGTACGCGAGCTTCTGGAGGTCGACCTCGAAACGGTCCGCGATGGCCCGGGCCTGCTCCTCGAAGTCCGGCCCCTCTGGTGTCATGCAGAGGGACAGCCACTGGAGCACTTCTGGCGTACACCCCAGCCGTTGTACCAGCGAGTCCTCAGAGAGCTTCTCCATCTGTCGGTACTCGTTGAACACCTGACCGAGCATTCCTGCCTCGCTCGTGCTTCGCTCGGCCGCTCGCTTCAACCAATCAGGATTCGTCATCGTGTTCCTCCTCGAAGAGGCGCTTCAGCGCCTGCTTGAGGCGGTCCTGGTTTCGCTTCACCTCTCGCCGGCGCTCGAGCTGGGGCAGGTGCATCAACTCCAGCACCTCCGCCAGGCGGTCCGTGGACCGCTCCCCGGTGAGCATCAGTCGTAGACAGGCCTGGTCCTTTTCAGGAATAGCGGCCTGGTCGAGCTTCTTCAGAATCAGATGCACCTCCACGCGGGTCTCCATGTCCTTGTTCGGAGCTGGGGCCCAGACTTCGACAGCGCTCCCGAAATCCCTGTTCCGGATCGTCATGGAGGTGGAGGCGCGGTATCGATCCTGCGCCTTGCGCAGGGCAATTCGCCCCAGGTAGGTGCTCAGGCTGCTCTTGCGGGGGTCGTACCTCTGGGGCTTATGGAGGTACGCGTACACCGCGTCGATGGCCGAGTCGTTGGCATCGTCCTCGTTGCAGCCCGGGTTCCTCTTCAGTGCCCGGACCAGAGGCTCCATGAACGTCAGGAAGACGTCCACGGACGCAGTCTTGTCCCCGCTCAAGATCCGTTCGTGAAGGTCACGTCCTTGCGATGGACTGATCATCCCCCACACCTCTTTGACATGCGTGCCCACTTTCAGGCTGGCTACGGTCCATCCGGACTTTCGCTACAGGCCTGTAGAGTTCGACGGCGAAGCATCTCCGTCCAAGCCGAGAGGTTGGCGGCAAGGAGGATCGGTGTCTCTACCTCGGAGGTGGTACTGTCTTTGAGGGCGGTGAGTCGTTCGCGATCCCCCTGGATCGAAAAGGACCCGTGTTTCACTGCACGTGCGGAGGCGGCTCCGCTCGGGATTTCTTCCACGCGTCGATGGCTCGGCGGACTTCATCCCGGAGATCCCGGCCAATCCGTGGATACGCGTCATCCTCCAGGTTCGCCAATGACACACGGGCCGACCAGGGAGGTCCGTCGAAGCCGCTGCCGTTGAGCAGCACCACGCCGTGGCGCCGCGCCAGCGTGAAGACGATCTCCAATGGATCGTGGTGCTCCTCGACGAAGCGGACGAAGTCCTCGCCAATGTGCTCGCGACACCAGGCCTCCAGGTCGAGCGTCTGGTAATAGGCCGTGCGCAGCGGATCCTCGCGCAGCGGGAGGCCCATGCCCTCGAACAGGTCCTGGAGCCGGTCCTGGCAGATGCGCTGACAGGCCTTCTTGTAGCCGTCGTCCTTGTCCAACAAGGTGAACAGCGAGAACAACGTCATCTGGAGCTGCTGCGGCGGTGACAGCCCCGCCGTGTGGTTCAACGCCACGGCCCGGCTGTCCGCCACCATCCGGTCGATGAACTTCAGCCGCCCCGGATGCAACGAGATGGCGCCATACCGCGCCTCCAGCCGAGCGCGCTCGGAGGTGGGCTGCTTCGCCAGCAGCGCGTCCAGGATGTTGTCCTCGTGGAGCGCCACCACGCCCAGCCGCCAGCCCGTGCAGCCGAAGTGCTTGGAGTACGAGTACACCAGCAGCGTGTTTCGAGGCAGCTCCGCGGCCAGCGAACGGAAGCCGTTGACGAACGTCCCGTAGACGTCGTCGGTGATGATCAACAGGTCCGGCCGGTGCTTGCGCACCAGCTCCACCAGCTTGTGGACGGATTCCTTGCGCATGGCCACCGCGCCCGGGTTGGACGGGTTGACGACGAAGAAGGCCTTGATGCGCGGGTCCTCCAGCTTGCGCAGCTCCGCGTCCGGGTACTGCCAGGTGTGGTCGCCGTCCTTCGTGGTGGCGCTCTGCAGGATGTCCACCGTGCGCAGGCTGAGCTCCTCAAGATGGGGGATCTCCAGGTACGGCGTGAAGAGGGGCGCGCCCAGCGCGATGGTGTCTCCCTTGCGCAGCAGGCCGTTCGCCCTCAGCGACTGGAAGAGATAGGTGATGCCCGCGGTGCCACCCTCCACCGCGAAGAGGTCGAAGCGCCCGGAGGGCGCCCGTCCCGCGAACAGCTCTCGCGCCAGGTACTCCTGCACGATGCGCTCGGCGTGGGGGAGCATCCGGTCCGGCACCGGATAGTTGTCTCCGATGACGGCGTCCGCGAGCTCCCAGACGAACCGGTCCGGATGGAAGCCGAGCGTGTGCTCCCCATACGTCAGCGCGCCGCGCAACAACCGCACGGCGGGCTCGTCGTCGCTCGCGTCGAGGAAGTCGTGCAGCCGCCGGGCAATCCCGGGTGACCGGGGCATGCCCGCGAGCCCCACCGCGGGGACATCCCAGGCGCGCCGGCTCTCCGCGAGCGCGAACTGGCCCAGGAGGAAGAACGCCTCGCGCGGCGTGGCGGCGATCCAGTTGGGGTTGCCCCGGCCCGCGTTGAGCATCACCGCCTCGCGGGTCTTCACGGCTTCGTCCGCGACCTGGAGGAGCGCGTCCTTCAGCTCGAAGGGACTGAGCTTGCGCAGCTCACGGTCGGAAGGGATTCCCGAGGGCTCGGGCGTCTGCTCGGTCATGGCGTCCTCCTCCAGCGTCTGTCCAACTTGCGTCCCGCCAGGGGACGCGGGCCATGCGCCACGGGGTGGGGCGGCCAGGGGTGGCGAGCGGTGGGCCGGGCTCATCGAAAAAAGACAACCCATGCGCGCACTCGGCCGAGCCGCGACGAATGAAAGGTCGGGGCCGGACACACCGTCTGGCCAGCACCGTGGAAGCGAGACCCGCCATGTCCTCATTGAGTTGCCGCGTCGCCACTGCGCAGCGCGAGCTGGATGACGCCCTCCGCGTCCGTTACCAGGTCTTCGGCGAGGAGCTGCGGATGCTGGGGCCCAAGCGGCCGCGGGCCCCGCGCGAGGCGGACTGCTTCGACACGCTCCGCACCACCGCCCACGTCGTCGTCTACGCGGCCGGGGAGCCGGTGGCGACGGTCCGCCTGCTGACGCCCAACGCGGAGGTCGCCGCCTTCGCGGACACGGTGGTGGGGCTGGACATCGAGAAGAAGCTCGACCTGTCGCGGCTGGTCGCCCCGGGCCGCGTGTTCGCGGAGACCACGCGCTACTGCGCCATCCAGGGCAGCCCGCGCAAGGCGGTGCTGAAGCTCCAGGCGGGCCTGTACCGCGCGAGCCTCGAGCGCGGCGTCACCCATTGGATCGCCGCGGCCAACATGGAGACGGACTCACAGGAGGAGGCGGACCTGTACTACCTGGCCGCCGCGCGCAGGGGCTGGGTGACCGACGCCTTCCGCGTACGGACCCGGGACTTTCCTCCGCCGCCCGCGGAGCCCCTGGCGCCCCGCCTCACCCCGGAGCAGCGCGCCCGGGCCCGCCAGGGTCACCTGAAGGCCCTGCGCATGCCGCGCATCGTGTCGCTGTTCGCGGAGAAGCTGGGCGCGCGCTTCATCGCGCCGCCGCACTTCGACCCCACCTTCAATCGCTTCACCGTGCCGCTCGTCGCCGCGCTGGAGGCCATTCCCCCGGCCACCTTGAGGCTCTTCGCTTCGCTGGACGCTGAGGCCGCCTGACCCCGGGCCGGCTCGCGCCTCGCGCCTTCACCCGCCACGCAGCACCCACCGGGCCTTCGCGGGCCCCTGTCAGGAGACGTGTATGTGCAAGCAGCCCAAGCATGAGCAGACGAAGACGGACTGGCTGGACTCCCTGCGGCACGAGGCGCGGATGCTCGTGCATGAGCTGGATGCGACGCCGGCCGTCCGGCGCCTCTTCGAGGGGCGCATCCGCCAGGATGACTACGTCCACTACCTCGTCCAGTCGTACCAGTACGTGCGCTGGAGCACGCAGTTCTTCACCGAGTCCGGCGAGCGCATGCACCGCGAGGGCCGCAACCCCGCGCTCGCCGAGCTGCTGTTCCAGAAGGCGTGGGAGGAGCAGGGCCATGAACAGTGGTTGCTCAAGGACCTGGAGGCCCTGGGCTGGACGCAGGAGCGGGTGGAGCGCGCGCCCATCCGGCCCGCCGTGCGCGCCTACGTGGAGTGGAACCGCTTCACCACGCAGGCGGGCGTGCCCGCCGCGTTCCTGGGCACGGCCTATGTGCTGGAGTACCTCTCCGTGAAGCGGGCCCCGGGCTCGGTGGAGCGGCTCATCGCCGAGAGCGGCATCCCCCACATCCACAAGGCCGTCCTCTTCCTCAAGGGCCACGGCGCCGCGGACGGCGACCACGTGGCCGACCTGGAGTCCGCCCTGCGCGCGGTCACGTCGCCGGAGGAGCAGGCCGCGCTGCTCCACTCCGCCCGCACCACGCGCATCCTGTTCCCCAGGTTCTTCCGGGAGCCCTGAGCGACGGGCTCGCGGACCCCGTCACCGCGCCTTCTGCTTCCAGGCGGCCTGGTAGAGGAGGTCCGTGCGGCTCTCGATGCCCAGCTTGGGGAAGATGTTGCGCAGGTGCGTCTTCACCGTGTTGAGCGACAGGCCCAGGTCCTCGGCGATGGCCTCGTTCGTCCAGTTGCTGAGGACCCCCTGGACCACCTCCACCTCGCGCTGGGAGAGCCGCTGGCGCCACGGCTCCGGCAGTGGGATGGCCCGCGAGCACTCCTGCAACACCAGCACCCAGGGCCGGCTGCCGCGGTGCTCGGGCAGCTGCACGCACGTGACCTTCAGGTCGTGCTTGCCTCCCGCGCGCGTCCACGTGTCCACGCCCTGGGCCCGCTTCGGTCCCAGCACCTGAAGGCGCTCCAGGTGCTCGCGCAGCTCCTGGGGCAGCCGCGAGTCGTCCGCCTTCAGCTCCTCCGGGTACCAGCGACGCAAGAGCTCCGTCGCTCCCGGCGTCCGCAGCTTCTCGTGCTCCGGAGGGTCCATCACGACGTACTCGGCGCCCTGGTGGCGGAAGAGGGCATCCAGCAGGTCCCCTCGCATCGCCTCGTGCCCGAACAGGCGGCAGTTGCGCACCGTGTTCGCCAGGTAGGGCTTCAGGTCCTCGAGGAGGGCCTGCTCCCGCTCGGAGAAGGGCTGGGTGTGCTCGCGGTACACGGCCAGGCTGCCGTGCCAGCCCTGTCGTAGGTCCAGGAGCACCGCCATCACCTGCTCCAGGGGCAGCCCCATCTCCCTGCAGCGCAGGTAGAGCAGGCTGCGCTTCAATTCATTGCGCGCCCGCGCGTTCGAGGCGCGCAAGGGTATGTCCGCTGGCGGCGCTCCCTGCTCGGGTCCGGAGTCCACCGCGGCCAGCTCTGGGTAGTGGGTCAAGAGGATGCCCGGCGCCCCCAATCCCAGCCATTCATAGTCCCCAGGGCGCTCCGGCCTCGACACGCACAGCGCCGCGTAGTCACACGGCAGCAGTTGCGTGAGGATGCCCTGCGAGCGGGCCAGGACCTCCGTCAAATCCAGTGAGCTGGAGAGGGCCTGGGTCAACTCGAGCAGGAGCGCCTGTTCTTGCGAGGTGAGATTCATCCGACAGGCCTCCGTCCAACCGGTCCGTGCAAGGATTTACCGGTTGGGAGGCCCGGGGGTCTCTCACCCACAAGGGGTAGATGACGTCTGGCAATGCAAGGCCTGCTCAAGGCCGCGAGCCGTCATCGTCAGTTGCCGGCGCTGCCTTCCACGGGCGGCGTGCCCGTGGTGGGGCTCGCGGAGCTGCCCATCTGCTTGTTCCGCTCCCAGGCTGGCGGCGTCACCTCCATCTTCGCCCCCTTGTTGCCCGGGGTGCCGGAGTTCGGCGCGCGCGGCTTCGCGGCGGCCGAGCTCCCGTCCGTGCTATGGGTGCCCTGCTCGGTCGAGCCGGAGCCGCCGACGCCTTCGTCGACGTGCCCCGGCGCCACGGCGTCGTCCGTGGCCTCGTCCGCCGGCGGGAGGCCCTCATTCACGGAGCCCGAGCCACCCGTGGCCTTGTCCCAGCGCTCCGCGCTGTCCTGGGGCGCGTCGGTGGACGGCTCCTGCAGGGGCGGCGTCTCGTGGTCGGCATGGCCCTGCGCGAACGCCTGGCTGGAGAGGGCGAGTGCTGCCAGTGCTGCCATCAGGGGGAGCTTCATCGGTGGCGCTCCTTCGAAGAACGTGGGTGCTTCGAAGGTGGCGACCGTCGGGTGGGAAACAAGCGCCTGGCGCACACCCGGCCCTGCGCCGTGTCCCCGCTCGTGGGGTGGGCAGGCGGCCTTCAGCCCGCCAGG
This sequence comes from Corallococcus sp. RDP092CA, assembly GCF_041903675.1. Lineage (NCBI taxonomy): Bacteria > Pseudomonadati > Myxococcota > Myxococcia > Myxococcales > Myxococcaceae > Corallococcus > Corallococcus sp. RDP092CA. The sequence goes on along the minus strand of NZ_JAYESI010000027.1, from coordinate 5,488 downwards.
GCGCGCGGCGGCACCGTGCCCACGGCCCAGGCGGTGAGCTTGCGCAGCAGCTCCGCGCGGTCCTCGGGCACGGAGAAGAGGTGATCCGCGCGCGGATAGAAGGCGTAGGTGACGCGGCCCTCCAGCTTCAGCGGCGAGAGCATCTCGTAGAACTGGCCCTCGTGGTTGAAGGACAGCCCCATGCCTCCGGAGAACACGAAGCACAGGTTGACCCCTCGCTCCAGCAGGTGCCTGTAGTCCTGCGTCAGCTGCTCGCGGTCGGGGTACTCGCGCGTGTAGACCTCGTCGGCCTCGCCGGCCTCGCGCAGCTGGGGGGGCAGCTTGCGCTTGCGCAGGAAGCGCGTCCACCGGCGGGGGCTCAGGTAGCGCAGGTGGAAGCGCAGGTGATAGCCCACCGTCCGGTACGTGTACCCGTCGATGAAGGCCGCGCCCACCACGCGCGGATCCGCCACCGTCACCGCGTGCGCGCTGTCCACGCCGGAGCACAGGCCGATGAGCACGAAGCGCTTCTGGCCCTTCTTCTGCTCCAGGTAGTCGAGCGCCGCGCGCGTCTCCTCGCGGGCGCGCTGGAACTCGTCCGAACCGCCCTCGCGGCGGGGACGGCTGTCGCCCAGGCCGGACAGGTCGAAGCGCAGCGTGCTGAAGCCGCGCTCCGCCAGCTGCCGCGCCAGCTCCACCCACAGCCGGTACGGGCCCACGTGGTGGTTGAGGCCCACGTTGGACAGCACCACCGCGGGCGCCTCCGGCAGGGCCTTCGCCGGGTCGGGTTCCGTGAGGATGCCCACGAGGCTCTGCTCGGGGCCGAAGGTACAGATGCGCTCGCGCATCACGCGGCCTCCTTCAGGAGCGTGGTGATGGTCTGGAGGATGCGGTTGGACAGGAGCGCGGACTCCTGGCCGCCCGCGCCCTCCTCGGGCACCAGGTGGTGCTGGAAGGGCAGGCCCGTCCTCTCCAGGTGCGCCTGGAGGCGCTCGTACTCGGGCTTTCGCGCGCCGGCCACCAGGTGCGTGCGCGTCGCGGGCCACGCGGGCAGCGCGGCCAGGTCCAGCGCGAGGATGTCGTCGCGCAAGGCACGGGGGAACGCGAAGCCGAGCAGCTCCTGACGCACCTCCAGCGGGCTCTCGGGCTGGGGAAAGAGGGTGCGGGCGGCCCGGCGCTGCTGGAGCAGCTCCAGCTCCCGCAGCCAGGCCTCGCCCTCCACCAGCGGCTCCCAGAGCACGAGCGCGGCGGTGGACAGTCCCTCCATGGCCGCGCGCACCGCGAGCGCCGCGCCCAGCCGGAAGCCCACGAGCGCCACGCGCTGCACGCCCGTCACGTCCTGCAATTCATTGGCGGCGTGGCGGATGTCCTGGACCCACGTGGCCACGCGGCCCTCGTGGACCTCTCCCGCCGAGTCTCCCGTGCCGTAGTAGTCGAAGCGGAAGACGTGGAAGCCCTCTCGCGCGAGCATCCCGGCCAGCTTCCGGAAGGCCCAGTGCGTCAGCATGTACTCCTGGGCGGCGGGATAGCAGAGCACCACTCCGGTGGCCCGCTCCGAGCCCTGAGCGGGGTGGTGCATGCCGAAGAGTTGTCGCTCGGAGGTGCCAAAGAAACAAGGCGTCACGGTCTGATCATCTTCCTTGAGGGGCCGCTCAGTCCGAGCGCCCCGGCAGTTTCCCCTTCAGCTTATTGAACAAGCGTTGCGCCAGGGGAACAGAAGTCTCCTGCGTGGCAGGCTTGGGTTGCGTGACGGGCTGCGCCGTGGGGGCTGCGGCCGTGGGCGCTGGCGCCGCGGGCGCGAGCTGCGAGGCCACCTGCTCCAGCGTGTTGAGCAGGAGCGTGCGCGGGTGCAGCTCCTGGCTCAGCTCCTTCTTGACGCGCATCACCACCTGGAAGGACAGGAGCGAGTGCCCGCCGATGTTGAAGAAGTTGTCGTGCACGCCCACCTGCGCGATGCCCAGCACCTCCCGCCAGATGCGCGCCAGGTGCTGCTCCGTCGGCGTGCGCGGCGCGACGAAGGCGTCCTCGACCGGGCGCGAGGTGCCCGCCGGAGGCGGCAGGGCCTTGCGGTCCACCTTGCCGTTCGGCGTCAGCGGCAGCGCCTCCAGCTCCACGAAGTGCTGCGGCACCATGTACTGCGGCAGCTGCGAGCGCAGGTGCTTGCGCAGCTCCGTGTCCGTGTAGGCCTGTCCCGGCTTCGTCACGAGGTAGGCGACGAGGCGCCTGTCACCTGGGCGGTCCTCGCGGACGAGGGCGACGGCCTGTGCGAGGGAGGGGTGGGAGGCGAGGGCGGCCTCGACTTCGCCCAGCTCGATGCGGAAGCCGCGCAGCTTCACCTGCGAGTCATTGCGGCCCAGGTACTCCACGGTGCCGTCGGCGAGCCACCGGGCCAGATCGCCGGTGCGGTACATGCGCTCGCCAGGGCGGAAGGGATTGGGGAGGAAGCGCTCCTGGGTCAGCTCGGGGCGGTGGAGGTAGCCCAGCGTCACGCCGTCGCCGCCGATGAAGAGCTCGCCAGCGACGCCCACGGGGACGGGTGCGAGGTGCGAGTCGAGGAGGTAGAGCTGGGTGTTGGCGATGGGGCGGCCGATGCGGATGGAGGAGAGGGGAGGCTGGACGCGCCAGGTGGTGGACCAGACGGTGGTCTCCGTGGGGCCGTACATGTTCCAGAGGCTGGAGACGCGGGAGAGGAGGGCTTCGGCCAGCTCGCGAGGGAGGGCCTCGCCGCCGCAGAGGGCCTTGAAGCCTGGGCGGGGCTGCCAGCCGGCCTCCAGCAGCAGGCGCCAGGAGGAGGGAGTGGCCTGCATGACGGTGACGGCGTTGGCGTCGAGGGAGGCCTTGAGCAGGGCCCCGTCCGAGGCGGTGTCGCGGGAGGCGAGCACCACCTGGGCGCCTGTGGAGAGAGGCAGCAGCAACTCCAGGACGGCGATGTCGAAGGAGAGCGTGGTGACGGCGAGCAGGACGTCCTGGGCGCCCAGGCCCGGGGCCTCCTGCATGGAGCCGAGGAAGTTCACCACCGCGCGGTGTGGCACGCGCACGCCCTTGGGCTTGCCCGTCGAGCCCGACGTGTAGATGACGTACGCCACGGCTTCGGGCGTGACGCCGGAGACCTCGGGGGCCGTGTCCGCCTGGGACGTGGTGTCCTCGACGAAGAGGGCCTTCGCCGTGGTGGAGGGCAGGGTGCCCTGGAGCGCGCGCTGGGTGAGGATGGTGGAGAGCTTCGCGTCCTCGACCATGAAGGCCAGCCGCTCGGGTGGGAAGCCGGGGTCGAGCGGGACGTAGCCGGCGCCTGCTTCGAGGATGCCCAGCAGGCCCACCACCATGTCCACGCCGCGCTCGGTGAAGAGGCCCACGAGGCTGCCGGCGGTGACGCCCTGCTGCTTCAGGCCATGCGCCACCTGGTGGCTGCGCTGAAGGAGCTGACGGTACGTGAGCGTCACGGCGCCGGAGCGCAGCGCCACCGCGTCGGGGGTGGCCCGGGCCTGCGCGGCCACGAGGGTGTGGACGAAGGCCTCGCGGTCGAACGGCCGCTCCGTGGCATTCCAGTCCACCAGCACGCGCTGCTTCTCCGCGTCCGGCAGCAGCGGCAGGCGCGACACCGGCACCTCCGCGTCGGACACCGCGGCGCGCAGCAGGGTGCGGATCTGATCGAGCATGCGGACGACGGTGTCCCGCTCGAACAGGTCGGTGTTGTAGTCCATGCCGCCGACGATGCCGTTCGCCGTCTCCTTCACCCAGAAGCTCAGGTCCAGCGGCGTCGCGTGCGCGTGCACGTGCACCTGGCCGTAGGTGAGGCTCCCCAGGCTGGAGCCGCGGTTGCGCACGTCCTGGAAGGTGAAGAACGTCTGGAACAGCGGCGTGCGGCTCAGGTCGCGCTGCACACCCAGCTGCTGCATCAGCAGCTCGATGGGCATGTCCTGGTGGCCGAACGCCTCCATGCACGTGGTGCGCACGCGCTCCAGCAGCTGCCGGAACGTGAGCTCCGGCGACAGCTGCGTGCGCAGCACGAGCGTGTTGACGAAGAAGCCCAGCAGGTCCTCGACCTCCGGATGCGAGCGGCCCCGGATGGGGGTTCCCACGACCAAGTCCTCCTGGCCGCTGTAGCGGTGCAGCAGCGTCTTGAACGCCGTGAGCAGCACCATGTAGAGCGTGGCGTTGGACTCGCGGCCCAGCTTCGTGAGGGCGTCCACCTCCGCGCCGGTGAGGACGAAGGGCTCGGTGCCGCCCTTGAGGCTCATCTGCGCGGGACGCGGCTTGTCCGTGGGCAGCTCCAGCGCGGGCAGGCTCCCGGAGAGCTTCTCCTTCCAGTAGCGCGCCTGCCGCTCCAACTCCTCGCCCTGGAGCCAGCTGCGGTGCCACTCGGTGAAGTCCGCGTACTGGATGGGCAGCGTGGGGAGCTTGGGCTCCTGTCCCTGCGTGAGCGCGGAGTAGATGATGTCCAGGTCGCGCAGGAACACGTCGAACGACCACCCATCCCAGATGAGGTGATGGGGCATGAAGAAGAGGACGTGCTCGGCGGCGCCCAGCCGGTACAGCGTCAGCCGGAACAGCGGCGGCGCGGTGATGGGGATGGACTCGTCCGCCAGCGCCTGGAGGCGGCGCAGCAGGTCCTCCTCGCGCTGGTGCGCGGGGACGGGCTCCAGGTCCACCGGCTCCAGCTCCACCGTCAGGGACGGGGCCACGTGCTGCACCGGCGTGCCCTCGTCCCACCGCACGAAGGTGCGCAGCGACGCCTGGCGCTCCAGCAGCTTGTTGAAGCTGAAGCGCAGCGCGCCCACGTCCAGCGCGCCGTGGAGGCGGAACGCGGAGGGCAGGTTGTAGACGGCCGTGCCCGGGTTGAGCTGCTCCAGGAACCACAGCCGCTGCTGCATGAGGGACAGCGGCGCGGGCGCGGTGCCCGCACGGGGCGAGATGCGCTGCGCGGGGCTCGCGGCCCCGTCAGCGCCGCGCACCAGCCGGGCCAGCTTCTCCACGGTGGGGGCCTCGAACATCCGGCGCAGCGTGAGGCTGACGTCCAGGTCGCGGCTCGCGCGCGTGAGGGCCTGCGACGCGAGCAGCGAGTGGCCGCCCAGGCGGAAGAAGTCCGCCGTGACGCTCACCCGGCGCAGCCCCAGCACGTCCGCGAAGATGGCCGCGAGCTTCTGCTCCGTCTCGTCGCGAGGCGCGACGTAGGCGTCCTCCTGCGACTCCACCTGCGGTGACGGCAGGGCCTTGCGGTCCACCTTGCCGTTCGGCGTGAGCGGCAGCGCGGGCAGGGCCACGAAGTGCTGCGGCACCATGTACTCCGGCAGCCCCTGCTTCAGATGCGCGCGCAGGGCTTCGTCCGCCGGAACCGCCTGACCGGGCCGAGCGATGAGGTAGGCGACGAGGCGCCTGTCGCCGGGGCGGTCCTCGCGGACGAGGGCGACGGCCTGTGCGAGGGAGGGGTGGGAGGCGAGGGCGGCCTCGACTTCGCCCAGCTCGATGCGGAAGCCGCGCAGCTTCACCTGCGAGTCATTGCGGCCCAGGT